>JAGXRV010000071.1 GCA_018335695.1 Clostridium sp.
CCCCCCTCGTGTCTGTTAAGGGCGCCGCTCTAAAGTGGCGTTCATCGAAGGTCCAGCCGAAGACCCTTTACGGCCTGGATCTACACAAACCCTTGAGGCGGGCTGTGGATACCATAAAGTGGCATCGACAGCTTGATAATAAATTAGAAAAACTGAAATTAGACGTAATCATGAGATTAAAGGAGCTTTCCTAACTCCGGAGTGTCCGTTTTATCGGGAAAGCGTCAGTGAGAACTATAGTCTACCCTTTGCGACGGCAGCTTAACCCTCATATAATTAACGGCGCAAAAAAAAGTCAACTTTCCCCTCTCCCTCCGGGAGAGGGTTAGGGTGAGGGCAAAGTTTAAAATAAAATTTAAGGCACCCTAAAAAGGATTATTCTCAATCCTTCCGATGGTGCCCCATCTTTGTGGAGACATGGTCTTCTACTCAAATCCGGCATTACTGATTTCCAATGTGGCCGGATTCCTGTATTGCGGCAGTTCAATCATTTCACCGTTTATTGACATCTTTGTACCCAAAGCATTTCCTGTGCGCACGCGCACACTTTTTGAGGCTGTCAGTGAACGGCTTTCCCCTGCGCCAAAAGTGCCTTCGAACAGCAGGACACCGTCGGTATGCACCCTTACCCAACTATGCTCGGTAAATGATAAAACCACCTCTATGGCGTCCGCATTTATAACCCTAAGTTGTAGCGGATCCAATATGTCTCGTTCCACACGCACTTGCGGCAATTCCGGCTGCGGCTCTGGTTCCGGTTCCGGTTCCGGTTCCGGCTCCGCCGGTACAGACGGCAAAATATTTTCAACGCCATTCTCATTAACAGGCGGCTGTTCATGTGCCAGAGGCGGTTCGGGAGCAACAAGAGTGCTGATAACTCTGATTCCCCCAACCAACAAGGCAAAAATTATCAAGACCATCGCAAACCGGCGTTTATTCAAGCGCCTGGTACTCCGCACAACTTGGGCAGGCTGAACTCTGGTCTTTGTTGCCGGTCTGTTCTGCTGTTTTACCGGCTCCTGCTGACTTTTTTCCGCTTTCTCAATCTCACTGACGCCTCCGTAGCGTGAAAGCAGTCCTTCCTGATTCAGTCCCAGCTCTGCCGCATACTTTCGCAGAGCACCCTTTAAATATACTTCACCAGGAAAAAGATTAAAATCTCCTTCTTCCAGCGCACGTAAATATTTCTTCGCGATCATTGTTCTGCTTGAAACCTGTTCCAGCGTCATTCCCTTCTCCTCACGAGCCTGACGCAAAACCTGGCCTATTTCCCGCATGCTCTCACCCCGTCCTTACTTAGTTGTTTTTAGTGAGCTTCTCCACTGGAAAGAAGATTTCTCGCTTGATCAGGCGTGATTAAAACTTCACGCGCCTTGCTGCCTTCAAACCGGCCGACAAAGCAACGCCGCTCCATATCGTCAATAAGGCGGGCAGCCCGCGTGTACCCGATACGCAGTCTGCGCTGCAATAAGGAAATCGACGCCGTACCGGCTTCGGCAATCAACATAACTGCTTCAAAGAATAACTCGTCTTCTTCATAAAAATCTGCTTCGGCTTCTTCCTCGGGAAACAGCGTCTCTGTAAACTGCTGCCCACCCTGGTCTTTAATGAATTCAAGCAGTCCGGTTAACTCTCTCTCGTTAATAAAAGCTCCTTGTATTCTAAAAGGCTTGGCTGCACCGATAGGGTGAAACAGCGCATCGCCTCGTCCCAACAGTTTTTCCGCGCCACCCACATCAAGGATGGTACGAGAATCAACTTGTGCCGAGACAGCAAAAGCAATGCGGGAAGTAATATTTGCTTTAATTACACCGGTTATCACATCCACCGATGGACGCTGTGTTGCTATTACAAGGTGGATACCGGCGGCGCGTGACATTTGCGCCAGTCGGGCGATGGAGTCTTCCACATCGACGGCCGCCACCATCATCAAATCTGCCAACTCATCAATTATCACAACAATATAAGGTAATTTTGCCTGTTCCTGGTTCTGTAAACGCTTGCGTTCATTGTAACTGTTTATATCCCGCACATTCTCTTTAGCAAACAACTCGTAGCGTATCCCCATTTCCTTAAGCATACTCCTTAAGGCCAACGATGCCTTTTTAGGCTCTGTCACCACCGGCATTAACAAATGCGGGATGCCGTTGAAAACATTTAACTCCACCACTTTGGGATCAATCATCACAAACTTTACATCTTCGGGACGTGCCTTAAAGAGAATACTGGCGATAAGTACATTAATGCAGACACTTTTTCCGGAACCGGTGGACCCGGCAATTAAAAGGTGCGGCATTTTCATCAAGTCAGCAAGAATAGGTGTTCCGGTTATATCTTTACCTAGAGCGATAGTAAGCGGAGAGTTGGCTCGTGTGAACTGCTCGTCCTCCAACACTTCCAGCAAATAGACAGGAGCAATCACTTTGTTTGGCACTTCAATACCTACTGCCGCTTTGCCTGGAATTGGCGCTTCAATTCTCACGCCGGATGCGGCTAAATTTAAGGCCAAGTCGTCTGCCAGTGACACAATCTTAGCTACTTTTACGCCTATTTCCGGCTGGATTTCAAAACGGGTGACGGTAGGACCGGTCTGAACTGCGGTAACCCGAACTTTCACACCGAAACTTTCTAAGGTACGTTCTAATATTTTTGTCCGCTCGGCAATATTTTTCGCTTGCTGACTATCCTTGTGCTTAGGAACTTTTGCAAGAAGCGTCAGCGGCGGCAAACAATAATCACTCTCTGCCGGCTGCTTGGCAATAGCAGCCGTTTCCTTTTCCTTAACATCAACCACCAAAGGGTTGTCCGAATTTTCAGGTAAGCCGGAAAAGGTGCTTCCGGCACTGACCGTTTCCTGTTCCCGCTGCGGAAAGCGGATGACAGACGCCAATTGGGGAGTATGTTTTTCCTCGATCTGCTTATCATTTTCGACCAGAAACTCCTGTTTAGCCTTTTTCTTGCCTTTTCCCGGCACTAGGGCCTCCGCAGCAGCTTCCTCATCCTCTGCTTCTTCCTCCGTTTGCTCAGAGGAAAAAACATGGCGAAAAAATAGTCCGATTGCTTTGCAACCACGATAGACTAACCCCGCACAGAAACTGACTATCTTATAAGCCGTTTGCAAAAGTTGAGTAAGAGAAATATTAGTCACCAACAGAAAAGCAATAATCAAAGCAGCACCCAGGATTATTTTGCTGCCTAAATCACGAAACAAAAAATATAGCAACACCGACAAGAGCGCACCGATGACACCGCCGCCCTGCTGGGCAAGTCCAACCTGCAAGCTGGCCCTGAAAATGCCGTTATCCAAGACTAACTCAACCTTTTGCGCCATGCTCGCCAGGTGAGCGTAGACTAATAGAATCAAGAAAAAAAGCAGAATGCCTCCAATTCTTTGCTTTAGTTTCGGTATTTTCCAAGGCAAAATTGACTGGATACCGTTTGCGACCAGCAGCACGGGAACAACAAGTGCCATCTCTCCTGTAAGCATCCGCAAGACATTATTAAAAAAACTGCCAACCTCACCCGTTTGCCGGGGGAACAATAATGCGGCAAACCCCAGCACAGCCAGGGCTAGAATAAAAACAGCTTTAATTTGCTGCCTCATCTCATCTCTCATCTCATGCACAGGCATAAAACACCCCGGATCTTCTTTCATTCCTAATAACCGGCAAGTTTGAAAATAATGGTGGCAGTACCTGCAAACCAGCAATAATATGCGAAAAATTTAAACCGGCCGGCTCTTAACAATCTGACAAATAACTTAATCGAAAAGATACCGGTTATGAAGGCAGCAATAGTTCCGTAGATAATTCCGCTGGAAAAACCGGAAAAACCAGCTGCGCTCAATTCACTCAGCTCTAATAGAGTAGCACCGAGAATCACCGGAATTGTTACTAAGAAAGAAAAGCGCACGGCTGTTTCCCGATCCATGCCGCGCCACAGAGCGGCTGTGATCGTAAATCCGGAACGGGATAAACCGGGGATAATGGCCAACCCCTGCGCTACGCTGACGATCAACGCATCGTATATGCTAATCGTTTGTTCGTTTTTTACACCGGGTTTAAGGAGGGGAATAGCATACAGGATGCACCCGGTTATCAACAACATAAAACCTGTTTTAAGTGCAGATTCGTAGAAACCAATAAATAGATCCCTAAAAAAGAAACCAATCAAGCCGGTAGGAATTATCCCTAATAATAACATGAAAGCAAAATGACGTTCCTGTTTTTCTCTCGTAAAGCGGGTAGCAATGCGGATGATATCTGAACCGAACACCCACAGTACCGATAATAGTGTTCCAAAATGGACCATCACTTCAAACAATATTCCGTACTGTTTAACATTGAGCAAATCCTGTGCTATCACAAGGTGTCCCGAACTTGACACCGGCAAAAATTCTGTAAAACCTTGCAAGATCCCGAGTAAAATCCCTTCTAAGTTGCCCATCAATGCCTCCGCAAATTTATTTAAACCATTTTTTTATGATTTCGCCGAACTTGACTAATATCCTCCTTTTCACAGTACTTTCCGGCATTATCAACCTTTCAATCAACAACTGAAACGGCGAAAGAAAAATGATCAACAAAACGGCGCCACCTAAATTATAGATAGTATGCGCATTAGCCAACTGTCGAGGCACTGTGTCAGCGCTTGCGACCGCTACACTGATAAATAATTGAAAAATCGGCAGAACCATTGCCACACTAAATAAGTTAAAAATAAGATGTGCCGCAGCCGCTCTGCGGGCGTTAACTCCGGCTCCTAATCCGGCCAACAATGAAGTTACACAAGTGCCAACATCTGCTCCTACTAAAATCCCAAGTCCGGCAGCAAGCGAGAGAACACCTTCCTCGGCTAAGGCTATAGTTAACGCCATCACCGCACTGGAACTTTGCACAATTGCTGTGACTGCCGCTCCGGTTAATATGGCAATACTCGGGTTAGTTGCCGCCATCTCCAAAAATTCCCTAGCCCAAGCCTTCTCAGCCTGCGGCGCAAGAATGCTGCTCATCATGTTTAGCCCGGACAACAAAACACCCAATCCGAACAATACACGTCCGACTATTTTTTCTTTTCCTTTTTGCGGAATTAGAAAAAGTATTGCACCAGCCGCAAGCAGCAGTGGCGCATAGTCATAGAGGCGAAAAGATACCAGTTGACCAGTAAATGTTGTGCCAACATTTGCCCCCAAAATCACTGCAATAGCAGCTCTTAGGTTAATGATCCGGGCATCAACCATGCCGACCACTATCACCGTTGCCAAGGAGCTGCTCTGTGTGAAAGCTGTAAACAAGACACCTACCAGAAAAGCTGCGCTGCGATGAGCAGTCAAGTGACGCACTGCCAGCACAAATGGGGAACCGCCCAATTGTGTGAGACCTGCCGACATAACTTTTAGACCGCCAAGGAAGAGCATTAAACCCAGAAACAGGCAAATAATAAACATTAAATCACCTGTTTCAATATTTATGCAGCAAACCAATTATAAATATCAGAGAAATAGAAAAACTAATCCAGAAGCGGGAGGTATCCTCTCCTATTCTCTGCAGGAGGAACAGTCATTGCTCACACGGCGTAGGTTTTTACAGTTTTGCTTCCATTCTGCCGCCTCTGTCAGCCTAGCCCAATTGCTTCTGCCGGATATTGCGGAAGCGCTGCGTCTGCTTCCCGGCGGCAAACCGCCGGTTCTTTGGCTTGAAGGAACTTCTTGCACCGGTGATACCATTTCTTTAGATAATAGTGCAGATCCCTCTCTGCGCATTGTACTGGAAGAAATCATCGATCTCCGTTACAGCCCGCTTTTAATGTGGGCTCAGCATCAAGAAGCGCTGAATATCCTTTTTACTACAATGGAAAAATACCGTGACCAATTCATTCTCGTAGTGGAGGGTGGCATTCCCGTGGGCATGCCTGAAGCTGTGATTATCGGAGAACGAAACGGAAAACAGCTAGATGCCGGAAAACTGATAATCGATGTGGCTGAAGCAGCCCGAGTCGTGCTGGCAGTAGGAAATTGCGCCGCATTTGGCGGACCATCAAAGGCTAACCCCAACCCTACAGGCACAAAAGGAGTCTGGGAAATTGTCAAACAAAAACCGGTTATCAATGTACCCGGATGCCCGTCTCACCCTGACTGGATCGTCGGCACACTGGTGCATACCATTTTATACGGCTTGCCTCGAGTCGACCATTATCATCGGCCCACCATGTTTTTTGGGCAGCTAATACATGATATCTGCCCACGCCGCTTTCATTTTTATAACGGTGACTTTGCCGATTCCCCTGGCATGTCCGGCTGTTTATTAAAGGTTGGTTGCAAAGGACCTATTACTCATGCTGATTGCTCTACAAGGAAATTCAATGATGCTGTAAATTGGTGCATCAATGCCAACAATCCTTGCATTGGCTGCGCCGCACCCGATTTCCCAGACGGCGGCACATCCCCATTCTTCTCACCTTCTCCTGATATCGATATCCCTCCTGGGATAAAAACTACTGCCATGAGTGTGGCTAAAGGAGTAGGCGCTGTCACAGCACTTGGTATTGGTAGCCATTTTGCCGCCGGCTTGCTCTCCGGCCGATTAGCTGAAAAGCTGACTGCCTCTACTGAATTGTCTGCTTCACCTCAGACCATAAAAAATGAATTAGAAGCAATCAAAGAGGAACAGTTAGCGGAAAGCAAAGTGATAGCACGCCTCGAAAAAGGACAAGATAAGCTGCTGCGGGATGTCGAGCAGTTACGGCAAACCAATCGACCGCTAAAACGCAGGAAAATACTGGCACTATTCAACCCGTTCAGGTTTCTGCGCAGAAAAAATAAACTCTAAAGATACAGGGAGTCTCTGATGCCAAGAATTCGCATGAACCCCCTCACTCGAGTGCATGGCTACATGTCGGTAGAGGTAGAAATTAATCATGGCACTGTTACTGATGCTTGGAGCAGCGGCCTTCTTTACCGCGGCTTTGAAAACATCTTAAAAGGACGCTCACCGCATGATGCCGTCTACCTTACTCAAAGAATCTGCGGTATTTGCTCGTCTGCGCATGCGGTCGCGGCCGCACTTACACTGGAAAAAACCTTTAAGATTAAAGTGCCACACAACGGTAAAATTTTAAGAAACCTTATCCTTGGTGCAGATCTGATTCAAAACCATATTCGACACATCTACCTGCTTGCTATTCCTGACTATATCAGCGCACCAAAAAATGCACCCGGTAACAAACGTAGTGAGCTTGACTTACGGCTGCCGCCTGAGACTGAAGCGCGAATTCAGGAGAATTATCTGACGGCTCTGGAAACAAGTTCCTTGGCTCATAAGGCGGTAGCCACCTTTGGCGGCAAAGCGCCCCATTTGCAAAGCATTGTAGCCGGAGGCGTAACAGAAGCTGTGCTCACTGACAGAATAATCCGTTTTCAGGCTCTAATCGGTGAATTATCTCGGTTTATCAACGATAAACTGCTGCCCGATATTGAAGATATCGCCCGCTACTATCCGGACTATTACATGATCGGAAAAGGTTATGGGAATCTTCTTTCATTTGGCATGTTCCCGTTTGCGAACAATGATCATCAAAAACATTTTACGGCAGGCCTTCTTCTCGAGAAAGAAACTCAAAAAGGTTATGACGCGGAAAAAATTAGCCTGGATATCCGCCACGCCTGGTATCAAGACAAGGAAGATGTGCAAAAACCGCTGGCGCAAACAAGCAAACCGGCACCAGCCAAGGAAGAAGCTTATTCCTGGATTAAAGCGCCGCGCTATGAAAACAGAGCTTTTGAAGGCGGCCCCTTAGCTCGGATGTGGTTGAACGGAATCTACAAAAACGGCATTTCAGTGATGGACAGGCTGATAGCGCGTGCCATAGAAGCGCGAGAGATGACTGTACTGCTAAACGACTGGCTGCGGGAACTGATTCCGGATCAACCTACAATCAACTGGCTGGATCCACTTCCACTTAGCGGCGAGGGAGTAGGTATGACTGATGCTATGCGAGGACCCTTGGCCCACTGGTTGCGGGTAGAAAATCGCCGTATCGAGGCATACCGGATTGTTACCCCTTCGGCATGGAATCTCTCACCCAGAGATAGTGCCGGCCGGCGGGGGCCGCTTGAGGAAGCCCTGATAGGAACACCGGTTGCAAACCCAGAAAATCCGGTGGAAGTCGGCCGGGTTGTCCGCTCTTTTGACCCATGCATCTCCTGTGCAGTACATCTGTTGGAAAAGAAAAAAAAATCCCGGCTCTGGCGCCTGCTTTGAGGTGAGAGGATGCGACAACCATCAATTCGCCCCTGGGAAATTCGATTCTTTCATTGGTTTTTCTTTATTGTGGTTGCTTTAAAACTCTGGAGCGGCTTTTATATCAGTGCTCCCCACCCACTTTGGGGCTTCCCCGGTATGTATCACGCCCGCATCCTACACGCCATTCTTACCCCGGTGATGACCGGCTTGCTCACTTTTCGGCTCTATTATAGCCTGCGAAGCGGTGACTGGCGAAATCTGTTTGTCTGGCGCCGCAGGCACCTGTCTCAGCTTCCTCCTTGGCTGCGCTATACATTTTTCTTTGATAAAAAACCGCCACTCTCGAATGAAACGTACGATATAGGACCACGGCTGCTCTTTACAAGTATTTTTCTCACTATGCCTCTCTTTTTTGCCACCGGGCTGGTCATGCTGAATCTGCCGTCTTTTCGCTGGCTCACTATTTTTTGCGGCGGGATGGGATCTGCCAGAAATCTCCATTTCCTTGCATCCGTCTTTTTAGCATCTTTTGTGGCTATGCATATTTATCTCGCTCTGACAACAAATCCAAAACGACTGAAAATTATGCTTGGTTGGCGGGTAAAGCTAAATGATGCTGACGGAGAGAGGAATGATACAGATAAAAGCGATACAAGTAATAGCACTGGGAAACAAGATTATGTCGGATGATGGTGCCGGTCCGTTCCTATTGAAAAACTTAAAAAAAATGAACTGGCCATGTCATGTAACATTTCATGACGCAGGCATAAGCAGTTTCGAGTGTGTGCAGCTTCTAAAAAGTGACGAGCCAATCTTCATTCTGGACACTCTGAGCACAGGACGCCCGCCGGGTACCGTCATAAAAATTAATGCCGCACTGCTAGAACTTACATTAAACAGTTTCTCTTTGCACGACCTTCACTTGCTGCATCTTGCCCGGAATTTCTGTCCGCATCGTTTGGAGCAGATTTTTATTTACGGTATCGAGCCATTATCGCTGCAGCCTGGAATAAAATTATCACACCCCGTGAGGCAGGGTCTGATATTACTTAGACGAATTGTTATCCTTGATATCTTACGTTATTGTAACGCCGGCTTGACCAAAATTTCCCTCTCCCAAAAGGCACCCTACCCCAATAAGTTTATCTCCCAAAATTCCCCTCCCTCCAAAATTCCCCTCCCTTGGAGGGGTGCCCGCTAGGGCGGGGTGGTCGCCTACCACTACTATAAATTAGAGCAATAATTTTAGCGGAAGTAACCACCCCGGCGCTTCGCGCCACCCCTCCACCGGAGGGGAATTTTATATATCCTCTTCCGAGAAGACACAATTTTAAAAGCCCGCCTGAAAGTTTTCAGACTGGCTTATTCTTGCTGTATTCACATCAACTCATCTTTTTTAAGTTAGGCAATAACACAATCTACCAAGAAAGCAATATAGAGTTCTTTTACTTTAGGGTCTGTTTCTAAGGTATAAGTTTATTTTACAAATCTATACTAAATTTTTTAGATTTTCTTCGTCCCATATATCCACCTATTATTATATTCTACTTTTTATAGCGAATACTATTGTCTGTAGATTAATAGTATTAACTTGGATATATTTGGGTTACTATGAACATTGATAAAAAATTTGGGGTTGTATTAAAAAAATTGAGAACAGACAAAGGGGTTAGCCAAGAGGACTTTGCCCTAAACATTGGCTTGCATAGGACTTATATTAGCCAATTGGAAAGGGGGTTAAAAAGTCCGTCTTTGCGTACAATTGAAAAAATATGTAGTGAGTTGGAAATCAGTCCTAGTCTTTTAATGCAAATGATAGAATCGTTAGGCTAGATACCGTAGTATTCACCTATATCGTAGCAATAAGAATACTATAGTATTTATCTTCTTGTCAATACACTTCTGAACTACTTTGAAAGGAGTTTTATATGGGCTTTAAGGAGAACTGGAGTTTTTTAGATAAACTATCAATGGGAGCTGTTGGAACAACCAAGGTTCGAGAAGTTCTAAATCGTAACGGTCATAACTTAATTGAACTAGAGCGGCACTCATTAAACAATAAAATCTGGCCTACTAAAATCAAACGACTTCGTGTTCCTGATTTGGTATGCCTAAACTGTGGAAAGCGAATTGAATCGAGAGCCAAATCAAACCTTGGAATTATCATGTCGGATTCCCCCTGTGTCAAGGAAAGAAAATGGGATTATGGTTTAAGAAACGATGATTTAGTTGCTTTCATATTCTGTTCTAAAGATGGAAGTGGCTCATGGGTAGCCTCTGATGAAGTGAATCTCTTTACTGTACAAGATTTAAGAAACAGCGAAGAAAACACAAAATTAGGCGCACCCAAATCTGCAAACGAAGGTGCTGAGCGAGATAGGAGTTGGAGTTCTTATACCCCAGGTTTTAATGGCTCAGTTTATTCTATCACTGATACACATATAAAATTTATCAAAGAAGATGGGGGTTCCTATAATAAGAAAATTGCTGAAGACCATTATGTCCACGTTCAAGTAGGAGAACATTTGGTCTCCAATTCAAAAATTGTACACTCAATTGTTGAGAATAAAGAGCATGGCCGCTGTGAATCGATTAATTATAACTTTCTAAATGATTTAAACGGACACGATTTAGAAACACAGTATTGCGCTGTAAAAGCATTAGGATATTCATCTGAAAATAGACATCTAACAGTTACGGCTTTACGCCAACTTTCAGAACGTTCTAGCGATATGAGAATTAAACTTGAAATCTTATCATCTCTTGCCAAGTTAGGCGAAGATGTTTGGAGTCAATTAACTGGTGTACTATCGACTGCTGAAATCAAATTAAAAATGGAATTGGTTTTTATCTTAGGAGAACTTATCGATCTTACTCCAGCTCAGGAAATGTTAAAAGGAATTGTAAATAACGAAGCATTAAATAACGAAATTCGTGCTGCTGCAATATGGGTTATGGGAAATCAAGAATTGCTATTTGACTTTATTCTTAGTAAAACGAGTGACTTAGATACCCTGGTAGCTACCCATGCGTACACAGCAATTGAAAGAGTCATCAAGCCAAAACATACTGCTTTGCTCTTACAACTATTAGATGGGAACACAAGAAACAGAGATTCAGCCATAAGACTTATCTCAACTAGCTGTAATCTTGACGATAACCTTATTGTACATAGATTAATTAGTGAACCAGACAAGGCAAAAAAAAAATCGTTATTATATGCAATTGGAACATCGGATAGAAATCGTTTCCAATACAAAATTCAAACAATAGACCCTGACGCTGAAAACACTTTAAGTCTTCTATCAGTCTTTTGGCAGAATAGTAATAGCTGGATAACAAAAGAGATTGAAAATGAAATAGAATTTCTAAAAAAACAGAAATAGGTCACGGGAGGTGATTATTTCTGTATAAATCCGATTTTTTCTCCATTTATAATTTTTACATACATTTCCTTTACATCATTTTTATCTTGCACAAAACGGCTTATTGAAGCTGCGATATATTCCAAATTTTCTTCAAAAGCAATCCATTGTCTTTTAAGTTCTTCAGCAACTGCTCCAGTTGTGTTAGAACCAGCAAAAAAATCTAGTACTACATCACCAGGGTCTGTTAGCATCTTAATAAAGAACTCTGGCAACTTAGATGGGAATCGTGCTGGATGTGCTTTAACGCCTAACAATTTACACAATGCTAAGTAGCGAGAATTACTTTCAGAATTTGCAATCTGTAGGAGATTAGTGGGTATTGCACCTCCATTGTCTTTACCGAACCCGACCGAAATATCATGACCGGAGGGTCTTTCTTTAGGTGTGTAATATTTTTCTGAATTTTCAATTAATTTTACCATTCTATCTGAATATGGCACTAAAACATTTCGCACATCAGCCTTTGGGTTTGGCGTTTTTGAAAACCACCAAACTGTATTAACAGAGTCCTTGACTCTGATTTTTCTTTTATTAACCCATTCTATAGGGGAAGGCAGTTTTGATGGATTATGCCAAAAAAATTCTTCTGCTAAATAATATCCTAACTCCTCACAGAATCTAACTAATATCTTATAATTATATAAAGACCTGACGGGTATTCCCTTTTGGTATGCTCCACCAAGGTCAAGAACAAAACTTCCAGTATTTTTTAATTTTGGTAGTAATATTTTTGCAAATCTACTGAGCCAATCTATGTATTCGTCTTGAGGCTTATTACCATATTCTTTTTGACGTTGTAGTGCAAATGGTGGAGATGTTATTGCTAAGTCAATGGAATCATCTTCTAGCGCTGGGATAAGTTCAATAGAGTCACCACAGAAACATTTCCCAAGATTTGAATGGTATATTGGCTCATTAATCATAAACTGCACCTCAAAGAGTTCTTTGTTATTGAGTTCGACAAAAATATTTTTATCCCTGCTATGGTGAGAACATTTGTTCTATTTTCAATAAACTCTACCACCATAAGTACGATAGCTTCATTGTTTTGCCCTAAAAAAATAGCTGAGCAGCCACCTATGCTCAGCTATTTGACTTAATTTACTTCTTTAACCAAATTCTAAAAGCCTTTTTGCCATAGTCACGCGCATAAATACGCCGACCGCAGGGCAGTGTGATATAGACTGTGAATTTCCACACGCATATCACCCTTTCAGCGAACCAACATCTGACCTTGCATGGCAGTCTATATTTTGTTATAATTGGTTACAACGTTTTTTCGGTGGCTAAATTATTTACTGACCACCCCGACTGGTTCGCTCGTAGTCGGGAAGCAAGACCTATATGTTAAGCCGGTCTACCAACCGGCGAATTTTTTTATTGCCGAGGAATCACGGCAATATCTAAAAACATTTTTAATCGTTCTATGTCTGTCTTTGCTATATCAGTTGGTATTTTTAAATAAGCAAAGCCACCCTCAGTCATTGCTAATTTTAGCTCCTGATATTTTATATCGCTTGCTACTTCTATTTTTTCTTCCATATTTGTTACAGGATTTTTGATTCCCACCTGCTCTGATTCGGTGCAAGAATTATCTTTATATGTTACTAATACACCTTCAACTACCGCACCAGCAAACTCTCCTGATTTTATAAAAGTTTCAGCGGCTTTGTCTTTAACAGTTTTTAAAATATCAAAGTCATTGGTCAAGATATTTCCGAGTATATTAACCTCTGGCAGGCTTTTTCCAGCAAATCTGTCAACTAACTTTTGGTATAGTGCAGGACTAATAAAACTATCATAGTATAATTTTTTATTATCTTCCTTACTGGTAGGGTAAAGTATTTTTTTTGCCAAAGGCGTGATAAAGAACTGTTTGTCTTTCTCTTCTAAAAGTCCGAACTGTTTTGAACTGCTAACTTTACTGGTATATGAGCGTGTTAAACGATTTGCTATGTTAAGAGCATCAAGTATATTCTGTTCTGAAACGGATTTACCACCTAGGCTATCAACTAGCCTTGTAAAGTTAATGCACTCTTCAAGGTCATAGTAGGGGTATGGACTACTTTTTTCTTTTTTTTGCATTTTTTCCATGGCTACTCCCTCCTTTATATCACAATTTTAGCATTAAATGTGCCTATGGTCAATAGGCGAGCTTAATAATATGCCAATACCAATGCTATGCTATGCGCAGCCTTGTATTTATATTTATTTTGACCCTATATTTATTGATTTTATCATACCTTTGAATAATCTGCATTCTTTTTTTATAAGCATTAGTAAGCGCATAGCTTAATGCGACCAGGCATCGTCGCTGAAAAAATAACAGCCTGCTCTTATTAAAACTGAGCAGGCTGTTTTAGTTTATTGTTCATCAGAATGATGTTTCCTGGCTGAATAGCTGGGTTTAAGTAATCAATTGGGTTGGATGATATTACCCTAATGATTTTTGCGCTATTCTTACCTAACTCTTCTACTACTAGTCTGGTATTATTTCTAATTATTTCTGTGTAAGCTGGCTGGAAAGATTCACTTCCTTCGAGAACAACTTCCAGGGGCACAATAGTCCAAAGCATCAGTGCACCACCTTGCCGGCTTCCTGCTCATCAACCAGCTCCTGCAGTTTGCGCAAAGCTTCACCGAGGCCGCCGACTTCGCAGATTAGGCCGTCATCTACCGCGTCTTTTCCCACCATCACAGTGCCGATATCACGAGCCAGCTGGTCTGTACAAAACATCAGCTGACGGAATTTTTCTTCGGTTACGCGGGAATATTTTGTAACAAACTTAATAACGCGATCTTGCATTTTATCCAGATACTCGTAAGTCTGGGGCACACCGATAACAAGACCAGTCAGACGAATGGGATGAATTGTCATCGTGGCCGTTTCAGTTATAAATGAATAATCCGCGCTCACCGCTATCGGCACACCGATACTATGGCCGCCGCCCAGCACTAATGAAACAGTTGGTTTTGAAAGTGTGGCAATCATTTCAGCGATGGCAAGACCTGCTTCCACATCACCGCCGACAGTATTGAGCAGAACAAGCAAACCTTTAATTTTTGGATTCTGTTCAATTGCCACTAACTGAGGAATCACATGCTCATATTTTGTTGTTTTGTTCTGTGGCGGAAGGACTAAATGACCTTCCACTTGTCCAATTATTGAAATACTGTGAATACTTGTTTCTGGCTGCTGCGGGACGATGTTTTGCCCCAATTCCTGGATATTCTGCAACACGCTCTCTTCTTTTTGCGGCGGCGCATCCATTTTTTCATTCACAGGCTGTATCTTTTTGGGCTGTAAACGCTGCCTGCGGCGAGAAAGTTGTATCAAGGTATCACGTCCTCAATTATTATCTTTCTCTATTATCCCGTCTGGGCAGTCGGTTATACTTTATCACACCTCCAAAATAATCGGCAGTATCATTGGACGACGGTGCATTTTCTCCCAGATAAAGCGTGAAAGCGAATCTTTAACATAACTTTTAACCATTGACCAATCAGTGCTTCTGCCATTTATTTTTTTCTCTAATGAACGGATAACATGCTCGCGCGCCTCGTCCAAAAGTGATTCCGACTCGCGAACATAAACGAATCCCCGAGAATAGATCTCCGGACCGGCTACTACCTCGGACGTAGCTTTATCTATCGTCAGAGAGACAATCAGAATTCCTTCCTGAGAAAGCATTTTTCTGTCGCGTAATACTATGCTGCCGACATCACCCACACCGAGGCCGTCTATTAGAACCCGCCCGGCAGGGACCGAACCCGCAACTCTGCCCGAATTAGGAGTAAATTCCAGAACTTGACCATTTTCAGAGATAAAAATATTCTCTTCCTTAATTCCCACTCTTGTAGCCAGCTTGGCGTGATGAACAAGCATCCTGTACTCACCATGAATGGGAATCAGATATTTAGGCTTAAGCAAATTCAGCATCATCTTAAGTTCTTCCTGCGAAGCATGCCCGGAAACATGGACACCGGAAACACGTTCATAAATAACGTTAGCGCCGCGGGCAAACAAATTGTCGATCGTCCGAGAAACTAATTTCTCATTACCTGGAATCGGAGTAGCCGCAATAATCACCGTATCTCCGCGAATAATCTCTACTTTTCTGTGTTCAGAGACAGAAATTCTGGTTAACGCAGACATTGGCTCACCTTGGCTGCCAGTAGTCAAAATGACGGCCCTGTTTTGAGGCAATGTTTTTAATTCATCAATATCTACCAGTGTTCCACTGCAAACATTCAAATACCCCATATCTTGGGCTATTTGCACTACGTTAACCATGCTCCTGCCGACTACCGCCACTTTGCGCTTATAAAAGCAAGCAGCATCGATAACTTGCTGAATCCTGTGAATGTTGGAAGCGAATGTGGCTAGGATAATTCGCTGTTTAGCTGTGCGAAAAATTTCGTTAATAGCCGAACCAACCTCTTTTTCGGAAAGAGTATATCCGGGGCGCTCCGCATTTGTACTATCCGAGAGCGCAACCAAAACTCCCTTTTCACCTAGTTTAGCAAGCCGGTAATAATCTGTCGGTTTGCCGTTAACCGGTGTTTGGTCAAACTTAAAATCACCGGTATGAACTACTGTTCCCACAGGCGTAATTACCGCAATGCCAATTGAATCGGGAATACTATGGTTGGTTCGAAAAAATTCCAAGTTAAAGTTACCAAGCTGCAGCTTGTCCTCCGGCCGAATAACGTGAAGCAGGCAATTCGCCAGCATATGGTGTTCCCTTAATTTTCCTTCCACTAAACCCAGTGTCAGCTTTGTGCCGTAAACAGGCACATTTAGTTGAGCTAAAACATATGGCAAAGCACCAATATGATCTTCATGGCCGTGTGTCAGCACAATTCCCTTAATCTTTTCCCTATTTTCCAGAAGATAGGCGACATCGGGAATAACCACATCGATACCAAACATTTCGTCGCTCGGAAATGACAAGCCGGAATCGATAACAATGATTTCATCTTCATACCTGATGACATACATATTTTTACCGATTTCCCCTATCCCGCCCAAAGGAATAATTTGCAGTTTTCCATTTACTGACGCCTGTTTGACACGTATTCTTCTTTTTGCGTAGCCATTCGACAAACAGCTCACCCCCTTTATATAAGTTTACGTCCAAATCTCACTAGCAATCATTATACTTAAATCGTTGCCTTGATGCAAGTTTACAGAAATAGCGCTATCGCCCTTTTAGACTGCCCAAAAATAAAAACCGCGCATCGCACGGTTTTGGAAATTAAAGATATCCAAGCCCCGTTAAAACATCTGCTATTTCCTTATGTTGATCTTCAGTCAGTCCCACCAGAGGCAGCCGCATAGGACCTAAATTATGCCCCAGCATATTCATGGCGCCTTTCAAAGGCGTGGGGCTGGTAGTAATAAACATTGCCTTGAAAAGCGGCAACAGCTTTAAATGAAGCCTCATGGCAATCTCCGTATCTCCGTTTTTAAAGGCGGTGATCATCTGCTTGATTTCCCTGCCGGCAATATGCGAAGCAACGGAAACCACGCCGATGCCGCCCACAGCCAGTACCGGCAATGTCATACTGTCGTCACCGCTATAAACTGCAAAATTATCGGGCGCACCGGCACTGATTCTGGCAATCTGCTCCAGATCACCACTGGCTTCTTTAACTGCCACAATATTTGAGATTTGAGCAAGCCGCAGCGTGGTTTCCGCCGTCATATTAACTACTGTTCGGCCTGGCACATTATAAAGCATTACCGGCAAAGCTGTTTTTGCAGCAACAGCGGAAAAGTGACGGTACAACCCTTCTTGAGGCGGTTTATTATAATAGGGCACAACTAACATAATTCCGTCCACACCGCAATTTTCTGCAATTTTAGTCAGACGGATCGCCTGAACAGTATTGTTAGAACCGGTACCTGCCAATACCTTTGCTTTCCCTTTAACTGCGTTTGCCACAACAGAAAAAAGCTCTATTTTTTCCTCCTCCGCAAGAGTCGGAGATTCTCCGGTAGTGCCGCAGACGATGATACCGTCAGTGCCGTCATTCACCAGAAAAGTAGCCAGTTCCGCAGCCTTTTCATAATTAATTTCCCCATTTTCATAGAAAGGGGTTGCCATTGCTGTAATCATTTCACCAAATGGTGCAATCAAAAGTAAATCACCTCCAGTTTGCTCCCTGAGCCTTAAAACATTATATCAAAAGAATACCGTATTTTCAAACAAAGTTTGGCATTTCTGCCACTCGTCTGCCTGCCTGCTAACGCCTATACTCAAATTCTTCGTGAGACAGATTTATCAGCATAGGCTGAAGCTGCCTCCCTTCAAGAGCTGCTATTAATGTGGGCAGCAAAAGCTCAATTTTCGCTATTAACGAGTTGGGCTTGGAAAACGGGCTATCCTGTCCGAACGGAACAAGATAGATATATTTTGTACATAATAGAGTGCCAATATTTTTAGCGTTAAGACCAAGACCGTCATTTGTGGAAATCGCTAATATTACCGGCTTTTGATTTCGCAACTGTGCTTTTGCGCCCATCAAAACAGCAGTATCTGTAATTCCGTTTGCCAGCTTAGCAAGTGTGTTGCCGGTGCACGGTGCTATGATATAAGCATCCAACATCATTTTTGGCCCTAAGGGTTCGGCTGCCAAGATACTCGTAATAATCTTTTGTCCTGTTCTTTTGACTAATTGTGTCTTCCACTCCGTTGCCTCACCAAAACGGCTGTTTGTCTGATCTACCGAAGAAGAAATTAGCGGATAAACTTCTGCTCCTTCCTCAAGCAACTTTTCCAGTTCCGGAAAAACTTTTTCAAGTGTGCAATGAGATCCTGTCAGTGCAAAGCCAATTTTTTTCCCCTTTAACCTCACGCCTTCTCTTCCTCCTTCCTCCTTGACTCTACAAAAATATTCTGGTAGATTTTTGCCAAAATTTTACCTGCGGTTGCAGGTGCCACTTTGCCCGGCAACCCCGGCAGAAGAAAATTTTTTAGTCCCAATTGTTGAGCGGCAAAGAAATCACTTCCACCCGGTGAAGAAGCGATATCAATGAGCACGGCTGTTTTTTTTGCTTTAGAGAGCACCTCTGCCGTTAGGACAGGTGCCGGAACAGTATTAAAGAGAAAGTCAAACTCTGCCGCAACATCGGGCAAACTCTCAAATGTCACAGTATTAAAGCCCAATACATTAGCCAAAGCTATGGCATCACGCTTGCGTGCCGCCACGGTTACATGGGCATTCATGGCAGCAAGCAGCCTAGCCAAAGGCAGACCGCAACGACCAAACCCGGTGACAAGAGCCTGAGAACCGGATATAGTAATCACACTCTCGCGCATAGCCACTTCCACAGCCCCCTCGGCGGTAGGCACTGCATTATATAAGGATAATTCATCGATTTCCGTAGTTAAAATCAAACTGATACCATGTTCTTCCAGCATCGGCAGCCAATTTTTTGGCATACTGCCGCTAAGCAGCAGCAACCCCGGCCTAAATAAAGGCTTTAACGTCTCAAGATGAATTCTCTCTATTGCGTAAGGAGCAAAAATATACCCCTCCAGATTCACTCCCGAAAGCGGCAGAATAAGTAGATCAGTTTTAGGCGGCAGGCAGTCTGATATTTGCGGCTGTTCGCTCTTCATTGCTTTTGCAAAGCCGAATAAGCAAACATCTAACCCTTGCCCCTGTAAAATCTCCGCCAAAACTACTTCTCGGGCATCTCCGCCCGCTATGACGACATCCCAGCCCTTTAAACCAATTTTCTGCATACTGCTGACCTCCTTGCCGGCTAGTAATTTAATATATGTTTTAAGCTGCTCAAAGCGTGATAAAACAGCTCAGAAAACATTTCGTATGTTTTTGAAAACACGTCCTTTTTTTCGCATAAAAAAACCGGCTGTTTAGCCGGGAGATGCTTGTATACTAATCATGTTTTTTTGTCTTGTGAGCACCGTTTTCACGGAAGATAGCTGCTACTTCTTCCGCCAGTCCATCGTCATCAGTTTCCACTGCCACCAGAACGCTGCCTTTGTGTATTTCCTGTTCATAGTGTTCACCTTCTTCTTCGGGAATACCATAATCAATCAAGCCACCGGCAATCCCGCCTGTTACCATTCCGGTCAAAGCTCCGGCTAAAGGCCCAGCCGCTATGATGGGGCCGATGCCTGGAATTAACAACGCTCCTACTCCGGCGAGGAGACCGGCCAAGCCGCCGATTGTACCTCCTGCAGCAGCGCCGTCCGTTAAGTTCTGCCGTTCGTAACCGGCGCTTCTATCGTCGCCACCTTCCCTATTACCTCTGGCTACTAACGATATATCCTGATAGTCGTAATCCCGCGCTCTTAATTCACGAATTGCCTCCTCAGCCTGCTCTTTGAAACCGAACAAACCTACAACCGTCTGTGACATCTATTGCCCTCCCTTTTGTCGACAGCTAATTTCTTTTCATATTGTCTCCGTCAGGGAGAGTATTATTCAAATCGACTTGTTCGATTTGAATCTGCCATGTGCGATTCGCCTTTCAGGCGAATACTCGCACGGCACTCAAATCGTTAAAAGTACCGGTTTTGGGTTGCGGCAATTCAAAAAGATTTACGACTGGCATTTCTCTCGGGTGACAAATCTACAATTAATACTTCTTCACCGATTTTTTTAATGGCTGCCCAAGGGATAGACAGTTCACGTATGCCTCTTAGCTTTGCGCCTCTGGGAACAATAATGATGGACTGAATCTCACCGGTGGTTTCATCTATTACTAAGTCAGAATCAGCCACATAACCCAACCTGGAACCGTCGTAAAGATTTATGATTTCTTTTTTTGATAGCTGCGAAAGTTCCATCCTAGCGACCCCCTTTGAACAGCCGATAAAAACGCAGTGCAAGCGGCTGAAGCAGAGCCAAAGAAAGCGCGATGAAGGCCAGCGGATCTATCTTAACTTCATAGAGCTGCCATTTATCCGCAAGATCAATCTGTAAGAAAGTAACCAATAAAACTAAAGAAAGATAAATTCCGCCCGCTGTGGCAATCAATTCCTGTAATGCCTCTGAAAAAAGTGAAGGTTTGCTATGCTCAGGCAATTTATGTGATTCAGCTCTTATTTTGTTTTGCATACGCAAAATAACGGAAAGTACTACTAAGGTAACAACCGTCAGTAAATCTACCAAATCAGCTTTACCTCCTTAGCCGTTAAGTCCTGTATGTCCAAATCCTCCTTCTCCCCGTATTGTTTCCGGCAAAGTTTCGCATTCACAGCAACCGGCTCTGGCCAATTTAGCCAACACCAGCTGCGCAATTCTATCACCTTTGACGATCACAAAGGGCAATTTTCCAAAGTTGGCTAAAATAATCATTATTTCACCTCTGTAGTCTGCATCAATTGTCCCGGGACTGTTTAGCACAAAAATGCCGTGTTTTAATGCCAAACCGCTGCGAGGACGAATCTGAGCCTCAAAGCCTGGGGGAACTGCAATTTGCAATCCTGTCGGAATAAGAATCCGCTGTGAAGGTAATAACACCAGCGGGTTTTTGTTGGCCGCCGGCAGGTCTAAACCGGCAGCATCTTCCGTCAAATAGCGTGGTAATGGCAAATCTGCTGCCTGGGGAAGTTTGCGGATAAAAAGAGTTGCTTCCATTTGCCCCACTCCTTCACTGATTTTTCTTCCCCACTCTAACGCCTTTAATCCCAGATGTCAAGCTATCCCGCAAATTCCCCAAAACTTCTGCGCAGCTTGCAAATGAACCGTTGGCATAATCTCTACTGACTCCATAGCTGTACCCATACATGACCTCCGCCTGCCCCGGAGCGTATCTGAATATACTTGTCAGTAGAATTGCGAAACTTAAAGTCTATATAATCTGTCACAGTTGCGTCCCTTCCGGGAGGCACATAGCCAACTCTGATACTGTGTCGATGTCGTTCGATGATTTCCAGCCCTGCTGCCAATGCCGCATTATAGATTGTCGTTACCACTTGGCAAACGCCGCCGCCTATTCCCATCCCTCCCACCACAGGAGCCATACTATAACCACGCTCTAAAGTGCGCGGCCCCGTTTCCTTATTAAAAGAAAATACGTCTCCGGGCGCCAGAATAATCCCGTTCATATATTTTGCCGCAAGATACAGATTATCTGTCCGACCTGCACTACCGCCTCCGCTCGTACTATACGAAGCAATTTTCTTATTAATTGATTTGAATAGTTCAGCCGTGATTTCCGGATCGAGAGTTATTATGGCAAGCTCGACAGTTTCGCCTTCATTGGCAGTCATGACTGCATCAACTGTGGTAAGCACATCTACTTTTCTGCCGGGCAGCTCAGGGATTATCACCTTATTCGTCCGGTCAAAACGAGCATTGCGCGGTTTCCTATCTAAGGAGTCCGCCATCCGTTCAACCGTCTGGCGGACTTCATTCCCTAACATCCTCTCCATTGCAATACCCTGCAACATAACCCCCGGTTTGACACCATAAAAATGCCGGGTAACCCTGATGCCCAGATTAAGAGAGAAATATGCAACCAGCCCCGCCAGTAAAATCAAAAGAATTGTACTGAGCTTCAGAAACAAAAAATTAGCGGAGTTACCCTTTCTTATCAAGGAATCTTCACGTCCAGTCTGGTTCTTGAAGGACAAAGCAACTCTGATAGTGAGACAGGCTCAAGTCCTGCAGTCCGCAGCGCCGGAATCACCTGTCGCAGCAATTCAGCCGTTTGTGCTGTTGGATGCATCAAAATAAGACTGCCGCCGGCAGCATTAGCAAAGATTTTTTCAGACATCACTTCGACGCCCGGCAACTTCCAGTCCACGGTATCAACTGTCCATAACACAGTGCGGTTTTTTTCCTGCGCGGCTGCTTTTAAAACATGCTCATTAAATTCTCCCTTATGGGGACTAAAATAGCTGGGACGGACGCCGCATATTTCAAAAATAATCTCGTTTGCCTGTCTGATATCATTTTGAGCCTGAGAAAAGCTTGCCTTACTCATGCTAAGAAGGTCGGAATAACCGTGATTAGCCAATTCAAATCCGGAGTTACCAAGCATACGAGCCATCTCCTGATTTTCCCGTACCCACCTGCCCACCAAAAAGAAAGTTGCTCCCGCATCTGCTGCTTGCAGAACTTCCAGTATTTCTTGCAAATATTCATTGCCCCATGCCACATTAATCAGAAAAGCTACCTGCGGCTTCTGAGAATTGCCTTGAAACACTGGATGCAAAGGAAATGATGCTAAACTAACTTCTGCCGGCAAATCAATCATGACCGGCTTTACTTTTGTATTTGCCTCAGCCTGCATTAGTAAGCTCAAAGTTGCCTCTACATCAAGTTCGCTTCCGCTTAAATCCGGAATTACCCCTTTTGTCACCGGATCTATCGCCGCATTCACCGGTTCGACACGCAATTCCATTGCCAAGCTATTTAACACTGCGCCTGCTTCCTCTTTAGTGAGCCCGCCTAAATTATTGCCGTTTAACAATACATTCGCCTTAACCAGATGCTGATTTTGAAGGCTCATCCGCCCACAACCCTGAAATGCCACCGGCAAGAAAAACAACAGCAGCAAGATAATCATAAGCCGTCTGCCGCTTAATACGCTAAAATGCCTGTAACGCATCATTCTTCTCTACCCCTTTCCGGTTGTCAACAATTTTGTGAACGGCATGATTTGATAACCTTTCATTTTCAAACTTTGGATAATAACCGGCAACGCATCCACCGCCTGCGTAGCATTAGTATGAAACAAAATAATCGCCCCATTATGCGCTTTTTTTAACACACGGCTAATAATTTTATCTACACCCGGGTTTAGCCAATCATGAGGGTCAATACTCCATAGTACTGTGGTAAACCCTTGCTCTGATGCAAAATTAAACAATCGCTGATCCACTTCTCCATATGGCGGCCGAAACAAAACCGTCCTAATTTGCAGTTCTTCCCGTAAAGTCTCTTCCATCAGTGCAAATTCTTCTGTTAGAGCTTTCTCTTCCAGTTCTGTCAGACGCTTATGAGAATATCCGTGATGCCCTATTTCGTGGCCGCGCAAGACAATTTCCCGGGCTAAATCCGGGTTATTGCGAACCCATGTGCCTGTCAGAAAAAACGTAGCCTGTATCTTATAACGATCAAGAATATCAAGAATCCGTCCTGTTTCCCCTGGCTCCCAAACTACATCAAAAGTAAATGCCACTGCCTTTTCTTCTGTCTCAATCTGATAATATACTCCCTTAGTAGTAGGAGAGAAAACTCCCTGAACAATTTGTCTGTGTAAAATTAAAAGCAGCAGCAAAATGGTAACGGCTAAAAAAATCAAAAATCGCTGCTTTCTTTTCTTTATCCGTCTGTCTCGATGCATAGACGACCTACTTTCCCGCATAAGCTGATTTTCTCTAAAATTTTATGCGCTTACAAAACAAATAAGAACAGACCGACTTAAAGCAGACTGTTCTTATTAACAGGAAATTACTCACTAACTTATCCTAGAAATAGCTCAACGCCATTTAAGCGCCATCTTTTCAATAACTACTACCGCCTGATACATTATAGCAGCAGCCACCGCGAGAATTATCACACTGGTCATCACTAAATCCAGTCTAAATACCTGGCCGCCGTAAACAATCAGATAACCAAGCCCCGCTCTGGAGACTAGAAATTCACCCACGATTACACCGACCCAAGAAAGCCCAACATTAATTTTCAACGCTGCGATAATCGTGGGCACGCTTGCCGGAAGAATTACTTTGCCAAGAATCTGCCACTTGCCAGCGCCAAACGTTTTAAGCAATTTTATCTTGTCAGGATCGACCTGAGAAAATCCTGCGTATACTCCTAAAATAGTTACCACGACTGAAATTAACAATGCCATAACCAAAATTGCGGTAACACCGGAGCCTGCCCATACAATAATAATCGGACCAAGTGCGATTTTAGGCAGACTGTTTAACACCACAAGAAACGGATCTAAAACTGCAGAGAGGAATTTTGACCACCAAAGAACTATGGCAACAATCGTCCCGCAAATAGTGCCCAAGGTAAAACCCGCGATTGTAGTAAAGACAGTTACGCCCACATGTTTATAAAGGGAACCTTCGTTATGCAGGTTTATTAATGTTCTGACAATCCTAGACGGCTGACTGGTTATAAATGGATCTATCCAACGCAAATTCGCACCGATTTCCCAGAATACCACCAACCCAACCAAGAGTAATATCTGCATCAGAAAAACCCTGTTGCGATAACTTTTTTGCTTTTGCAAATAAGCATCATGGTCGGAGGAAAAAATAGTATTGGCAGTCAGCTTAGACATGTATCTCAAGTTCCTTCCAAATTACTTGAAAATAATCTTTAAACTCCACTGCTTCCCGTCTTTTAAGCGGTGTATTGCCTTGGCTGCTAAGGGTGATAATGTGGATATTTTTGACTGATCCCGGTCTCTTGCTGAAAACGACAACACGGTCAGCCATACTAATTGCCTCAGAGATGTCGTGTGTAACCAGGATAGCCGTCTTGTTTTCACTGACAATAATCTGCTTTACTTCATCTGCTACCAGCAGTCTGGTTTGATAATCCAAAGCTGAAAAAGCTTCGTCCAGCAGCAGGATTTCTGGATCAATGGCCAGCGTGCGAATCAGTGCCGCACGCTGGCGCATCCCCCCGGACAACTGGCTGGGATAGGCATTTTTGAAATCAGCTAATCCATAGCGTTCCAGCAGCCTTGCTGCCGTTTCCTGCGTTTTTGCATTTACTTTCTTTTGCACTTCCAAGCCTAGGAGCACGTTCTGCCAGATAGTACGCCATTCAAACAACTGGTCACTTTGTGGCATATAGCCTACAAGGAAAGTGGGAGCATTAACTTTTTGGTTTTTAATCATGACTGAGCCGGATGTAGGTTTCAGCAAGCCGGCAAGTATATTTAATAAAGTTGATTTACCGCAGCCGCTCGGACCAACCATACTGATAAACTCCCCATCTAAAATCTCTAGGGAAAAATCCTTCAGAGCGACCGTCTCTCCTTTGGGACTATGAAATGTCATGGCAATATTTTGGATTTTGACGAGCGCTTCCGGCAGCACGTTGCTTCCCCCCTTTTTTTCAAGTTAGGGCAGCAATTCTGTTGCCCTAAGCGCAAACTCGTTTGTCACCAAATCTGCGTAAGGCGCGCGCTTATCCAGCTCCCCGGCTGTCTCCATAATGTTTTGCAGCCTATTGAATGCTTCTTCAGTAAAGATTGGTGTCGCGGCCCAGGCATCAATTTCTTTGTAGCGCCGAATAGCATTGGCCAGCATCTGCGCATCAGCGTCAGGGAATGAGGGACTAATGACGCGTGCTATTTCCTCGGGCTCATTTTCCTTCACCCAAACTTGACCACGGTAAATAGCGTTGGTGAACTTTTGAATTAGTTCTGGATGACTTTCCAGCAAACTTTTACGCGCTGAAAAAACGGTATAGGGAATTTCGCCGCTATCCTTACCTACTGAAGCAACAACGTAGCCGCCACCCTCCAACTCTACTTTAGTTGCCACCGGCTCAAAAAGTGTAACATAGTCTCCTTCTCCACCGGTGAAAGCGCCGGCCATCAACGGAAACTGAATATGCGTAAGTACTTCTACGTCTTCATTTGGTATAATGCCGTGATTCTTTAACACGTACTCCAGAGTCATCAGAGGCATGCCGCCTCTTCTGCCACCAATAATACTCGTTCCACGCACATCTTCCCAGCTAAAATCGGGATTTGGCTTCCTCGCCACCAGAAAAGACCCGTCACGCTTAGTTAGTTGTGCAAAATTTACCACAAAATCTTCCTGTCCCTGGTTATAGACATAAATTGTTGCTTCCGGACCCATAAAACCGATATCTGCCTGCCCTGACAGCAAAGCTGTCATCACCTTATCAGCCCCCTGTCCGGTAGTAAGCTCCAGCTCAAGTCCTTCCTCGGCAAAATAGCCTAGATTAATAGAGGCATATAACGGTGCAAAAAATACGGAGCGTGTTACCTCATTTAGCCTTACTTTAGTCAACCCCTCCTTTGGAGCACATCCCGCCAACGCACTAAGACTTAATAAGGCTGCCAACCCAAACGACAAAAACTTTGCCCATTTTTTCACTAACCTTTTCCCTCCCAATAAAAAATTATTTGATTTATATTATTAAATCCTACGAATTCTGTGCATTAGGACGACCGCAGGGACGGTTCTCGTGGATTACTTTTGGAAGGAGAGAGGCCTGAACGTGTTAAGAACCACCCCGGTGCTGCGCACCACCCCTCCAAGGGAGGGGAATTTTGATCATAATGATATCTTGTACAACCTATCAAGCACCGCCCTGTCGTCCGCCTCCAAGGGAGGGGAATTTTAATCGCAGTGACAACCGCTGGAAGTGTAACGAAAGGTTGCGTCATCCAAAAGAAAAACTCCCTCCCCCCTCACCCTAGCCCTCTCCCCCCAAAGGGTGGAGAGGGTTTTGTGTGACGACCGCAGGGACGGTTCTCGTGGATTACTTTTGGAAGGAGAGAGGCGTGAGCGGGTTAAGAACCACCCCGGTGCTGCGCACCACCCTCCAAGGGAGGGGAATTTTGATCGCAGTGACAACCGCAGGATTCGCACAAAAAAAAAGAACATAAATTTTAGTTTATGTTCTCCTCGGAGGACGTCTGTCTCGGTCGTTGTTTGGGCGACGGTCTCGTCTTTCATCACGGCGTTGAGCCGGTTCCTCTTCCACCATCTCACCATTTTCATTTGGAATGGCGGCTCTGCGCGACAAATCTATCCGCCCGCGATCATCAATACCGATTACTTTTACAGTAATTTCATCTCCAAGATTGACAACATCCTCCGTCTTCTCCACCCGCTCATGCGCTAAACGGGAAATATGGACAAGTCCGTCTTTACCCGGCAAAATTTCAACAAAAGCTCCGTATTTTTCAACCCTGGTGACTTTGCCAAGATAAACTTCGCCCGTCACTACTTCTTTTGTCAGTCCTTCAATTATCTGCTGCGCCCTTTGACCGCTTGCTGTATTTATAGCAGCAATATAAACGGTGCCATCCGGCTCAATATCAATTTCTGCTCCTGTTTCAGCAACTATTTTATTAATCATCTTACCGCCCGGTCCAATCACTTCCCTAATTTTGTCCGGATGAATCTGCATGGTGATAATCCGGGGAGCATAGGGAGACATTTCAGCTCTGGGCTCGGGAAGCACGTCAAGCATTTTCTGCATAATATGCATATAACCAACTTTGGCCTGTGCTAATGCCTGAGCCAAAATTTCCCTTGACAACCCCTTAATCTTAATATCCATTTGCAGCGCGGTAATTCCGTCTTTAGTTCCAGCCACTTTAAAATCCATATCACCCAGAAAATCTTCCATACCCTGTATATCACTGAGAATTGCCACACGGTCACCCTCTTTAATCAGACCCATCGCAACACCCGAGACAGCTTTTTTAATCGGTACACCCGCATCCATCAGTGAAAGGGTGGAGCCGCAGACACTACCCATAGATGTCGAACCGTTTGATTCGACCACTTCCGATACAAGGCGAATTGTATACGGAAAATCCTCTTCAGCTGGGAGCACCGGCAAAAGTGCCCGCTCAGCCAAAGCGCCGTGCCCAATGTCACGCCGGCTGGCGCCGCGCATAAAACCTGCTTCGCCAACGCTATAAGGCGGAAAATTGTAATGATGCATATAACGTTTGGATTCTTCCAGTCCGAGTCCGTCAAGACGCTGAGCTTCACTGGGTGTCCCTAAAGTGCAGACATTTAAGACTTGTGTTTGACCGCGCGTAAAAAGACCTGAACCGTGTGTCCTTGGCAAAATACCTGTTTCACAGGTGATTTGCCGTATTTCATCAGCCTTGCGTCCGTCAGGGCGCAAGTTTTCTTCAATAATCATGGTACGCATCGTTTCTTTAACCAAGTTATCAAAACAAGCGCGAACATCTCTGTCCTTCTCCGGAAATCTTTCTGCAAAGTGTGCCGCGGCTTCGGCTTTTGCGGCATCAATAGCAGCCTCCCGAGCCTGTTTCTCCACAGTTCGCACTGATTCTTTCAGCCTTTCTCCGCAAAAAGCACGAACTTCTGCTGCAATGCCTGCGTCAGGTTCAAATGTATTTACCTGCATCTTCTCTCTGCCAAGTTCAATCACCATCTGTTCTTGCAGAGCAACAATCTCCCTGTTTGCGTCATGCCCTGTCATGATTGCCTCAAGAATTTCTTCTTCCGTCAATTCATGCGCACCGGCTTCCACCATCATAATCGCATCGCGAGTACTGGCAACTACCAGATGCAAGCGCGATTCTTCAGCCTGCTGTTTCGTCGGATTAATAACCGGCTTGCCGTCCACCCAGCCGACTAAAACTGCTGCAATCGGGCCGGCAAAAGGGATGTTTGAGAGCGACAATGCTGCAGACGCACCACAAATCGACAGCACCTCAAGAGGGGTTTCCTGGTCTACAGATAAAACTGTGGTAACAAGATGCACGGAATTACGAAAACCTTTGGGAAACAGCGGTCGGCACGGGCGATCTGTAAGTCGGGAAGCCAAGATAGCTTTTTCAGTAGGTCGTCCTTCCCGCTTAATAAAACCTCCGGGGATTTTACCTACAGCATAAAGGCGTTCTTCATAGTCAACCGTCATCGGGAAAAAGTCAATCCCTTCCCGTGGTTCGGCTGAAGCAGTGGCGGTTGAAAGCATAACTGTATCACCGTAACGTAACATAACAGCACCATTTGCCTGTTTTGCGATACGTCCGGTCTCAATTGACAACTCCCTACCGGCCAACTCCATTTTAAAAACTTTCATTCGCTACATCCTCTCTGACTCTGTAAAAAAGCGGGGTTTCCCCCGCTTTTTTCTGAGTAGGAAATTTCATCAAGCTTTTCTGCCTGCCGCTTGCACTTTACCGGGAACTATTTGCGCAGTTGCAGCTTAACTAAAATAGTGCGGTATCTCTCCACATCAATTTCCTTTAAGTAGTTGAGAAGTGCGCGCCGCTGGCCAACCATCTTCAACAGACCGCGCCGTGAATGATGATCCTTCTTGTGCGCCTTCAAATGCTCTGTAAGATAATTGATTCTTTCTGTCAGCAGAGCAATTTGCACTTCAGGAGAACCGGTATCGTTATCATGCAGTCGATACTCGCTGATAAGACCTTGTTTGCGTGTCGGATCCATACTCATACTTTCACCTCCTATTAATTTTCGATCCCCACTAGGCCAAGACAAACGTTGGAGTTTCGCAAAGCTGAGCCTAAGGTTAACAAAGTTGATTTTACCATATAGACATACACTTAGCAAGTTAACAAGCATCATTGGGCAAAAAGATGTGCTGCTCAAGCGAACAATCTCTGCTAACTTACAATCAGGCTTCTGGCCAATGCCACATCATTTTGGATTTGACAAGCCAAAGCTACCGGACTGCTGAATGCTTTTTCATCTCTAATTTTCTGTAGAAATGAAACGATTAATTCCTGCCCATAAAGATTTTTTTCTTGGTCCAAAAGATAAACTTCAAGCGACGGTTCACCTTTGCAGAAGGTTGGTCGATTGCCTACGCTCGCCAGCGCCCAAAATACTTGTTCGCCGCAAGCAGCCTTGCTTAAGTAAACGCCGTTGCCTGGTCGAATCAGTTCACAATTCACCTCTAAATTTGCAGTTGGAAAACCTAATTTTCTGCCCCTGCCGTCTCCGTGAACCACTTTTCCCCGCAGATAAAACGGATACCCCAGCATGGCGGCTGCCGCCTCTACGCGTCCTGCCGCAAGATATTGTCGGATTGCTGTGCTGCCAACCGGGATTCCGTCTACCGTAACAGGGTCTACTACACGAACAAAAAAATTAAACTTTGTGCCCATTTTTACAAGATCTGACGCTTTGCCTGCTCCCCGACAACCAAAAGAATAGTCAAAACCTACAACTACCCCAACAACACCCAGCTTCTCGTAAAGAATTTCATTCACAAATCTCTCCGGCTCAATCGCCGCAAAACTGCGGCAAAAAGGGTGGACTATCACATAATCAATCCCTGCGTTACCCAATGAACAAATTCTATCTTGCAGACTAAGCAGCAAAGCAGGCGCTTTGTCCGGCGTTAATACTGCAAGGGGGTGCGGCATAAATATCAGACAGGCACTTTTTGCTGAAATTTCTCCGGCTGCGGCAGTAGTCGCACGCAAAATTTGCCGGTGCCCCTTATGCACACCGTCAAAGTTACCCAGTGCCAAAACAATCGGCCCAGAACAGTTATTACGAAAAGTTTCTATTCCTTGGAACATTTCCATGCCATCACCTGACTTTAAATCACTTAAAAACTTTCAAAGGTTTAATCCGCTCCCCGTCAGCAGTCGCAATTGCCAGGAAAGTCTGTGAAGAGTCATAAACACGAAGAAGTTCGCCGTCAGCAGTTTTTAAACCCAGCGTAACAGCCGACCCATTTTTTAGACGGGTCGCTTGATTTTCATTCACTGTTACCGCTTGCATATTTGCCAGCGCCGTATCCGGAGGCAATAATGCTTTCGTGATACAACCGACTTCAGCAAACTGCACAAGTTCTTCAAAGGTTACGGCGCTCTCTAATGAAAATGGACCTACAGCCGTCCGTAAAAGAAAAGACATGTGACCAGCCGAGCCTAATTTCTCTGCGACATTCCGGCATAACGTCCGTACATAGGTGCCGCGGGAACAGTTAAGATCAAAGAGGATTAGGTTTTCTCGAATTTCCAGCAACTTGATATTGTAAATCTGAATTTCACGTGGCTCCCGCTCCACTATTTCACCGCGCCTAGCCAATTCATACAGTCTTTTCCCATTCACACGCACCGCAGAATACATTGGTGGAATTTGACTTCCCTTACCCAAAAAACCCATTAACACCTGTCTGACCCCTTGAGTTGAAAGAACAGGAACAGGCTTTATCAGGACAGGTTGTCCGGCGGCATCCTCCGTATCTGTAGCTTGACCAAGCGATAGTTCAGCCCGATAAGATTTATCCATGCCAAGCACATATTCACTGACACTAGTCGCTTTGCCGATACAAATTGGCAATACTCCGGCAGCGCCCGGGTCTAAGGTGCCGGTATGTCCAACACGTCTTATCCCGGTGAGACGACGCACCAGATTGACCGCGTCGTGAGACGTCATCCCGGGTGGCTTCAGAAAATTAATGATTCCGTCCATTTTCTACTTCCGTTAATACAAGGTTTAAAACTTTTTCCACCGCCGCCTGCAAGCTCATTTCGAGAAAACAGCCGGCGGCACGTACATGACCGCCGCCGCCAAAGTTTTCAGCCAGCTTGCTAACGTCAATGCTATGCGCACGAAGACCGACTTTAACTACGCCATCACTTTTCTCTCGAAAAATAAGCCCGACTTCCACCCCTTCAATATTTTTCGCATAATTTACGACGCCATCTAAATCCTCATCCCGTGCGCCACAAGAGACCATCTCTTTTTCTGTCAGCGCAATCCAAGCCACTTTACCGTCCTCGGAAAAACGGAGGGTATTTAGTGCTTCGCCAAGAATACAAATGGCGCTGCGGCTCCGCAGGTCAAAGACACGGGGAGTAATCTCACTTAGCTTTATCCCTGCCTCTAAAAGCCTGGCGGCAACTCTATGCACCGCAGGTGTAGTATTTTGATACTTAAATGAGCCTGTGTCGGTGCTGATTGCCACATAAAGTGCGGCCGCAACGCTTTTATCCAAAGGAATTGCCATTTCCTCAAGAAGGCGGCAGACAATTTCCCCCGTTGCTGAAGCCGTCTGGTCTACATAGTTCAGCTTGCCAAAACTGCGGTTAGTAGGATGGTGATCTATATTAATGATCAACAACTCTTTTACCTGCTCCCAAATCGGTTTTATCCGCTCATGGTCACTGCAGTCCAGTACAACGACACAGTCATAATCTGCTTCCGGCAACAACTTCTCCACAATCTTCTCAGAACCGTCAAGAAAGCAGTAACGCTCCGGCACGCCATCGACAGAAAACATTGTCACAGCGTAACCGGCCTGCTGCAGTGCCAGCCCAAACCCCAAAAGTGAACCAATACTATCTCCATCCGGCATGATATGTGATGTCACTAATATATTGCCGGAACTCTTTAAACGTTCAGCAATCTCTGCTAATTTATTCATTAGCTTCGCCGCCTTCGGATGGATTTAGTTCACGCAGGACACGGTTTATATGTGCACCGTAAGCAATCGACTTATCTAAGAGAAAGGAAATCTGCGGAGTGTGACGCAAACGAATCCGCCGTCCCACCTCTGTACGGACAAATCCGACAGCCCTTGACAGTACAGACAGTGTTTCCTGCTGTTCATCGTCGCTGCCGAACACACTGATAAAAACCTTTGCATGTCGCAAATCGCGCGTCAAATGTACATCTGTAACGCTGATCATGCCAACGGTACGCGGATCTTTTAATTCATTGCGCAAAATATCGCTAATTTCCCGTTTCATTTCTTCAGCGACACGTTGAGCCCTTTGTTCTGTCATCTGGATTCCCTCCTAGTCGTATCTCAGAGGATTTCAAGGTTTGTAGCGGTAATCATAGTTTTGCCGTTCTGCTCCACAAATGACAGCACCTCTTCAAGCAGACGGTGAGCCAGAGCCGCATTTGCGGATACGCAAACAATAATCAACTCTGAGGCTTGCCACTTGTCCTGCTTACCGGCTTCTGCCACGGAAACATTAAATTTCTGGCGAATTCCAGTGATAAGCGGTCTGAGGACTGAACGTTTTTCTTTAAGCGAGCGGATGCCCGGCAGGCGCAGCTCCATTGTCAGAGCACCGATTACCATAGCTTAAGACAACTCCACCTTTTGCATGGTAAACGCTTCGAGTATATCGCCCTCTCTATAATCATGAAATTTTTCCATCAAAATACCGCAGTCATAACCGGTTGCAACCTCACGCACATCATCTTTAAAGCGTTTCAGTGTATCAATTTTTCCTTCATGAATCACAATGCCGTCTCGAATAATCCTGATATCAGCATTCCTGGTGATTTTGCCCTCAGTTACATAGCATCCGGCAATTGTGCCTAGCCTTGATACTTTAAACAGATTCCGGACTTGTGCCTGACCTAGGACTACTTCTTTAAACCTCGGAGCCAACATACCGGTCATCGCCGCTTTCACTTCATCTAAAGCTTCATAAATTACCCGATACAATCTGATCTCCACATTTTCCCGCTCGGCCATTTTACGGGCACTTGGTTCCGGCCGAATATTAAAGCCGATAATAATCGCATTGGAAGCTGAAGCCAGCATCACATCCGATTCGGTAACTGCTCCCACACCGCTATGAATCACCTGCAGTCGTACTTCACTATTTTCCAGCTTTAGCAATGATTCGCGCAGTGCTTCCGCAGAACCTTGCACATCAGCCTTAATAATGATATTTAAATCTTTCAATTCGCCTTCCTGAATTTTACTAAATAAGTCGTCAAGCGAGACTTTGACCAACTTCTTCAGCTCTACCTCGCGTCGTTTCTCAGCCCGTTTATCGGCAACTTGGCGGGCGACACGCTCGTCTGACACAACTTGCAGCATGTCGCCAGCTTCCGGAACTTCATTTAGTCCAAGCACTTCCACAGGAGTGGAGGGACCGGCTTTTTTTAGCCTCTTCCCCTTATCATCAACCATTGCTCGTACTTTTCCGTAAATTGTACCGCAGATTATGGCGTCTCCTACTGTAATCGTTCCGTCTTGTATCAACACTGTGGCTACCGGACCGCGTCCTTTGTCTAATTTAGCTTCCACTACAGTACCGATGGCCGGTTTATCTGGGTTTGCTTTCAGTTCAGCCAGTTCGGCAACAATCAAAATCATTTCCATTAGCGTATCCAGACCAAGGCGTTGCAGCGCCGATACTTCCACTATGACAGTATCACCGCCCCACTCTTCCGAAACAAGATTGTATTCGGTTAGTTGCTGCTTAACCCGCTCCGGATTAGCATTTGGCTTATCGATTTTGTTCAACGCCACAATAATGGGTACACCTGCTGCTTTAACATGGTTAATCGCTTCTACTGTCTGCGGCATTACACCGTCGTCGGCAGCCACTACCACAATAGCAATATCTGTAACTTGTGCTCCACGTGCACGCATAGCCGTAAAAGCTTCGTGGCCTGGCGTATCGAGGAAAACCACTTTTTTCCCCTGATACTCAGCTTGGTAAGCGCCGATATGCTGCGTAATTCCACCTGCTTCCAGGGAGGTCACATTAGCTTTACGAATGGCGTCCAAAAGCGAAGTTTTACCGTGATCCACATGGCCGAGAATGGTAACAACCGGCGGACGCAAACGCAAATCTTCCTCCCGGTCGGCAACCGTTTCTACAAGACCGGCTTCCAGTTCATCAACCTTAACTTCCACATCAAAACCATATTCTTCAGCCAGCAGCTGCCCAACCTCAATATTTACAGCTTGGTTAATAGTCGCCATCACACCAAGCGACATCAGTCTGCCGATGATTTCGCCGGAATTAACCCCCAGTTTGTCAGCCAGCTCACCAACAGTAATCCTACCTTCCAGAATTACTGTACGCTCCTGTTTTTGCAATTCATCTAAAACACGAGCCTCGCGCATTGCCCGACGCTCCCGTTTATCTACCCGAGGTTTTTTCTCGCGAACAGGCGGTTTCTGACCGTGTGCACCTTGCGGACGAGTGCCATGTGAGCGCTGCTGTTTATCGTATTGCGGACGGGCACCTTGAGTTTGAGCGGCTTGCGGCCTAGTGCCTTGCGGACGAGCTGCTCCCTGCCCAGCACCTTGCTGCGGCCGGACAACTTGTTCTCTGTTGCCTTGCGGTCTTGTGCCTTGCGGACGAGCTGCTCCCTGCCCTGCGCCTTGCTGCGGCCGGGCAACTTGTTCTCTGTTGCCTTGCGGTCTTGTGCCTTGCGGTCTTGTGCCTTGCGGACGAGCTGCTCCCTGCCCTGCGCCTTGCTGCGGCCGGGCAACTTGTTCTCTGTTGCCTTGCGGTCTTGTGCCTTGCGGACGAGCAACTCCCTGCCCTGCGCCTTGCTGCGGCCGGACAGCTTGTTCTTGAATGCCTTGCGGACGAGCTGCTACTTGTTGCCGATTCTGGGTATTCTGCGGTCTTTCGCTAAACTGCTTAGAACTATGAGGAGCTGCCTCTGCGCTTTTTAACTGTCTCTCCTTAACAGCTACTTGCTGTGCATTCTGCGGCTGCTCCTGTTTTATTTCCTGTTTGACAGAGATGGTGCCGGACGGTGGTTCTCCCTTGCCGGTTATTTGATAAGTAATTCTCTTAACAGCCTCATCCTCCACCACACTCATATGATTTTTAACTTCGAAACCAATATCTGCTAAAATATCAATAATCCTTTTGCTTGGCACAGCCAACTCTTTTGCTAATTCATACACTCTAGTCTTCGTCATGGATTACACCTCCATTAGTTTGGCCTCCTTAATACAGTAACTTGAAACAGTCATGTGATCAGTTCCGCCAATTTTTTTGCAAATCCTTCATCTAAAACGACAACGGCTGTCCTAGGTGATGAACCAAGGGCAGCTCCTAAATTTTCCCTGCTTACCCCCCGAGCTACAGGCACTTGGTAATAGTCACATTTATCAAGATATTTCTTAGCCGTTGACTCGCCGGCATCCTCGGCAAGAACGAGCAACTTTGCCCGGCCGGCACGAATAGCAAGCAGATTGGCTTCTTCATGATAGGAGAGCTTACCGGCCTTTTTAGCCAGACCAAGCAGCGACAGTCGCTTACTCATCATCCTGTTTATCCTCAGGCAATTGTGATGCGAGCTCCAGCACTACCGCAGGAGAAACCGCGTGTTTTAAGCTTCGCTCAAAACGTTTAGCTTTGGCAGCCAGATCAAGACAGCTACGCTTCTTGCACAGATATGTGCCCCGCCCTGCTTTTTTCCCGGTGGCATCAAGTTCCACATTTCCTTCCGGTGTACGTACGATGCGAATCAATTCTCGTTTATTTTTTTGCTCCTGGCAACCAATGCAAGTACGCAACGGTACCTTACGGAGTTTCATCGTCAGCAACCCCCTTTACAAGGGAGAAACGAGCAAACGCCGCCCCGTTGCCGGAAACACCGGAAACTTCCGATTCCTCTTCCTCAAATTCCTGTTCCCGAAGCGGCATCCTCTCACCTGCCTCAAGTGGCGAGGATGCTCGGTTGGCAGCTTGGCTTTCGCTCGCAATATCTATTTTCCAATTTGTCAACTTTGCAGCCAGTCTGGCATTCTGTCCCTCTTTACCGATGGCCAAGGACAACTGATAATCAGGAACAATAACATTTGCCACCTTTTGAGCGCTCTGTAGCGAGACCAAGACAACTTTAGCAGGAGAAAGAGCATTAGCAACAAAAATTTCCGGATTTTCATCCCACTTGACAATATCAATCTTTTCACCGCGCAGTTCGTCAACGATCGCCTGTACACGAGCTCCTTTCGGACCGACACAAGCGCCGACAGGATCCACGTCTCTATTTTTTGAGTAAACCGCTAATTTTGAGCGATAGCCTGCCTCTCTGGCAACCGCTTTGATTTCAACAGTTCCATCAAAGATTTCAGGAACTTCTAATTCAAACAGGCGCTTAAGAAGTCCGGGGTGGGTGCGAGAGATAAAAATTTGCGGCCCTTTTGTTGTCTTCCTCACTTCATTGATATATGCTTTTACCCGTTCTCCCTGCTTATATTCATCGCTTGGCATTTGCTCTGTCGGGGACAAAACAGCTTCCGCCTTGCCAAGATCTACGATTACATTTTTTTGTTCTATACGCTGGACAATCCCGGTGATAATATCTTCTTCCCGGTCAACATACTCATCGAAAACCATGTCCCGCTCTGCCTCGCGAATGCGCTGAATAACTACTTGTTTAGCCGTTTGCGCAGCAATTCGACCAAAATTTTTCGGCGTTATTTCCTTCTCCACAATATCGCCCAACTGATAATTTAAGTCAATTTCTCGTGCCTCAGAGAGTGAAATTTCCAACTGCGCCTGAGACACTTCCGTAACTACCGCTAAGCGGGTGAAAACTTTAATCTCACCTGATTCACGGTTTAGCTGAACACGCACATTGGCTGCAGTATTAAAATTGCGCTTGTATGCCGAAACTAACGCTGCCTCAATGGCATCAAACAAAATCTCCTTTTTTACACCTTTCTCTTTTTCAATCGCTGTCATTGCGGCTAAAAAATCTTCATTCATGCTAATTACCTCCTTTCTGTTTGTCTATAAAGATCAGGTTGGCTTTTGCCACCTGGGAAACTGGAATCCGAACCAAAGTCTGCTTCTCCATTTCCAGCAAAATATTTTCTTCCTCCAAACCGCGCAGAGTGCCGATAAATTTTTTTTGCCCGTTTAAAGGGCTAAAAAGCCTTACTTTTGCCTCTCTGCCTGTAAACCGCTCATAATCTTGAGCTTTTTTAAGCGGCCGTTCTACGCCTGGAGAAGAAACTTCAAGCAGATAATGTTCTTCAATCGGATCCAGGCTGTCTAAAGCCTCTTCTAAAGCATAGCTCATTGTTTCACAGTGCTCCAACATAATTCCGCCTTCGCGATCTATATAAACACGCAGGATCATGCGGCCGCCGTCCTTAACAAATTCCACATCCACCAGTTCCAATCCAAGCGCTGCTGCCAAAGGAGCAGCTATTTCTGAAACAATTTTATCGATCTTTGACATCATTTTCCCTCCGTCCGCCACCAACAATTTTTTGGCATTCCTATCTATACTTCACTAGTTTGTCTTATAGCAAGAAAATTAGCATTACTCATTTACCAGTGTACCTGATAAAACTGAAGAGTGGGCAGGCCCACTCTTCTCAGCGAAAAGCTATGAATTCATCTTCCATCCTACCATATCTGGCAGCCTTTCGCAACCGGCTGATTTCTACCCAGAAGATAGCCGCCACAATCCCTTCTGTTTGCCAGCAAATCCCTCTCCCTCAATAACTTCTCCCCTCTCCCTCAACAACTTCACCCCTCTCCCTCTGGGAGAGGGTTAGGGTGAGGGAGAGGGTTAGGGTTAGGGTGAGGGAGAGGGTTAGGGTTAGGGTGAGGGAGAGGGTGAGGGTTAGGGTGAGGGTTAGGGTGAGGGAGAGGGCAAATCAGCCTTGTTGTTAAGGTACTCATAGAGGAAAGACATAAATTGGTCAACCAGCTGACTCTGAGGAACTTTGCGCACTACTTCGCCGCCACAAAAAATCAGTCCTTGGTTCTTGCCGCCGGCTATCCCCAGGTCTGCCTCCCTAGCCTCCCCGGGACCGTTTACAACACAGCCCATCACTGCCAAAGTCAGCGGTTCTGTGATCTTTGCAGTCCTCTGCTCCAACTCTTTGACTAAATCTATAAGGTCAATCTGACAACGCCCACAAGTTGGGCAGGAAATAATCCTCGGTCCGAAGCGCCGAATTTCCGCCGCCGAAAGAATTTCCTTAGCCACCCGAATTTCTTCAACAGGCGGAGCCGTCAAAGAAACCCGTATTGTGTCACCCAGACCAGCTAATAGCAATGCTCCTATCCCAGCGGCAGAGAAAACAGTACCGCTAAAGGACGAGCCCGCCTCTGTCACTCCCAAATGCAGCGGATAGCGCGACTCTTTAGCAAACAATATATTAGCGGCAAAAGTTAGCGGAACTGAAGATGCCTTTAAAGAGATTACCAAATCATAAAAGCCAAGCTTTTCTGCCAACCGGATGTGAGCCATTGCCGATTCCAGCATTGCCTCTGGAGTCGCTCTGCCGTACTTGTCTAAAAGTTTTCGCTCTAACGAGCCGGCATTGACACCAATGCGGATGGGAACCTGTTTCTCTCCCGCCAGGCTCACCACTTCCGCCAAGCGCTCTTCCCCCCCTATGTTACCTGGGTTAATGCGCAATTTTACTACTCCGGCACGAATGGCGCTCAGTGCAAAGCGGTGATTAAAGTGAATGTCTGCTACCAAAGGAAGCGCTGATTGTCTAACCAAGTCAGGCAAGGCGTCAACCGCACGCTGATGCGGTACGGCTACGCGCACAAGCTCACAGCCGGCCTGCTTTAATTCTTCGATTTGTGCCAGTGTAGCAGCCAGATCTGCGGTGTCGGTATTAGTCATAGATTCGATAATAACAGGCGCACCGCCGCCGATAATCAGCGAGCCGGCTTTTACCGGTCTGGTTTGTTCACGCCGAAACATCACATGCCTCCCGCTAAAAGAAAAGGTCCAGACGAGTAAGATCGCGATAAGCTATAACGATCATCAGTAAAATCAACACAGTAAATCCGACAAAATGGACAAATGATTCTTTTTGCGGATCCACAGGTCGGCCGCGCATACCTTCAACTATTAAAAAAGCCAACCTGCTGCCATCTAAGGCAGGAATCGGAAGCAGATTTAAGATGCCAAGATTCAGACTGATAATAGCTGCCAGAGACATTAAGTTCACTACGCCTGTTCTGGCCACTTCCCCCACAATCTGAATAATCCCCACAGGACCCACCACATCGGGAGCAGCATTGCCCGTCACCATTTGAACTATGCTGGAGACAAACAGCCGGATAAACCAGAAAGTATGCTGCAGACCGGCACTAATCGAGAGCAACGGCGAAAACATGCGCGTCTGAACCTGAATGCCAATCCTGCCTTCTCCTGTTTGCGGATCACGCACGGGGACCAGTGTAACGAAACCGGTTTGCCCCTGTCGCTCATACTCGACAACAATTTCCTGTTCGGGATGAACATGAATAAGCGAGACCAATTCCCCCCAGTCTTCGACACGCTCCCCGGCAATAGAGATAATCCGATCTCCTTGCTGCAACCCTGCTTCACTCGCTCGTCCGCCCGGTTGTACAACTCCGATTTCAGTAGACTGTAAAAGCGGCACGCCAAGGAAAGCAAAATATATAAGAGAAAACAGCAATACAGCCAGCAAAAAGTTCATGGCCGAGCCTGCGGCAATAACCAAAAAACGCGCCCAAACAGGCTTATTTTGAAAGCTGTCTTCACCTTTGCTTTCCTCAGGGGTATCGCCCGCTAAGCGCACAAAACCGCCAAGCGGAAATGCCCGCAAAGAATAAGTAGTCTCACCAGACTGGCGTGCAAGCAAACGCGGACCAAAGCCAACGGCAAATTCTGTCACGCCTACCCCCAACCGTTTTGCCACTAGGAAATGACCAAGTTCATGAAAGAAAATCAGCAAGCCGAAAATAACAACCGCAGCAACAAGCGTCAGCATCGTTTCACCCTTTCATCCCTGCGTACTCCTGCGCCAACAGGCGCGCTTCCTTGTCAACATCGCGCAAAATGTCAAAGTCAGGCTCTGAAACTACTTTATGTTTATTCATGACCCTTTCAATTATACGAGGGATCTCTAAAAAGCTTGCTTTCCCCCCCAAAAAGAGACGCACAGCCTCTTCATTAGCCGCGTTTAGAACACAGGGCATGCTCCCCCCAATCGCTCCCGCATAATAAGCCAAGGAAAGACAAGGAAAACTGATTTTATCCGGAGGGGCAAAATTCAGGGTACGAAGATTGTTCCAGCAAATTCGAGGCGCATGACCAGGCAACCGTTCCGGATAAGTCAGGGCATATTGAATGGGGAGACGCATATCAGGTGTGCCTAACTGGGCTAAAACTGCACCATCATGATATGCTACAAGAGAATGGATGATGCTTTCTTTATGAATCACGACCTCAATCTTTTCATAGGGAATGTCAAACAACCAGCGTGCCTCTATAACCTCTAAGCCTTTATTCATCATGGTCGCTGAATCAACAGTGATTTTAGCGCCCATCTCCCAGTTTGGATGTTTAAGCGCATCTTGGGGAGTAACAGTTTGCAAATATGCCAAATCACGCCCAAAAAATGGTCCGCCTGAAGCTGTCAGTATTAATTTTTCCACCGCGTCCGGCTGTTGTCCGAGGAGACATTGAAAAATAGCCGAATGCTCACTGTCAACAGGGAGAATATTCACGCCTGCCTTAAGCGCCAGACGCATAGCCAGATGTCCTCCGGCGACAAGCGATTCTTTATTAGCTAAAGCCAGTGTATTTCCGGTTGAAAGCGCAGCAAGTGTTGCAGCCAAGCCGGCAAAACCAACCAGTGAATTAAGAACGATATCAGTCTCTTTGTCTGCGGCAAGTTCTCGCAAACTGTCCGGACCAGCCAAAATTTTGATGCCTGAACCGAAAAGTTCAGCCTTAAGTTCATTGTAACAGGATTCATCACTAATTGCCACTACGGCGGGAAGAAATAGACGAGCTTGTTGCGCCAGTTTCGCAACCTGCCGGTGAGCGGACAAGGAATGTATCCGAAAACGCTCCGGGAAAGAGGCAGCCACCTGCAGTGCCTGCGTGCCGACAGAGCCGGTAGAGCCAAGTAATGTAATCCGTTTCATGCCGGAAACCCCTTAGGAAAGAATGACAAACAAAAAGTATGCGACCGGGATGACAAACAAGATACTATCAATCCTATCTAGCACACCGCCGTGTCCGGGAAGAAAACTGCCGGAATCTTTCACATTTCCCCAGCGTTTCAGTGCAGATTCGGTAAGATCACCCAATTGCCCCGTCACCGACAACACAACGCCCAAAGCGGCAGCCTGCCATAAGCCGTATCCAACGGATGTTGCCATAAGCACCAAAGCTACTGCGGCAAATAACAGACCTCCCGCAGCTCCTTCAAATGATTTTGCGGGACTAACAGCCGGCATCAACTTTCGCCTGCCCATACTCATTCCTACTAAGTAAGCACCGGTATCTGAAGCCCAGACTGTAATCAACGAAGCGGAAACAAGCAAAAATCCATTAGGGGCTTGCCGCAACAAGAGAATACAAGAGAGCATCACTGAAACATAAAATACTCCCCACAGCAAAACAGCTAAACTTTTAAAATCGGCGGGATAAAATATCAGCCAATATATACTTAAAGAAAGGAAAATTAGAATCAGACCGGGGAAATAACTATCCGTACCGAAAGCAGAAACAGAAAAAAACATAAATAAATGAGCTCCGTAGCCAAAAAGCCTTTCGCTTCTGCGGGAAAGACGAGCTATATTGTATAATTCACGCAAAGCCAAGATTCCGATCAATAATGCCATAAAAAAGAATGGCAAACCGCCAATCCAAGTTACTGCCAGTACTACAGGGATACCCACAAACGTACTGGCCAATCGATGCCAAAACAAAAGCATCACTCCCATTGTCAGAAATCAAAGGTCAGATGTCGGACTCTTTTAAATCGGTTAAACAGCCGACTCACAGAGACTATCTCACTCTCCCTAGAGTTTTATCCCGCCAAAACGCCTGTCCCGGTTACGGAAGGCGTTAATCGCTTCTTCAAGATGTTCCCTGTCAAAATCAGGCCAATTTACGTCAGTAAACCAAAGCTCAGTATATGCAAGCTGCCAAAGCAAAAAGTTGCTCAGCCTGATTTCGCCGCTGGGACGGATTAAAAGGTCAGGGTCTGGAAAAGCTGCGGTAAAAAGGTGGCTTGCCATAGTTTCTTCGCTAATTTGAGCAGGATTTATTTCTCCGCCTGCTGCTTTTTGCGCAATGGCTCGCACAGCCGCAATAATTTCATCTCTGCTGCCGTAGTTAAGCGCAAAATTAAGTACCATGCCGGTATTTTTAGCCGTAACTGCTACGGCTTCTGATACGGCATTTCTGGTATGCACGGGCAGCCCTTCCATAAAACCGATCATTGTAATTTTAACATTCTTTTTGTGCAAGTCTTCAAGGTCTGATTTCAAAAATTCATTTGGCAAACGCAGCAAAAAATCAACTTCCGGTTTAGGACGTTTCCAGTTCTCTGTAGAAAAGGCATATACGGTTAAAATGCCGATGCCCATTTCACTGGCATGTTTAATTGTGCGCCTCAACGCAACTATCCCCGCCTGATGTCCCGCTGTGCGGGGAAGTTTTCGCTGAGCAGCCCAGCGGCCGTTGCCATCCATGATGATTGCCACATGAGACGGGACATTACGCATCTCCTTTTTTGTCTGGGCAACTCCTTGTTTACTAAACAAACGACGCAAAAAGCGGGGCATCTATTCACCTCATTTTTGCTGCTAAAAACCAGCCCCCTCACAGGAGGGGGCGCCTATGCCCAATTTTCAGCCGCCACTGTCAGTTCCAACATTTGCCCGTCATCTACTAAACGTTGCCTGACAACCCTTAGAGGACCGGGGCCGGCCCCTCTTGGTGGAGTTGTGGTCACAACTTGTATGCCAATCCCAAATTCCGTCGCCAGGCGAACAGCATTATCCAGATGGTTTGCCAATAGATCAGGGAAGTCTTCCCCCCGGTTCATTTTCAGACCTCCATAATCTCTTTTTCTTTTGCCGACAATACTTTATCCATTTCCTCAATAAATTTATCTGTAAGCTTCTGCATCTCATCCTGCGCTTTATGTAATTCATCTTCAGTTATCTCGCCGGACTTCTCTTTTTGTTTAAGCAGATCATTTGCATCACGACGAATATTACGGATGGCAACCCGGCCTTCTTCCGCCTTCTTTTTGCTGATTTTCACCAAATCTTTGCGTCTTTCCTCCGTCAACTGAGGAATTGTCAAACGTATCACCGAACCATCACTATTTGGTGTCAGAGCTAAATCTGATTTCAGAATAGCACGCTCGATTTCTGCCACAATCTTTTTATCCCAGGGCTGTATGAGCAAAAGGCGAGGTTCCGGTACAGAAATATTGGCAAGTTGGTTGATTGCCGTGGTGGAACCATAATAATCCACGGTTATCTTGTCCAAAAGAGCAGGTGTGGCACGGCCTGCGCGGAGAGTTGACAAATCCCGCTTTAGTGCCGCCACTGCCTTTTCCATCCGCTCAAGAGCTTCCTTAGACACTTCCTTCGCCATTGTTTTTCCCCCTTTAAATCACATATGTGCCTATTTTCTCGCCAAGCACAACACGCTTTATATTTCCCGACTTATTCAAACCAAAAACAATCAAAGGAATTCTATTATCCATACAAAGGGATGCGGCAGTCGAATCCATCACGCCAAGTCCCTTATTAATCAAATCAATGTAGGTTAGCTCTGTAAACTTTTTTGCTTCCGGGTTAAGCAAAGGATCTGCGTCGTAGACCGCATCCACTTTTCCTTTTGCTAACAAAATGACTTCTGCTTCGATTTCTGCCGCGCGCAATGAGGCAGTCGTGTCGGTAGAAAAATAGGGATTTCCAGTGCCGCCGGCAAAAATTACAACCCGACCCTTCTCTAAATGCCTGATGGCGCGACGCCTGATATAAGGCTCTGCAACCTGCTGCATCGCGATCGCTGTTTGCACACGAGTGTCAACACCTCTTGTTTCCAAAGCATCCTGCAATGCCATGGCATTTAACACAGTAGCCAACATCCCCATATAATCAGCTGTAGCCCGATCCATGCCGCGCTCTCCCGCCGGCGCTCCGCGCCAGATATTGCCACCGCCGACCACAATCGCTACTTCTACACCCAACCGACGCACATCTTCGACTTGTGCTGCGATATCACGCAATACATCGGAGTCAATGCCAAAACCTTTATCTCCGGCCAATGCTTCCCCGCTTATTTTTAAAATTATGCGTTTATAGATTGCTTTTTCCATGAGGGGGACAAAAACCTCCAGTCAGATTATTCTGCGTCTCTACAGAAATCTCCTGTAAAAAAAGAACACCAGAGTGCTCTTTTTTTATAGTAATCTCTAAAAATGCTTATACCGATTTGGTCATCCCAGCCACTTCAGCCGCTAGGTCGCACACTTTCTTCTCAAGCCCTTCGCCCATTTCATAACGGGTAAAGCGGCGAATAGAGATATTTTCCCCGATTTTTGCAATTTTCTCTTTCAGCAAATCACTGATCGTCACGTCGGTGTCCCGTACAAATGATTGCTCCAGCAGGCAATTCTCCGCATAATATTTTTCTATCCGACCGGCGACAATCTTCTCCACCACTTTTTCAGGTTTACCTTCGTTTAGAGCCTGAGCAGTCAGAATTTCTTTCTCTTTGTCCAAAACTGCCTGCGGGACTTCATCGCGGGAAAGAAACTGGGGATTTGTGGCGGCAATTTGCATTGCCACGTCCCTGACGAAAGAACGGAACTCATCTGTACGAGCGACAAAGTCTGTTTCACAGTTAACTTCGAGCAAAACCCCGATCTTTCCGCCCAGATGAATATATGATTCTACTATTCCCTCGGCAGCAATCCTGCCTGATTTTTTCGCCGCGGCAGCCAGACCTTTTTCACGAAGGTATTCGCAGGCCTTAGTAAGGTCGCCGCCTGTTTCATTCAGCGCTTTTTTGCAATCCATCATTCCTGCTCCTGTCTTTTCACGGAGCTCTTTAACAACCGATGCGGGAATCATCCTTAACCCTCCATTTGTTCAAATGTCCAAGTGTTCAAATGTTCAAGCTTTGTAAAAAAGGCCGGGCATTCCGCCCGGGCCTTTTCTCTTGGCCTTTAAGACTCTACTATTACCGGGGCGACTCTTTCAACATCATCAAGAACAACGTGATCCTGGTGACCTTCAAGACCTTCCAGCACGGCATCTGCCAAACGACCTGAAATCAATTTTACAGCCCGGATTGCGTCGTCATTACCCGGAATCAGGTAATCAATTTCGTCCGGATCACAATTGGTGTCAACAATAGCAACGATAGGAATCCCCAGCTTACGGGCTTCAGCCACAGCAATCCGCTCCTTGCGAGGATCCACGATGAACAGCGCATCAGGAAGACTGCGCATATTGCGGACGCCTGAAAGGAACTTGTTTAGCTTCTCACGCTCATGACGAAGCTTAATCACTTCCTTCTTCGGCAGGACCTCAAATGTGCCTTCCTCTTCCATTTTTTCCAGCTCAATCAAACGGTTTACACGGTTTCTGATGGTCTTAAAATTAGTCAACATTCCACCGAGCCAACGCTGGTTCACGTAATACATGCCGCAACGTTCTGCCTCGGATTGAACCGATTCTTGCGCCTGTTTCTTTGTGCCGACAAACATTATCTTCCCGCCATCGGCAGCAAGCTGTTTGACATGATGATAAGCATCATCAATCATTTTCACAGTTTTCTGCAAATCAATAATATAGATTCCGTTTCTCTCTGTAAAAATATAAGGCTTCATTTTTGGATTCCAACGGCGCGTCTGATGCCCAAAATGGACACCGGCTTCAAGCAATTGTTTCATGGAAACTACCGGCAAATCCTGCACCTCCTCTCTGTTTTTCCTCCGCCCCCATCATCTTCTTGCGGCACCGGAAACCCGGCACACCCGCAACAATCAGGCTGGCGTGTGATTTTAACCTAAATCGTAGTATAACACAGCTTGTCAAAATTGGCAACGCAGATTAATTTCTTAGAAAAGCAAACTTCTTTGCTCCCTTACCTGACTTCCACGTTAACACGGACAGGAATTCTATTGAAAACCATAACACGGAAAGTTTGACCCGCCAATTCGTCCTGGAGGGCTTCCTGTACCAAGAGATAAGCTTCCGCTCCGAATTTTTCTGCCAACCGATCCGTATCGATCCCATCCATAATTTCACCGGCGGCATTTTCTACATTCTTGCGCATTTTGTTGTTGAGCTGCTCAATAAACTCTGCCGGCATGCGAAAGACAAAGCCGGCAATTTCCATTCTATCGGAAACAATCCTTGTCCGCATCTCCTTTTCCACAATGCCGGGGATTTCCGCTTTTGCCCCCTCAATTACCTTCGGTATTTCTGTCTTCGCTTGAGCAACAATCCTCTCACGGACGATGACAGCTAACTGTTTACTGTCCAGACTAACGGTAGCCCCCCTAACGGCTGCTACTCCCACAAAGGTAGCCACAAGAGCAAAAACGAATAGGCTTCCCGCCAGTAGACCGGCAACAAAAGACCTTTTGTCTAGAGAAAATTTCCTTTTCGTCTGCACCACGTCTCCCTTTGCGTCAGAACTTGCATGCAAACACACTACCCGTTAATGCTATATTATAACTCCTTTACATATTAATTATGCTTAATTACAAAATCTTCTTCCAAAGCTGCACAACCTACGTACGCACACCTTTGCGTCTCGCCAACTGTTCCAGCAAATAAATATTCTTTACTTTGATATATGTGCCTTTCATCCCAAGTGAACGGGACTCGATTACGCCGGCACTCTCAAATTTGCGGAGTGCATTTACGATGACAGAACGGGTAATCCCCAACTGATCAGCAATTTTACTGGCTACCAATAAACCTTCATCACCATTTAACTCCTCAAAGATGTGTTCAACCGCTTCCATTTCAGAATAGGAAAGAGTGCCGATAGCAAGCTGAACAATTGCCTTGTTGCGGGCTTCCTCCTCGATTTTTTCCGCTTTGGAACGCAAAATTTCCATTCCTACCACCGTTGCTCCATATTCGGCCAGAATTAAATCTTCCGGCTCAAACTCTTCAGTAAAGCGAGCCAATAGCAGCGTGCCGAGCCGTTTGGCGCCACCGACAATAGGAACAATGGTCGTTATTTTATTAGTAAATAGACAGTCAGTTTCCTCCAGGAAAACACAGTCATTACACTTCTGCCGCAAATTTACACGGGGATCATCCACATTTAGCAGCAGCTCGTTGTAATCATCGGGAAATGCACCGTCGCGAAGCACTTCTTTCACCATCAATTCACATTCAAACTCATCCACCAAAGAGAATCCAAGAATTTTTCCGCTGCGCTCCGCAATATAAATATTTGCATGGATAACATTTTTCAACACATCTGCCACTTCTTTAAAATCTACAGGCTGTCCGGCAGTCTTTTGTAAAATTTTATTAATCCTTCGTGATTTTTCTAATAAAGAAGTCATAGCCATGAATTAATCATCCTCTCTTTTGGAAGTTAGACTCTGACAGCCAACCGATTAGTATTCTATAAAATATACCTGCTAAGGTCTTTATTCCGGACAATGTTATTAAGTTTAGCTTGCACATACTCAGCCGTGATTGGCACAAGCTGAGGCGGCAGCTCAGGAGCGTTAAATGACAATTCCTCCAAAAGTTTCTCCAGAATTGTATGTAAACGTCTCGCACCGATGTTCTCCATTTCATTGTTTAGGGTACATGCCAGCTTGGCAATTTCACAAATGGCATCATCCCCAAACTCCACCGTCACCCCTTCAGTCTTTAGCAGTGCGGTATACTGCTTAGTTAACGCATTGGCAGGTTCGGTCAGAATTTGTTTAAAATCTGTTTCAGTAAGGCTGTTTAATTCTACACGGATAGGGAAACGACCTTGGAGCTCAGGAATCAAGTCGGTCGGCTTTGCTACATGGAAGGCTCCGGCGGCAATAAAAAGAATATAGTCGGTTTTTACAGCTCCATACTTGGTCGTCACCGTCGACCCTTCCACAATAGGCAAAATATCGCGCTGAACTCCTTCACGAGAGACATCAGGCCCGCCACGATAATCCTTACCGGCAATTTTGTCGATTTCATCAAGAAAGATAATGCCTGACTGTTCAGCCCTTGACACCGCTTCTGTGATAACCTCATCCATATCAATCAGTTTCTGCGCTTCTTCCTGCAGAAGAAGCTTTCTCGCCTGACGTACCGGCAGCCTACGCATCTTTTTGCGTTTCGGAAAAAACTGACCCATAAGATCTTGGAAATTAATACCCATGTCTTCCATTCCTGAACCGGAAAACATTTCAATCAGCGGAGCTCGATCATCGACTTCCATTTCAACCAACTCATCCTCCAACAAGCCCCTCGCCAGTTGGTCTTTTAGCCGTTCCCTGGTAATGCGGTAATCCTTAATCTTTTCAATAAACTCCGGTTCATCTTCTTCTGATGTTTCATTTGCAGAAGATGAAAAGAGAAGGCTTAGGGGATTATTGCCGCTTCTCTGCTGCTCCGGCTTGGGAGCTAAAAGTTCAAGCAATCTTTCTGCCGCAGGTGCCTGAGCCTTCTCACCCACAGTTTCCATTTTTTCTGTCTGCACAATACGGATAGATGTCTCAACCAAGTCGCGAATCATTGTTTCCACATCACGACCCACATAACCTACTTCGGTAAACTTGGTAGCTTCAACTTTAACAAATGGCGCATTTACCAGTTTAGCCAACCTTCTGGCGATTTCCGTTTTTCCCACACCGGTAGGACCAATCATAATAATATTTTTCGGATAAACTTCGTCCTTGATACCGTCGGGAAGGAGTTTGCGCCGGTATCGATTGCGCAGTGCCACCGCCACACATTTTTTTGCGTCATTCTGTCCCACAATATATTTATCAAGTTCGGCAACTATCTGCCGAGGTGTCAATTCTTCTCTGTTCATAATTCCTCCTTGGAGAACTACAATATTTCCAGAACAATCTTATCATTGGTATAAACACAAATTTCAGCAGCAAGCTGGATAGCACTGCGCGCGATTTCCCCTGCTTCCATAGCGGTAAAACGATGAAGAGCGCGAGCCGCTGCCAATGCATACGGTCCACCTGAACCGATTGCGGTAACTCCGTCGTCAGGCTCAATTAGCTCCCCATTGCCGGAGATAACGAGTAAACTAGACGTATCTCCCACCACAAGCAATGCTTCAAGACGTCTTAACACTCGATCGGTGCGCCAATCTTTAGCCAATTCCACCGCAGCCCGGCGTAGATTTCCCTGATATTTTTCCAATTGTTCCTCGTATTTTTCAAACAAGGTAACGGAGTCGGCAACCGAGCCGGCAAAACCGGCTAAAACTCTGCCCTGGTAGATTCGCCTTACTTTTACCGCGTGATGCTTCATAATTGTATTGCCGCCGAGTGTAACTTGACCGTCACCTGCAAGCGCACAACGACCGTCTTTTAAAACTGCGACAATAGTCGTTCCGTGAAACATATTCTTCTCCTTAAGCCCGGGGATGAGCCGCACAATATGTTTCTTTAAGCTGATCCCTTGTGATATGAGTATAAATTTGCGTTGTGGATATATTCACATGCCCTAAAAACTCTTGAACCGCACGCAAATCTGCTCCCGCATTAAGCAAATGAGTGGCAAAACTGTGGCGGATGCTATGCGGACTAATCCCTTTAGTCAGACTCACTTGGCGAATATATTTTTCTGTCAAGCGGCGCACCCCCCGGTCTGACAATCTTGTCCCATATTTGTTTAACCAGAGCGCTTTTTCTCCGCTGCCATCCTTATTCCGACGCAATAGCTCCGGCCGGCCACCAACAAGATAAGCCTGCACTGAGCGGCGTGCAAAACTTCCCAAAGGCACCACCCGCTCGCGGGAACCTTTACCCATAACTATAAACTCGCCACGGTTCAGATCCATAGCATGAAGATCTAACGATACCAATTCACTCACCCTAATACCAGACGCATAAAGCGCTTCCAAGATAGCCACATCCCGCAGACCTGCAGGCGTCGCAATATCTGGCGCGCTTAAAAGTCTAAAGACTTCTTCGACAAAAAGGAATCGTGGCAATTTTTTGCCTTGGCGGGGGGTGGACACTATACTCCATGACGTATCTTTCAAGTGACCTTCCCTGTTTAAGTGGCGCAGAAAAGAACGGATGGCAGAAAGTTTGCGGGCAATAGTGCGACGCTCGTAATTTTGCTGCTGCAGCATCGCCAAGTAATGTCTGATTGCCAAATAATCCAGCTCAAACGGGAAAGGGATACCTTCAGCTTCCAGGAAGCTGAAAAACTGGGCAAGATCTTCGGCATAATTTCTGACAGTATGTGGCGACGCATTTTTTTCAAGTTGCAGATAAGCAATAAAACTGCCCAGAAAATCAACCATCACAAACGTTTTCTCCTTTTCAAAAATAGTATCACAAGAATGTTTACTTTTGCAAGTTAATTTTGCCAAAGTTTGCGCCATTCCGCAATTTTCTCAAGCGCACGCCGCGCCATCATCATTTTTCTTTCTCTCTTCGACACATTAGCTTGCAGCGGCGGAAAAATACCGAAGGTAACATTCATAGGCTGAAAGTTTGCCGGATCTGCAGTGGTAATATAACGTAACAACGCGCCGTGGGCCGTTTCATGAGGCCATATTAATTGCTTGGCTCCCGCCAACAAGCGGGCTGCGTTGATTCCGGCCACAAGACCCATAGCCGCAGATTCCACATATCCTTCCACACCTGTAATCTGACCTGCAAAATACAGTTTATTATTTTGGCTGAATTGCAAAGTTGGCAATAACACTCTGGGTGAATTAATATATGTATTACGGTGCACCACTCCAAAACGGGCAAACTCAGCTTGTTCAAGGCCGGGAATCAAGCGAAAGACGCGGCGTTGCTCAGACCAGCGCAGACGCGTCTGAAAACCTACTATATTGTAGAGAGTAGCCGCCGCATCATCCTGTCGCAATTGAACTACAGCGTAAGGCTGACGTCCAGTCCGGGGATCAGTTAAACCAACCGGCTTCATTGGTCCAAACAATAATGTCTCAAAACCGCGCGAAGCCATCACTTCCACCGGCATACAACCCTCAAAATACTTCGGCTGTTCTTCTGTGGAATGTCCCAGATGAACTTCGGCAGAAGTAAGCGCTCGGTAAAACTCCCTGTATTCCTCCTCATTCAGCGGACAATTGAGATAATCGGCTGTCCCCTTTCCGTAGCGGGAGGCGCGAAACGTCTTTGCTTCATCAATCGACTCTGCCATAACAATCGGCGCGGCAGCATCATAAAAATATAGCGAATCTTCACCTGTCAGCCTGCCGATTTCTGCGGCAAGCGCTGCTGAAGTAAGCGGTCCGGTAGCCAAAATCACAGGTCCATTAATCGTATCAGGAAGCTCTCTAACTTCACACTCCACGCAAGTCACATTAGGCAAACTATTTATTACTGCAGTTACACTGCGGGCAAAACCTTCCCGGTCGACTGCTAATGCACCGCCAGCCGGCAGAGCATGTTTATCAGCCTGCGCCATAATCAGTGAATCAAATTGCCGCATTTCTTCTTTGAGTAAACCCACGGCGTTTTCCAAAGAAGCCGCCCGCAGCGAGTTGCTGCAAACAAGTTCTGCCAGGTAGGGACTCTGATGCGCCGGGGTCGTTTGCGACGGACGCATTTCATACAGCTTCACACTGGCTCCTGACTTAGCTGCTTGCCAAACAGCTTCTGCGCCTGCTAACCCTCCCCCAACAACAGTAATTTCAGCCAATTTTTCCCCTCCTGTCCGTCTCTTTTTTTGTCTTTTTGCTGCTTGTTCTTTTTTCTTCCTTTTGAGGAGGTGCTTCTTTCAAGATTTTTGCGCACTCTTTATTTGCACAAAGCAGTGTTTTGCCTTTAAGTACGGTAAGATAGTTACACTTTGGACATTTAGTTTTCTGCGGGACATCCCAAGTTGTAAAATCACACTCCGGATAGCGGCTGCAACCATAAAAATTACGCCGCCGTTTAGTTTTGCGCTCCACTAAAGGTTTGCCGCAGGCAGGACAGTCAATATCCAGCTCTTTTACAATTGGCTTTGCATAGCGGCATTCAGGAAAACCGGGACAGGCGAGAAATTTACCGTAGCGACCCATTTTATATACGAGAAAACGGCCGCAATTTGGACATTGCTGATCACTTTCTTCCGGTGCTATCACTACTTTTCCCATATGTTCTTCTGCCTGTTGCAGACTCTTAATGAAACTATCATAAAAGTTGCGGATGACTTCCACCCACTCCAGGTCGCCTTCTGCTATTTGATCAAATTTTTCTTCCATCTGGGCGGTAAAGTCAACTTCCAGAATATCGGGAAAAAATTCCAAAAGTTGCTCGAGCACCACATGACCAAGCTCAGTTGCATAAAAAAGCTTATTTTCACGGGTCACATAACCCCTGGTTTGCAACGTTTCAATAATAGGCGCATAAGTGCTTGGCCGTCCGATTCCTTTCTCCTCCAGCGTTTTAACCAGCATTGCCTCACTAAAACGGGAAGGCGGCTGAGTAAAATGCTGCTTAGGATCTAATTGCAACAAAGAAAGCAGCTCGCCGGCCGCCAACTCCGGGAGAAGACCACCTTCTTCCTTTTCTTCCTCATCTTTGCCCTCGGTGTAGAGCTTCATAAATCCTTCAAACTTAAGCTGCGAGCCTGTTGCCCTAAATTCATAATCGTCTGCCATAATTTTTGCGGTTACAGTATCATAGACGGCTGCGCTCATCTGGCTCGCTACCAAGCGCTCCCAGATTAGCTTATATAATCTGTATTGATCTCTCGATAGAAACGATTTGACGCGCTCCGGCGAGCGTAACACCGCTGTGGGTCTGATTGCCTCATGGGCTTCCTGCGCCCCTTTTTTTGTCGCATATTGCGGCGGTTTGTCCGGCACAAACAAACTGCCGAATTCTGCGGCAAGATATGTACGCACCTCAGCCTGTGCCGTTTGTGAGATGCGAGTGGAATCTGTGCGGATATAAGTAATCAGACCAATAACGCCTTCTTGACCTAAATCTAACCCCTCGTAAAGCTGCTGCGCGACAACCATAGTTTTACGGGCTGTAAAACCGAGCTTGCGGGAAGCCTCCTGTTGCAGACTGCTGGTAGTAAATGGCGGTGCCGGTCGACGCCGTCTTTCTTGCTTTTTTACATCTGCCACTTTAAAAGATTTATTTTTTAGAGAATTTAAAAGATCATCAGCTTCCTGACGATTCACCGGCACATGCTTCTTCCCTTTTTTTCCATAATACTTTGCTAAAAAAGCAGCACCTCTGGAGGCCAACTTGGCATCCAAAGTCCAATACTCCTGCGGCTCAAACTTTTCAATTTCATTTTCGCGCTCCACGATCAGGCGGAGAGCCACAGACTGTACACGTCCGGCGGAAAGACCTTTTTTCACCTTTTTCCATAAGAGAGGCGAAATTTTATAGCCAACCAATCTGTCAAGTACTCTCCGAGCCTGCTGCGCATTAACTCTGTGCAGATCAATCTGACGGGGATTTTTGAAAGCCTCTTCTACAGCCTTTTCAGTAATTTCATTAAACTCAACTCGACAAGGCGTATTCTCAGGAATACCTAGCGCACGTGCAAGGTGCCAGGAGATCGCTTCACCTTCACGATCCGGGTCGGCAGCCAGAAAAACCTTTTTTGCCTCTTTTGCGGTATTCTTTAACTCTTTTAGCACCTCGCCTTTGCCACGAATCGTAATATATTTAGGTTCAAAATTATGTTGCACATCAATCCCTAGCTGACTTTTCGGCAAATCGATCACATGCCCAAAAGAAGCTACAACTTTATACCTTCGCCCCAAATACTTTTTAATTGTTTTTGCCTTTGTCGGTGATTCTACCACAACAAGATAATCTGACATACGGCACCCCCAGCTGCAGCACAGCATTTCTAATTATACTACATTTACTAATTCACTATAGACTATACACGTATGTAATGGTTTCCCGGCACTTTCTTAACAGCGCACATCAATTCCAGCTCAACTAGGCAAACTGCTAAATCCTCAACAGTCAAATCGCAACAGGCAATCAATTCATCAAAATGGATAGGTTCATACTCCATAACCTTTAAAACTTTTTGCTGATTCTGCGTAAAATTTTGTTGAGCATCCTTTATGCCTTCAAAGGGTGACAACCCCAAAACAGCCAAAACATCTGCGGCACTTTCCACCAGAGCCGCCCCTTCTTTAATTAAGCGATGGCAGCCGCGACTCGCAGGACTGTTAATGCTCCCAGGCACGGCAAACACTTCCCTCCCCTGTTCCAGGGCACAATCGGCTGTGATCAATGCACCGCTGCGCTCAGCCGCCTCCACAATAATTACCGCCAGGGAGAGACCGCTGATTATCCTGTTGCGCATCGGGAAATGCGGCGGTTTTGGCTGAGTGCCCAAAGGGAATTCACTAAGGATTACACCTTGGCGTTCAATTTCATCACGCAACTTTCTATTTTCAGGCGGGTAACAAATATCCAGACCACAACCCAATACTGCCGCCGTCCGCCCGCCTGCTCTCAGCACGCCTAGATGGGCAGCCGTATCTATCCCCCTGGCCATCCCGCTTACGACTGTTATGCCAAAAGCAGCCAGATCAGCGCTTAACCTGTCAGCAACTGCTTTACCGTACGCAGTTGCTTTCCTTGAGCCAACCAAAGAGACACAAGTATGGTCAAGCACTGTAAAATCGCCACGGTAAAACAATACCGCCGGCGGGTCGGAGATTTCTTTAAGAATCTTTGGATAGCGTTCCTCATTCACAAGCACTGCATCAAAACCAAGCGAAATCAAACGCTGAAGCTCTCTGTGGGGATCAACAGCTTTACGTTCTGCCACCATTGCGGCAGCAGCATGCGCCGGCAAACCCGCGGCGATCAGCGCGTCCACGTCTGCGGTGAATACTTTTTCCGCTGAACCGATTACATCCACCAGGCGCGGGATTCGCCTTGCCCCTAGTACTGAAATTCTGCTAAGCGCCAACCAATATGGCAATTCGCGCATTACATCTCACCTCCGCCGCAGCAGTTATATTTTTCAGTCTGGTCATCTTCTATGGTCGATTTCAATTTAGTATACCATAGGCTCTCTAAATCTTCAAAATAACATGGAAGATGTTGCCAGAATTTTAGTCTTCTGTGCAAAAAAAAAGCTCGCGAGAGCCTTCACTGCCAGCTTGAAATGTCAAAATATTTTCTGTCGATTAGAAATCTCTTAAATCTTGCTGTCCCAGCGGTTTTTCCCAAACAGAATGTCCGTCGTCCCAGGGTTCCCCTTCTACTAATACCTTTACCTGCTCCACCTCCGGAAACTGGGTGGCGGTAAAGACTATCGATTGAACAAAGACAGACCCCCATAAAGTGCCGCCGGGGGAATCGGTAAGAACCTCCCGGGAAAAATCAATTGTCAAAGTAGACCCTTCTCTATTTACCGCAATTATTTCCGCAGCAGCGGGGACTGTGGCATAATATTCACCCTCTTCAGCACGAGGACCATTAAGCAGAGCTTCAAATGTTCGAAATACTTTATCTTCACCTTCATTTACGGTAATCTTACGGGTTATCGGCAAAACATAACCAAACTGGCCGAATTCCCCCGATTCTATAAGCGTAGGGTTAGCAAAAAAAAGGAGTACTTCCACTTCGTTTGTCGGTGGCAAATTCTCAACAGGTGCTTCTTCCTCCGGACTAGGACCTGTTGTCGACAGAAACACCAAAACTAACAAAATTGCCAGGCAAAAGAAAAAAAGTTTAGACATGACTCTCACCCCTCAAAAATAAGTATAACTGCTTCCGCACAAAAACTCAACCCCACCAGGGGGACGGCTCTCCTGGTTGACAATTTCTTCCATCTCTAATATAAAGATCTCAGGGGTGGTTATCTTGCCAAGAAAAGCGAGAAAAAAATCTGAGAGCGGAATATATCATATAATTTTACGCGGACAAAACAGACAGACAATATTTAACAATCTTAAGCAAGAACCGTCCACTAGGTTGAGGTTGAGTGGCAAGCGACAAAGTGTCCTTCAGTTTTCTGTGCCAGTGTGGGCGCGATGCGTCGGCAGCGGAGAGCAGCTTTAGGACAGCGTTGATAAAAGCTGCACCCGGAAACTGTCGATAGCAGATGTTCAGACTCTGCAAGCTGGAAGGGCGGCATTTTTTTTTGTGGGTCAGGATGAGGATGTGCGTCAAGCAGCAAGCGTGTATACGGATGCGCCGGAAAATTAAAAACTGTTTCCACCCTGCCGGATTCCACGATTTTACCCAGATGCATCACGGCAACACGCTCGCAGATTTGCAGCACAACGGCTAAATTATGAGAAATGAACAAATACGAAAGGCCGTAAGTCTCTTTCAGACGTGCCAGCAATATAAGCAATCGCGCGCTTGCCGTCACGTCTAAAGCCGAGACCGGTTCGTCCAAAACTATTACACTCGGCAGTACAACAAGAGTGCGAGCCAGAGCAACCCGCTGCCTTTGTCCGCCGCTCAGTTGGTGCGGATAACGCTTCAGCATCTTTTTGTCTAAACCGACATCATCTAGAATTTCCGAAACACGCTGTTCTCTTTCTATCCGATTTCCAGTTTTTTGAATCACCAATCCTTCCTCCACCAAATCAGCCACACTCAGCCTTGGGTTTAACGCTGCGGCACTGTCCTGAAAGACCATTTGCACTTCACGGCGGATACCAGGTTCTATCCGTTTCCCTTTTAAATATAGAGAACCGCGGCAAGGCCGTTCAAGACCGGCGACTATTTTTCCCAGGGTTGTCTTACCCGAACCCGACTCACCCACCAGTCCAAAAGTTTCCCCGCAAAAAATAGTAAGACTAACCCCATCAACCGCCTTGATAAATCGTTTGGCTCCGTTTTGATAGACTGCCGCTATCCCTTTAAGAGTTAAGAAAGCCTCCATCTTTTCACCGCCTGTTATGACATCGCACTTTCCGCCCATCGCTTTGCCGCACTAACGGCGGATTATACACACATTTGCCAACCCTTTCCGGACAGCGGGATGCAAATACGCAACCATTTGCCGGTTCATCATTTTCCTCTATTATAGGTACTTTTAAAACTGACGGAAGATCCAAGCGGGGCACAGAAGCAAGCAGAAAATCGGTGTAGGGATGAGCAGGGCTGGAGAATAATTTGCCTACGGCAGCCTCTTCCACCAACTGCCCGCCGCAAAGCACGAGCACTCGATCTGCCAACTGGGCAATCACCCCCAGGTCATGCGAAATAAGCAACAGTGACATCTTTGCATCTGAGGTCTGTTCTTTAAGCAAGCAGAGAATTTGTGCCTGTATAGAAACATCGAGCGCAGTGGTGGGTTCATCGGCAATTAAAAGCTTAGGGCGACAGCAAATAGCTGCTGCCAGCATTACTCTTTGTTTCATTCCACCGCTCAACTGATGGGGAAACTGCCGCATCCGCAGCTTAGCAGGAGTTAACCCCAGCGAGCTAAATAAACTTTCCGTCTTCTTTTCTGCTTCCAATTTAGAGATTTGCAGATGGAAGCGAAGCACCTCGCTTACTTGACTGCCGGCAGAAAGCAACGGGTTAAGACCGGTTGACGGGTCCTGAAACAAAAATCCGAGCTCACCACCTCGGATTGCCCGCCAGTCACTCTCGCTGCTAACACCTATCACAAAACGCCGACCCCAAAAGCGAATCTCGCCTGAAGCCTTTGCTGCAGACGGCAAAAGTCCGGCAATTGCTAAAGCAGTCATGCTTTTGCCGCTGCCGCTTTCGCCCACAATACCTACGGTTTCGCCCGGTGCAATAAAAAATGATACGTCTGTCAGCGCTTGAAAGTTCTCGGTCGGGAAGCTCACAGACAAATCAGTGATAGTAAGCACGCTTCCCCCTCCCCGATTGACTTTTTGGGTAAAGACGCTGACGAAAGCCTTCCCCCATCAAGTGGAAAGCAAAAACTGTAATAAAAATAGCCGCCCCGGGAAAAGTCGCATACCACCAGGCGTGGCGAAGATAATTTTGCGCTTCACGCAACATATTCCCCCAGGTAGGAACGGGAGGCTGAATGCCAAGCCCGAAATAGCCCAGCCCCGCCTCCGTCAGAATCGCAGCCGGCACTGCAACAGTCGCGGCTACTAAAATGGGTCCCAAAGCGTTTGGCAGCAAATGAACCATGAGAACCCGCCAGTGAGAAGCACCCAGCATCCTGGATGCCGCGGCAAATTCCAAATTTTTCAGCCGCAATATCTCCCCCCGCACCAACCTAGCGACTGCCGGCCAGCCGGTTCCTCCGATAACAATTACCACGAGCCAGATAGCAGGCTCAAAGATTGCCGCAAGCGTTAGCACCAAAAGCATAGATGGATATACTAACACAATATCAGTCAACCGCATAATCAATTGATCGGTAAGCCCACCAAAGTAACCGGCCAATGCTCCTAAAGCTGTGCCCACCGTAATTGAAAGCAGCATCGCTAAAAGACCTACAGCAAGTGAAACGCGGGCACCGTATACTACTCGGCTGTAAATATCTCTGCCCAAGCGGTCTGTCCCAAAAAAATGTTCTTTTCCGGGAGACTGGAGCCAACGCTTTGCATCTGTTTGGTGCGGGTCATAATTAGCAAAAAGCGGTGAAAAAATCGCAAGTAAAGTCAAGATTATGACTAAAAGCATACCGAGATATAGCTCGACCCCCTGTTGCTTCAGCATATCTTCACTCCTTTTTGCTATGCCTTGAAACGGAGCCGGGGATCAATTAACAGATATAGCAGATCAGCCAATAAATTAGAAAAGGCAACCAAAGCAGCCGCTGAAAGATTGACCGCCATAATCACCGGATAATCCCTGGCAAGTGTTGAAGTGACTATCCAGCGACCTATTCCCGGCCAAGAAAAAACATATTCCGCAATTAACGCGCCGGTAAAAAGCTGTGGCAGTGAGAGAGTTGCCAATGTCACAATCGGCAGAGAAGCGTTGGGGAGGACATGGCGAAAGACAATATATAATTCGCTAAACCCTCTTGCTCTGGCAGTCCTGATAAAATCCTCCGACAATACGGCTAGCACTGCATAACGCACATAACGAACATAGTAGGAAAAGCTCCCCACGACCAACATGGTAACCGGCAAAATAAGGTGTGTCAGCATATCAGACACCGAACTGTTTTCCGCCGTACGCATTCCTGAGGCCGGCAACCATGGGTAGCCATAGGAAAACAACATCATTAAAATAATCCCCAGCCAAAAACTTGGCAGTGACAAACCGGCCAAAGTGACAAGCCCGAGTAATCTGTCGGCAACTCCTCCTTGACGCAAAGCGGCCCAGGTTCCGCAGCTGATTGCGAGTCCAAGTGCCAGCAAAAAAGCCGGAACCGTTAATAGCAGCGTTGCCGGCAAACGCTCCATAGCAAGTTCCACAAGCGGCCTGTTATATATCAGGGACGTCCCAAAATCACCGCGAAACACCCGGCTCAACCAACTGAGATATTGCGCCGGCAGCGGCTCATCCAACTCCTGCAGCTCCAGCCATCTCTCCACTGCCGTGGGATCAAGGCGCAATTCTGGGTTTGCCTGTAATGGATGCCCCGGCGCACTGTGCATTATAAAAAAAGTTATTACCGAAACGCCAAAGAGAACAATTAACGTCTGTCCCAACCTATTTAACAAGTGACGAGTCATAGCCTTTCTTCCCGCCCCACCAAACTCCACAGATGAACATTGTAGAAAAGTGACTCTGGATGGACAGTAAATCCATGCAAGTCTGCGCTGAAAGCATGAATTGCCTGTCTTGAATAAAGCCAAATAATCGGTGCATCTGCCACAATTAACGCTTGGATTTGCCTGTATAACTCAGTTCTCTCCTCTTTATCCAAAACGGCTGCTCCTTTTTCCAGCAGAAGATCTACCTGTTCATTGGCGTAGCCAATTCTGTTACCTGCTCCTTGCGAATGCCAGTGAAATGAGAGATCGGGATCTACATCGGCGCTACGCCCAAGTATAGCCAAGTCATAGTCACCGTTTGTCATCGCAGCCAGAAATGCCTCCCATTCCAGCGCATGAATCTGTACATCGATGCCGACCTGGGCAGCTTGTTCTTTAAACAACAGCGCCACATTTTCACGAATAATATTGCCCGAATTAAAAATCAGCTTAAGCTGAAATTGAGGGTGACCGGCCTGCAGAAGCAACTTTCGAGCCGCAGGCAGGCTACCTTTTTCCTGCGAAAACTCTCGCTCAAAAGCAAAGTGCAGCGGCAGCAGCGGACCGTGCAACACTTCTGCTTTACCTAAGAGCAAGTTAGCCACTAATTCATCTTTATCAAGCAACATTGCTAACGCTTGCCGTACTCGCTTATCTTTTAGCGGTGTGCTTTCCTTTTTCTGATTAATAGCGATATAATCATAAACCAGTCGATTGTTTTTATGGATGCGAATCTGCCGGTCTGCCGCCAGCATCTCCACATCTTCCACTTTAACGGCCGTCGGTAGTAAATCAAGCTTACCTGCCAATAGTTCAATCACTTGCGCTTCAATATTGGGAATAAAACGATAATATATTTCCGCTATTTTAGGCTTCCCCAAGTAATAATCTGGATTTGCCCTGACATGTAAATATTCATCCGGCCGCCAGGCAGTCAGCAAATATGGCCCCGCACCCACAGGCACATTTCTCAGTGAAGGATGTCCCTCCATTTCCGCCACTTTCACATTCTGCAGTTTATGTGCCGGTAGCGGCGGAAAAGTGAGATAGGACAAAAATGGCGCGTGAAACTGTTTTAAGCGAATTGTTATGGTATGCTCATCAAGAACTCGAATCCCAGAAATCTCACCTTGCGCATATGGCGACAAACTATTTTTTCTATATTCTTCCGCGCCATCCACATGGCGCAAAAGTGGATAAAGCCAGCCTGTATAGTCAGCATGACAGATTAATAGCAGCGTAAAAGCTACATCTTCAGCCGTTAGGGGTGTGCCGTCCGACCAAAACAAGCCTTCCCGCAGCCTAAACAGATATGTCAAATTGTCTGACTGCAGCTCAAAAGAGGCAAATAATCGAGGCTCAACTTCAAGTGTATAGGGGTTTGTCCCTAATAACTGCGGATGCAAAAGAGCAGCTGCCTCCAGCGAGCCGGCATCCCGCGCAAACAATGGATTTAGTGTGATTGGGCTGGCTGGAGCAGCGACGTGCAAAACTTGTAAGTTTGTCTCCTCTCGACGCTTTTGACAGCCGTTCAGCAATAGAAAACTAAAACTGATTATCATTAAAACGAAAACCATGCTGCGACGCAATATCTCACCCCCTGTTCAATATGAATACGCCGGCATCAACTGAAAAATGACGGTTAATCTAAAAGATACTTAGCGCAGAAGATTTTCCTTAAATGAACAGGTGAACAACACCCAAAAAAATTAAAACAAGCCCTGCAAAGACGGCTGCCCGTTCGCCGGAAACATTTCTGGCATAACGCTTCCCCAATTGAAATCCGGCTGTAATCAAGAGCATCTTGATCACACCTACCCCTACTGCTGTGGTAATAGGTGCAAATCCCAGCATTGCCGCTCCAAAACCTGCAGCAAAAGCATCCATTGCAAGCGCAATGCCTAACACTATTGCTTCTCTGCCTGTTATCACTCCTGATTTATCAAAATCAGCACGATGGGGCTCGCGCAACATGCCGGAAAAATATGAAAGCCCTTTTTCATTTATTTCTTCGTTCCTACTGTCCGGCAGAGCTGTAGCATTTACACTTCGAAGCGACTGCCAAACAAGGAAAACGCCCACACCAATCAGTAACACACTGCCAATAACACTCCCGACCAGAGGACTAAAAAACTGAACTACCGTACTTCCTGCCAGCAAGGAAACAAATACAGAAAACGCGGATGATACACAAATAATTAACAGTGACGCGGGAGGTATATGTAAGCGCCGCAGGCCGTAGGCAAAACCCACTCCAAATCCATCAAAAGAAACGGCTATTGCAAACATCAAAACTGCGATATAAGACATCATGCCACCACCTTTTGCACAAGTACTACATCATATGGCAGCAGTCAAAGATGGTGCAGGGCCCCTGGTAAATTCACCAAGGGCCCCGAGTAAGTCTGAACTAAAATATAAGTCTTAACTAAAATATTTGTTTAACCAGCCGAGAGCAACCTTATTCTTTGCATCTACACTCCGGACTCCTTCGCCGCTAAAAACAACCAGCTATCAGTGTTGGCAGACGGGGCAAAAGTGGGTACCCCGGCCTGATACCACCTTTCGCTCTATTAACTCGCCGCAACGGCTGCAGGGCTGGTTGCGACGCCCATAAACTTGCAGCCTTTCCTGAAAAGAGCCGGCAGCGCCGCTTGCGTCCCGATAATCACTAAAGGTAGTGCCTCGCCGAGCGATTGCTTCTTCCAGCACACTCCTAATGGCTGCAAATAATGCCAGACGTTCGCTTCGCGCTAAAGAGCGTGCGGAACGCTGCGGCGAAATGCAAGCTCGGTGCAGAATTTCATCAGCGTAAATATTGCCAAGACCGGCCAAGAATTGCTGTTTCAATAACAGTGCTTTCACACTTATAGTTCGCTTTTCCACTTCTCTGTCCAGATAAGGAAAGTGAAAATCTGCGGAAAGCGGCTCCGGCCCCAAGGAAGATAAGCCTTTAAGCTCCGGCAATTCCTCCTTGGCTAACCACCAGATTGTGCCGAACTTGCGAATATCAGAAAATGCCAAAGAAGATCCGTCCGCAAAAGAAAAGATCAGATGCAGATGCTTATGAACAGACGCCGCTTGATTACTAAAAACAAGCTGACCGGTCATCCGTAAGTGGATAACCAAAATAGTATCATCATGCAAATGCAACAACAGATATTTGCCTCGGCGCTCTATACCTGTTACACGCCGACCTGGCAACTTTTGCTGCAATTCTTCCGGCGTTGGACGCTTTAGCGAACCATGGTAGCAAACTTCCACAGCGGCAAATTCACGACCCAATAAAAGCTGCTCCAGTCCGCGCCGAATTGTTTCCACCTCCGGCAATTCAGGCATAATAAATCGCTCACCTCGGTTAGGTAATTTTTTGCATTTGCGCCCAATTAGGCCCGCCTTTAACATCCACCGTTAAAGGGACACTTAGTTCAATTGCCGACTCCATTTTGAGGCGCACAAACTGCGCTGCCTCCGCAAAAATAGCTTCTTCGACCTCAAAGACAAGTTCGTCATGCACTTGCAGAATCATTTGTGCCTGCCCGCCGAAGACAGACAAACCTTCAGCCACTCGCAACATCGCTAATTTAATAATATCGGCTGCCGAACCCTGAATAGGTGTGTTCATAGCTGTACGCTCGGCAAAACCACGCAAGTTGTAGTTTTTGGAATTTATCTCAGGCAGATAGCGCCTGCGGTTTAAGATGGTAGTTACATAACCGTTGAGATGAGCTTCCTTCACAATTTCTTGAATGTAGCGGCGCACTCCGGGCAAGCGCTCCAGATAGCGGGTAATATAAGTTTTTGCCTCCTGCCTGGAAATACCGAGTTGGCGTGAAAGACCATAGTCGCTTATTCCGTAGATAATCCCGAAATTCACAGCTTTAGCCCGATCACGCATCTCCCTTGTTACAGCCGACGGAGACACAGCAAAAACCTCAGCCGCCGTGCGCTGATGAATGTCTTCTGCATTACAAAATGATTCCCTTAAAACTTTGTCTCCGGAGATATGGGCTAGAATACGTAATTCTATCTGTGAATAATCAGCAGACAACAAGAGCTTCCCTTTCCCTCCCGGGATAAAAGCTCTGCGCACCCGACGTCCTTCTTCCAGACGTATAGGTATGTTTTGCAGATTTGGCTCTGTGCTGCTTAAACGTCCGGTCGAGGTCACCGTCTGATTGAAAGTAGTGTGAATCCGGCCTGTTTTAGCATTAACCAGTTTAGAGAGTCCCTCCAAATAAGTGGCAAGCAGTTTTGACAGCATCCGGTATTGCAGAATGTGATTAACAACCTCATGGTGCAGTGCCAGTTCTTCCAATACTTCGGCATCTGTAGAATAGCCCGTTTTAGTTTTTTTCAAAGCAGGCAGCTTTAATTTTTCAAACAGAATTTCCCCTAACTGTTTTGGCGAGTTAAGATTAAATTCTTGGCCGGCCATCAGATAAATTTCCCTCTCAATTACGAAAACCCGCTCTTTTAATTCAAGTCGCAGAGCGGCGAGCGCAGCAAGATCCACTGCCACCCCGGTTCTCTCCATCACAGCGAGGACGGCTGACAAAGGCAGCTCCAGTTCATAATACAATCTATCGAGTGCAAGAGCAGACAACTTTTCACGAAGAAGCGGGCATAGGTAATAAAGAGCTCTGGCGGCAGAGCAGGAAAAATTCTGTTCCTGGGCAGTTTCCGCATTTTTGGCGGAAAAGACAGGCAACTCCCTCTGCAAATATTGTTCAGCAAGTTTTTGTGGCTGATAGCCATTTTCCAGAGGGTTCAACAAATAGGCTGCGAGCGACACGTCAAAAATGGAATTCTCAGGTTCGGATTTAAACAGTCGCCAATAAAGGTTCTGCCATGTTTTGTTGTCATAGACAACCATCTGCCTATTCTTTCCGCTAAAGGCGCCAAGTATCTTTTTTAACTCGGCAGGTTCAGTTAACGGCAGATAATAAGTCGCATTTTTTAGCGCCACGGCAACACCGTGTGGTTCATCCTGCCACGATAGGTTATATGGCAAAGGCAAAATGGCTGCATAATCAGCCATCTCTAATGCGGCTGAAAGCTCTGCTCTGCCAGCGGCACACTCGACAATCCGATACGACTCAGTAACTACTGTCTTACATTCTCCAGCCTGAGCCTCTTGCGGCAATTTATCTGTCAGACTTTTAAATTCCAATTCCGCATAAATCTTGCGCAGCCGGTTAATATCCGGCTCTTTGCGAACAAACAGCCCCGGCTCAAAGCAAAGCGGCACATCGGTTACAATTGTTGATAGTTCTTTGCTCAAGAAAGCCTGCTCTCTAAATTGTTCTAAAGTGTTACGCAGCTTCCCTTTGATTTCGTCTAAGTGATGGTAAATGCCGGTCATGCTGCCAAACTGTTTTAATAACTTTAGTGCCGTTTTCTCACCAACCCCCGGCACACCGGGAATATTGTCTGACTTATCGCCTATAAGCCCCTTATAATCTATAAACTGATTTGCCGTCAGGCCATACTTTTCTTCAATCTCTTTTTCAGTGTAACGCTCAACCTGAGTAATCCCGCGACGAGTATAGATAACTTCAGCCGGCGTGCCTACTAGCTGAAAAACATCAGCATCACCGGAAACAATCAGCGGACTGATACCCTTTTTTACAGCCTCCTTAGCCAGCGTACCAATTAGATCGTCTGCTTCAAAGCCCCCTTTTTCCACAATGGGGATTGCAAGAGCCTCCAGCAAGGAATGGACATGGACAAATTGCTCGCTTAGCTCGCCGGGTGTTTTTTCCCTGGTTGCCTTATATGCCGCAAATTTTTCATGGCGAAATGTAATTTTACCCTGATCGAAAGTAACCGCAATATAGTCGGGCTTCTCCTCCTCCAACAGGCGCAAAAGCATGGTAGCGAAACCATAGACAGCATTTGTATACAATCCCTGCCGCGTTTGCAATAGCGGCAAGGCATAAAAAGCGCGATATACTAAGCTGCTCCCATCGATAATCAGGAACTTCTTATTCACTGCCTCTATCTGCCTCCTTTCTCTTCTGAATTACTCGCAAAGAAATTACTCGTAAAGAAAAGAAAAGAAAAAGCGGCACCAAAACAAGATTTAGAACGAGTCGCTTAGGGAATTGGTCACCCTCGGCCTTGTAAGATAACTCACTATTTTCTCTGACCTGCAGATTATCCGACAATTCTTGGGTATAGATTCTGGCGTCAGCCGGAGGCGTCGCCGCACCTGATTCTTCCTGATAAGTCGCTCTCATCGGCACTGCGTCACTAAAGGGCGCTGGCGGCAGGGGAGAGAGATTAACGACAATAAGCATAATCAAGACGACAGCGGCGGCGACAGCTTGAGAAAAGCCCGGAAAAAAGCGTCCTCCTTTTCTGCTTTGCTCCTTTTTTAATTCCAAAAGAACAGACTTCCGCAAATCTGTAGGTGGGGTCACAGCGCCTGCCTGCTTTAACCAAGATAACATACTTTCTAATTCTGCAGCTTCCTGCCTGCAAGCAGTGCAAGCAGACAGATGTTCTTGAAATTCGGCAAGCTCCCTGTCTGAGAGCAAACAGTCCAGATATGCATCCATTTTCTCAGCAAACTTTTCACAGCTCACGACCTATCCCTCCCCTCCTTCCTCTTTAGATGTACTGTCGTTGATAAAAGTTCCTCTTTTTCAAGATAAAGTTCACGCAGCTTTCTGCGAGCCCTGTTTAAGCGGGACTTCACCGTCCCGCCGTTCAAATTAAGCATCCGCGCAATTTCATCGTAGCTGTACCCTTCCATATCCCGTAACACCAGGACGATCCGCTGTTCTGCGGGAAGCATGCTCAGCAGTGTCCTAATTTCAATTTCTGTTTCTTGGGATAAAGCGGTAGCTAACGGATCAGACGCTTCCGCCGGGAGAGTAAGCGCCAACTGCCCGTCTTCAGTATTAAGAGGCTTATCAAGAGAGAACAGTTGAGGACGTCTGGCTTGCCTTCTCCGCTCATCTAAGCAGGTATTTGTCACAATTCTGTAAAGCCAGGTTGAGAACTGTGCTTGGCCGTTAAACGATGGCAAAGCCCGGAAAGCTTTCAGGAAAGCCTCCTGGGCCAAATCCGCCGCGTCATCCTGGTTTCCCGCCATCCGGAAACAGAGAGCATATACTCTTTTTTCATAGCGCTGCATCAGTCTGTCATAGGCGGAGAGGTCTCCCCGCTTACACAAACTAATCAATACTTTTTCATCTGTTTCCAAAAATTCACCCACTTCCGGATGATTTAAGCTGACGTTTAACTGATCTTGCTTAGAAGGTCAGCCATTTCAATCGCACTGACAGCCGCATCCCAACCTTTGTTGCCGGCCTTCGTGCCTGCGCGCTCAATTGCCTGCTCCAGCGTATCACTGGTGATAATCCCAAAAATAGTCGGCACACCAGTGTCCAGTGAAACTTTCGCAATGCCTTTTGCTACTTCGCTTGAAACATATTCAAAATGAGGAGTAGCCCCACGGATTACCGCACCAAGACAAATTACCGCATCATAGCGCTTGCTGGCAGCCATTTTCTGTGCCACAAGCGGCACTTCAAAAGCGCCGGGCACCCAAGCTACTTCAATTCTATCTTCTGCCGCATCATGACGTTTAAGCGCGTCCAGACAACCGCTTAAAAGTTTACCGGAAATAAATTCGTTAAACCGACCAACCACAATGCCAAATCTATAATCCCGCGCAACTAATTGACCTTCATACAGTTTCACCAACATCTTCGCCTCCTCTGGATTAGCTTATCTGCCGCTACAGGCAGCGTTTTGTTAATATATGGCCAAGTTTTTGTTTTTTTGTATCCAAATAATCTTGATTGTACCGACAGGGCAATATTTCAATCGGAACACGTTCCAATAAAGTGAGGCCGTAGCCTTCCAAGCCCCTTATTTTTCTTGGGTTATTAGTCAGCAGACGAATTTGACGCACACCCAGATCTACGAGAATTTGTGCGCCCACCCCGTAATCACGCAAATCTGGCGCAAAACCCAACTCCTCATTGGCTTCTACAGTATCTTTGCCCGCATCCTGCAAAGCGTAGGCTCTGATCTTATTAACTAAACCGATGCCGCGTCCTTCCTGGCGCATATATATTACAACCCCGCATCCTTCCTCTTCAATCAGCCTCAGGGCATTTGCCAACTGAGAACCACAATCACAACGTTGCGAGCCAAAGACATCGCCGGTCATACATTCGGAATGAACACGCACCAGTACAGGAACTTCCGGATTAATCTCGCCTTTTACAATAGCCAGATGTTCATGCTTGTCCACATTGTTTTCATATACAATAATTTTAAAGTCACCATACTGGGTCGGCAGGTGCGCTTCACCGGCACGGCGAACCAACTTCTCTTTTTGCATTCTATATTTAATCAAATCCGCAATAGTAATCATCTTCAGGTCGTGCTCCAGAACAAACTGCATAAGTTGCGGCACACGTGCCATGCTTCCATCCTCATCCATAATCTCGCAGATGACGCCTGCGGGATACAAACCTGCCATGGCTGCTAGGTCGACTGCCGCTTCCGTGTGGCCGGCGCGACGTAAAACACCCCCCTCCATTGCTTTCAGCGGGAAAATATGACCTGGACGCCGCAAATCGCTCGGTTTTGTTTCCGGACAAATCAATGCCCTAATCGTCTCAGCCCGCTCACGCGCTGATATTCCGGTAGTCGATTGACTGGAATCAACCGAGACAGTAAATGCGGTAAAGTGAGCATCCGTGTTGTTTACCACCATGGGTGGAAGCTCCAACTGGTCGACACGCTGTGCTTCCAGCGGAGCACAAATAAGTCCACGACCATACTTTGCCATAAAATTGATGGCTTCCGGCGTCACTTTCTCTGCCGCCATCAATAAGTCTCCCTCGTTTTCCCGATCTTCGTCATCCACCGCCACAATCATCTTGCCCTGTCGCAGATCTTCAAGCGCTTCTTCAATCGTATTGAATTTCATGAGAGAACACTCCTTGTTTTATTGAAGAAACCCGTTTGCTTTCAAGAAATCCACGGAAATGTCTTCCTTTTGTTTTTCATCCCGCTGAGCAAAAAGCAGGCGCTCCACATATTTGCCAATCAAATCATTTTCCAGGTTAACTTTCTCCCCTTCCCTTTTCCTGCCAAGGGTAGTATGGGAAATGGTATGCGGGATCACGGAAACAGAAAACCAATCTAAACCGGTGTCGGTCACAGTAAGCGAAATTCCATCGACTGCAACGCTCCCCTTAGGGATGATATAACGCAGAATTTCTGACGGAACGCTAAAACGGAAAAGCACTGCATTACCTTCCAGGCGACGTTCTGCAATACGGCCGATTCCATCCACATGGCCGCTTACAAGATGGCCGCCAAGGCGTCCGCCTAAGGCCAGCGCACGTTCCAAATTAACCGTATCCCCGGGCTTAAGCTCCATTAAATTGCTCCTGCGCAACGTTTCCGGCATTACATCAACCGTAAACTCGCGCTCTGAGAAAGCGACTACAGTAAGACAAACACCATTGACGGCAATACTATCCCCCAGTTTCACATTGGCCAAGACTGTCTGGGCAGAAAGCCGCAACTGAGCTGAGTCAGCCCGCATAGACAATAACTTTACCAACCCCATTTCTTCAACTATACCAGTAAACATGGCGCCTCCTATCGCTGCTCTGAATAAGCAATATATCCTGTAATTAAAAGATCTGCCTCATAACGGTTTATTTCTATATCCCTCACCTGCCACGCTTCTTCCACCGTAGCCACCCCTTCTCCACCCACCGGAGACGGTGCGCCGTTACCACCAAACAGCAGCGGGGCAACAAAAATATTTACCTTGTCTACCAAGCCATGTTCCAATAAGGAGTAATTAAGGTTGCTGCCTCCTTCCACTAGCACCGACATAATTTCGCGGCGACCTAATTCATCCATAACGGCCGGCAGCGGTACAAAACCCTTGAGATCGGCTGCAAGCCTTACTAAAGTGACACCGCATGCCCGCAAAGCAGCAACTCGTTCTTCCGGCGCGCTATCTGTAACAAAAAGCAAGGTGTTCTCCGGTTGTTCGGCAACTACTGCGGCAGTCAGCGGGGTTCTGGCATGACTATCAATAATAACACGCAAAGGATTTCTGCCCCCCTCCGGCAGACGCGCCGTCAGACGTGGGTTATCGGCAAGCAGTGTGCCGATGCCGACCATGATAGCATCATGCTGCTGTCTTAATCCATGAGCATATTCCCGGGATCGCTCGCCGGAAATCCAGCGCGAAGCTTTAGTGCGAGTAGCAATTTTACCATCAAGTGTCATGGCTGCTTTCATCGTCACAAAAGGGCGTCTTAAAGTGATATACTTAACGAAAACTTCATTAAGTCGCGCGGCTTTCTCCTCTAAGACACCTATTTTTAGTTTGAGGCCCGCCTCCTTCAGTCGGGCGAGTCCCCGTCCATTAACAAGAGGATTTGGGTCCTGCATGCCGACAACAACTTTTCTGATGCCGGCAGCAATAATCCGTTCGGTGCAAGGTGGCGTTCTTCCCGTATGGGAACACGGTTCAAGTGTTACATAAAGAGTGGCTCCGTCTGCCGAAGCTCCCGCCTCTTCCAGAGCAATAATTTCTGCATGAGCCCCACCTGCCCGCTGGTGATAGCCGGTGCCGATTATTTCACCATCCTTTACCAACACTGCACCCACCATAGGATTTGGGCTGGTGCCGCCAAGGCCTTGCGCCGCCAAATCCAAAGCCAGACGCATATAGCGCTGGTCTGCTTCCATTTCAGCAAACACCTCACCTTTTTTAGGTAAATAAAAACCCCGGGAGTTTCCCAGGGCTTGATGGCACGGAAATAAAGCTTCCTTCTCCCATCCAGACTATACTGTCGGCTCCGAAATAGCATCGGATCAGCCAAAGGCTCGCGGGCTTTACCGCCGGTTAGGAATTGAAGGCGCACCTTCTCACCTGTCCCTGAAGGAATTACAAATAGATTATAGCATAGAGTACGCTTTATACCAACCTTTTTTCTGTTTTTAGCATCTTGATTGCTTTTACTGCATCCGGCTCAGCAAAAATTGCCGTTCCTGCCACCAGTACTGTTGCACCGGCTTCTTTAACGAGCGGCGCCGTTTCCGGACTAATTCCGCCATCCACCTGAATATGGACAGGAAGATCCCCGAGCAGCTCTTTTAAACGGCGGATTTTCTGCAAAGAGGAAGGAATAAATTTCTGTCCGCCAAAACCTGGATTCACACTCATGATTAACACCAGATCAATTTCAGTCAAAATGTATTCCAGCGCGGAAAGCGGCGTAGCCGGATTCAGCGCCACTCCGGCTTTAACCCCCAAGTCACGAATCATCTGTATCACACGGTGCAGATGAGTGCATGCTTCTGCAGAGACAGTAATTAAATCTGCTCCTGCTCGCATAAATGCCTCCAAATAGCGCTCAGGCTTTTCAATCATCAAATGCACATCAAAGAATAAGGAAGATTGACCGCGTAACGAACTGACAACCTGAGGCCCCATGGTGAGATTAGGAACAAAATGTCCATCCATTATGTCAAAATGCAGCCAATGTGCCCCGCCTTCCTCAACCTTTTTCACTTCCTCCGCTAAGCGGGAAAAATCGGCAGACAGCAGCGATGGAGCAATCATAACCATGTCAGTATCTCCTCTCCTGGGTTAGAACCTCGTCCAGAAAGACGAGATAGTTTTTATAGCGAGACTCAGCAATCTTGCCGGAGGCAACCGCCTTTTTCACGGCACAATCCGGCTCTTCCCGGTGTCTGCAAGGGTTAAAACGACAATGAGAAGCAAATGGGAAAAACTCAGGGAAACATAACGGCAATCTTTGCGGAGAAACAGCCGCCAGAACCAACTGGCTAAATCCCGGAGTATCCGCCACTAAACCGCCGCAATCCAGTGCCAACAGTTCGACCTGACGTGTAGTATGGCGACCGCTTTTAAGTCTTTCGGAAACTTCACCGGTACGCAATTTTAAACCGGGTTGAATACTGTTTAAAAGCGACGATTTTCCGACACCGGACGGACCGGCCAACACCGAAATTTTGCCGCAGAGTTGCTGTTTGAGCTCTTCTATCCCCTGCCCGAATTTTGCACTTGTCATCAGCAGCAGATATCCGGCACTTTCGTAGAGATTACGCAACGATTTTTTCGCATCTTCATGGGGCAGATCTTCTTTATTCAAACAAATAATCGCCCGTAACTGCTCGTTTTCTGCCAAGACAAGCAATCTGTCCAAGAGCTGCAGGGAAAGTTGGGGATTTTGCGGCGCACAGACGATCACCACCTGTTCTACATTAGCAACCTGAGGGCGGGGCAAAAGCGTCTCCCGCAGTTCAACAGCATCCAAGACTCCTTCCTGCCCGGAAAGAGGAGTGATACAGGCGCGATCTCCCACATAAATAGTTGTCCCGTCCTTTTTAAAGCGGCCGCGAGCACTACAGCGGTATTCGGTGCCGTCTTCTGCCCGCACGTCATAGAAACCGCCGACTGCCCTGATAATTATTCCCCGCAGCATTTTCACCCCTTGCTCTATGGAAAATTTCTAATCTCGACATTATTTTGCCAACGAACTTCCACTTCTCCGCTGCCTAGACCAAAAGTGATAATCTGTGCGCCTGTACTGCGAAACTTTTCAGTTCGCTCACCGGATGCATCGCGAACAATTACTGTCACTTCTTCGCCTATAGGAATATCTTCAGTGGGAATGCGAATTTCATGTCTTTGCAATCCGGGCTGCCCGGGGCCTTTGCTGATAGTTAAATCTACCGAAGCTCCAGCCTGCACCAATTCACCGGCTGCAGGCACTTGATCAATCACCTGTCCGGCCGCAAAGGTGTTGCTGGAATCCTCAGCCACAAAACCCAATTCCAAACCAAAAAGTTCAAGCCATTTTTTTGCGTCCTCCAAATTCAGTCCGCGCAAATCACGCACGGGGAAAGGTCTCCCTCCGATGCTTACATTTAGTGTTACCGTAGATCCCCTGGAAATACGATGCCCCCTGCCGGGGTTCTGAGCTATGACTGTCCCGGAGACCTCCTCACTATGTCGTTCCAAAACTTCTACTTCAAATCCCTGCCCCTCCAAAAGCAATGTGGCTTCACGCACCATTTTCCCAACCACATCTTCCACTTCAACCAGATCCGGCCCGATGCTTAAAACCAGTTCAATTTCCCGGCCCTCTTTGACGACTCGCCCGGCGGCAGGCGATTGGCTAATCACATGACCGGAGGGCACAATATCACTGACAACTTGGTCTGCCACGCGGTGAGCCAAACCTGCTTCAGACAAGATGCTTGCTGCTTGAGACAACAATTCCCCTTCAACTGCCGGAACTTCCACATCAGGGACAATCCAATACTCACGCAGCATCAGCAGACCAACTACCAGCAGGGCAATCATTAATAATGCAGCAATAATCGCTGCCTTATGGATCGGCTGCAAACTTCTTTTTTTATTCAGTCCCTGGTTTTCCGTCTGTTCTATTTTGGAAGCAAGCGCCTGTTCAGCCGCCAGATTTTCTCTGCCATTTAAATAATTCGACAACTCGCCTGACATTTCACGTGCTGACACATAGCGGTTCTCAGGATTCTTTTCTACCGCTTTGCGGATAATCCGCTCTACAGGGAGAGGAATTTGCGCATTAATTTCCCGCGGCTTTGGAAACGGCTCCTGGATATGTTTTAGCGCAACCGAAACCGGTGAATCACCGCTGTATGGAACTTTACCCGTCATCATTTCGTAGAGCACAATGCCAAGTGAGTAGATATCTGATTTTTCATCTGTCTGACCGCCACTTGCCTGTTCCGGTGAAAAATAATGAACAGAACCCAAAAAAGCATCGCTATATGTCACTGTCGAGGCAGTCACAGCTTGCGCGATGCCAAAATCAGTCACTTTCAACCGACCGTCCTCGCCAATCAAAATATTATGAGGCTTTATATCGCGATGGATAATGCCATGTTTATGAGCTTTGCTTAAAGCATGAGCAATCTGACAAGCATAGTCTACCGCCATGCGTATCGGTAAGCGGCCGAGGTCATCAATTAATTCTTTTAAAGACTGACCTTGAATATATTCCATCACAATATAGCGGATGCCATCTTCCTCACCCACATCGTAAATACTCACAATATTTGGATGGGAAAGACTGGCAGCAGCCTGCGCTTCCCGACGAAAACGGCGAACAAAATCAAGGTCGCTTACATATTCAGGGCGCAATACTTTGACTGTCACATGGCGGTTAAGCAGATTGTCCATCCCTTTAAAAACAAAGGCGGTTCCGCCATCGCCGATTTTCTCAACCACCTGGTACCGCTTCCCCAAAATCTTACCAATCATCTCGTCACCTCAGTCATCAAACCGACATTATGAAGCGGTCACTAATATTGCCGTTATATTGTCGATGCCGCCACGTTCATTCGCCAGCTCAACCAAACGTTCCAGAATATTTTCCGGCGAGTCGCTTGCCTGAGTTTCCCGGAGCAGCTCTTCATCATCCACTAAACCATAGAGACCATCGGTGCAAAGCAAAATCAAGTCACCGGCTTGCAGCAGAAATTTCTGAATATCAAATGACGGCGCTTGCTCCGTACCCAACGCCTGAGTTAGTATATGCCGCTGCGGATGATTTTTCTTCTCTTCTTCACTGATTTGGCCGGAACGAGCCAGTTGTGACACTAATGTATGGTCTTCAGTAAGCATCTGCAGGCGACCTTGGCGCAAGAGATATGCACGACTGTCGCCGATATGGCCAATCCATGCCTGCCCTGAAACAGAAAGAAGCAAAGTCAGTGTCGTCCCCATCCCCACACACTCCGTGCCATTACCGCCTGCAAGCAGAATTTTACCGTTCGCGACTGTTAAGATTTCTGTTAAATACGGCTCAATAGTGCAACCATCTGCCACTTTCTCATAAAGCGTTAGTTGCTGCTCTATCAAAGATTGCCTTATAGTTTCCAATGCGAGCGTACTTGCCACCTCTCCTGCGGCATGACCACCCATCCCGTCTGCCACGGCAAACAGAGATATTGTTCCTTGCTGCCAAATCAGATAGCCGTCTTCGTTTTTCTCTCTCACTCTTCCCGGGTGACTAATTCCCGCAGCTCTCATTACTTTCACCTTTTGCATGCTCACAATCTCCACTCATCTTGTTACTTAACTGTCCGCAAGCTGCGTCAATATCAGTACCCAGCCTGCGCCTGAGAGTCACTTTTACGCCACCGCCACGCAGTATAGCAGCAAATGCATGCAGCACCGGCTGGGGACTGGGGCTAAGCCCTTGCTGCGGCAACGCATTAAAAGGAATCAGATTAAGATGACAAATTCTTTTTTTCAGGAGAGCCGCAAGCTCCCGAGCTTCTTTAACTCCGTCATTTAAACCTTCAATCAGCGTATATTCATAAGTTATCCGCCGGCCTGTCAGCTTAGTGTACTCATCGCAAGCGGCAAGCAGCTCTTCCAGCCGATATTTTCTGTTAATCGGCATTATTTTATCTCGCAGATTATTATTTGGTGCATGCAGTGATACTGCCAAAGTAAGCGGCAGTTTAAGTGCCGCGAGCTCCCTGATTTTTGGCACCAGCCCGCAAGTGGAAATTGTCAGGTGGCGCAAACTCATCCCTAGTCGTTCCGGATCTCGTACCGCTTCAAGAAAATCCACAATGGCAGTAAAATTGTCGAGCGGTTCGCCTGAACCCATCAAAACTAAGCTTTTCAACTCCTTGCCTTGTGCGGACATCTCACCTTTAACTTGCAGCACTTGTGCTAATATTTCCGCAGCGGAAAGATTGCGGCTAAAACCGGGCAATCCCGAAGCGCAAAAAATACAGCCCATTTTACAGCCTACCTGCGTCGAGATACAGGCACTATAACCGATATTATATGGCAGAACAACTGTCTCCACAGTCTGACCGTCTGCCAAAGCAAATAAATATTTCTCCGTTCCATCTCTGGATACCTGCCGCTTTAACGGCTGCAAAAAACCGATTTCAGCAAATTCACTTAATTGTTGACGCAACAATTTCGGCAGATTTGTCATCTCCGCAAAAGACCGGGCGCCTTTTTGATAAAGCCAGACGAAAATTTGCCCTGCTCTGTAAGCGGGGTGGCCAAGCCCTGACAAAAGAACAGCTAACTGCTCCGGTGACAGCGCCAACAGATTAACTTTTTTCCTCATCAAGCACACGTCCTTACCGCTTGGCGCAAGAGTATTCGCTACAGCCCCACACGCTCATTCCTCAAGCAAGTATACCAAACAGACCGCTAAATTGCAATGCGGCCGGCAGGCCGCAATTTTCCTTCTTCTATCGCTTTTTTAAAAGGCTGAAAAAAAACCCATCCAACTGATGACGATGCGGCAATAAATGAACGCCAAGTCTGCCGACACCTGTCCGCCACTGCGTCGGCAGACTTGAAGCAATGTCTCCCAGGCACAATTCACTGTGAGATGATAAAGTTTGGGCGACCACTTCTTCTGTCTCTTCCCGTTCATTAGTACAAGTGCAGTAAAGCAGAGTACCCCCAGATTTCAACACGGAAAGAGCAGCATGAACAAGCTCTTTCTGCAACTTTGCCAACTCAAAAATGTCTTTTTCCTCTACACGCCACTTCAAATCAGGCTTTCGCCGAAGCACGCCGAGTCCGGAACATGGCACGTCCAACAAAATTCTGTCGAAAAACCCAAGCTTAAGCGGGTCAATTTCCCGTGCATCCAAGCAGACGGTACGCACATTCTCCACCCCTAAACGGCGACAATTTGCTTCCACGAGTGCCAAACGATGCGGATAAATATCTAGTGCCAGAATTTTCCCCCGGTTTTTCATCAACTGAGCCAAATGCGTTGTCTTCCCACCGGGAGCACTGCAGCAATCGAGCACATCCTCGCCGGGGAGAGGCGCCAAAATTCTGGCGGCAAACATGGCGCTTTCCCCTTGCACTTGGAACAGCCCTTGCCTGTAAGCAGCTAAAGAAGCCAAGCGTCCGCCGTTTTTAAAAATAAGTCCTTCAGGAATAACAATACTGGGTGCAGCCTCGACCCCATCACCTGCTAAAGAGGTCAGCAAATCCTCCCTGTTCGTCCGCAACGTATTGACACGAGCCGTCAGCGACGCTTGTCTGTTGTTTGCCTGAAGCAGTTCCTCAGTCTCCTCTGCGCCAAACAGTGCCAGCCAGCGCTCCACCAACCACTTAGGATGCGCATAACGCAAAGCAAGATAGGCTGACTCGCCGTCGGAGCGCTTTGGCCAGGGCAGACAATCCTTGTTCCGCAGAGCTCCTCTCAAGACACCGTTAACAAAGGGAGCCAGCCCCCTTTTTTTTCCCTTTTTAGCTAATTCCACCGTAGTATAAACTGCGGCAGAGGCTGGAATCTTCGACAGATAAAAGAGTTGGTAAAAACCGATGCGCAAAATCTGCAAAAGCAAGGCATCGATTTTTTCCACAGGACGAGCGGCAACTTGGCTGATCATCCAATCTAGCGTTAGCTTATGGGTGATTACGCCGTAAGTTATTTCAGTCGCCAATCCTTTATCCCGCTGCTCCATGGGCGCTTCTGCCAACACTTCCGCAAGCGCCAGATTAACAAAAGCCCCGTTTTCTTCTACTTGCTGCAGCGCAAGCAGACTGGCTTCTCTGGCATTTCTTTTTTGCCGCTTTGCCATCTTAACTTCGTCTGTCACGCAATATCAAAAGCCGAATCAGTTGTGTGATCGCAACCGCAGCCGCAGCAAGATAAGTCAGTGCAGCAGCGTTTAATACCTGCTTTGTGGGTCCTACTTCATCACGGCTGATAAAACCGCTCCCCTCAAGTAATGCCACGGCGCGAGTGGAAGCGTTAAACTCAACAGGCAAGGTGATTATCTGAAATATTACCGCAAAGGAGAAAAAGAGAATCCCCACATCCATTAGCCAAGCTAAGCCTCCGCCGGCACCTCCAAAGAGAAAACCGATGAAAAATAAAGGAACAGCCATCCGTGAACCGATATTAGCGACAGGAAAAATGTTATTGCGAAAAGCGAGCGGCATGTAGCCTTCTCCGTGCTGGATGGCATGACCGGCTTCATGCGCTGCAATGCCGAGTGCAGCCAAAGAACTGCTCTGATAAACACCGGGAGAAAGGCGAACCACACCGCTTCTTGGGTCATAATGGTCAGTAAGATGACCATGTCCCTGCTCCACGGCAATATTATTAAGCCCGGCAGCATCCAGCAGCCGCCTTGCCGATTGGGCGCCGCTGATTCCGGAACGCGCGTTAACGCGGGAGTATTTTCCATAAGCTGACTGAACCCGGGTTTGTGCCCATAGTGCGAAGACAAACGCAGGCAAAATAATTATCCACGTAGCATCAGGTAAAAACATGAACATTTGCCTCTCCTCCTCCGATAAAAAATTTAATTGCTTTCTCCACCGCTTCAAGGCTTACACCGGTATTATGGCATGGTCCGTTAGGTCTGCTGTTGGTAATTCCAAGCACAGGCAACGGGATACAATCCAAAATGCCGCTTGTCAAATCGCGTTCACAGGCTACTGCCACAATAGCCCGCGGTCTGATTGTTTTTACAGCTTCGCGTGCCAGCGTGCCCCCTGTAGCAATCCGTAAGTGCACGCCTAGCCGTTTACACATTGCCAACAAAGCTCCTACTTGACAAGCTCCGCAATTGGTACAGTTATCCAGCTTGCTGGTAATTCGATGCGCACAATCTCTCTCTTGCAAGCAGTGGGGCAGCAGCACCAACAATTGCTGCGGCTGAAGTTTGCCTTTTTTTGCCCGCACTAAATGGTTGTTCACTTCCACAAAAGAATGCTGGATTTTATCTTGGGCAATTTTGAGCATTTTCCCGACCCAAAGCACCACCGGATAAAGCAGGGAAACCGTAAAATTAATCGGTTTATTTAAAAAAACTATATTTTTATCTGAGATAATGGAGAAAACAATCCCCACAAATCCCAGGCAGATCACTGCCAGACAAAGCAATACCACTGTCACCGCAATTACCAGCAAATAGCGGAAAAGACCAACATCACGCTGAAAAAAGGTGAGCCAAGCATAGGCAAGCGCTCCTGTAAAAAGTAACATCGTTACCGCAAGTAACCCAAGATACAGTCTTTTTTTAATCATTGGCTTCACCACCTATTTCAATTGTACTATACGGCAGCTTATTTTCCAAGTATCGCCCCTGGGGAGAGCAAGTTGCCCCTTAGAAAATCGGCAGCATCCATTATTTTTTTGCCTGGAAGCTGGAGCAGTGAAATGCAGTACACACCGTCACCGGTGCCGATAAAAATCCCTTCTCTGCCGGCCGACAACACTTGACCGCAATTTGCTCCGGTTAAATTAACAGGATGTCCGGCCCAAATTTTAAGCCGCTCTCCCTTAAACCATGTATACATGCCAGGCCAGGGATTCATGCCTCGAACTTGATTATGAATCAAACGCGTATCAGCGCACCAATCAAGTATTTCTTCCTCCTTTGTTAACGGCGGGGCCAAAGTAGCAAGCTTATCATCTTGCACCGTATTTTTTGCCGTGCCTGCCAAAATAGCCGTCACAGCCTCAACTATCAACTTTGCACCCAAAACTGTTAATTTGTCATGCAAATCACCTGTGGTCTCATGATAGCCGATGGGGACTGAACTCTGTAAAATTATATCACCTGTATCCATCCCCTCGTCCATCTGCATAATAGTAATCCCGCTTTCGCAATCACCTGCCAACACCGCCCGGTGGATCGGCGCAGCACCGCGCCAGCGCGGCAATAGCGAAGCATGAACATTCAGCGCAGAAACCCTCGGTACTGCAAGAATCTGCGGAGAAAGAATTCTCCCGTAGGCAGCCGTTACCAGAAAATCAGGCGCCATGCTTTGCAGCCACGACACAAATTCCGCGTTTCTGATTTTTGTTGGTTGAAGCAAGTCAATCCCCAGCGCTTGCGCTCTAAGCTTAACAGGCGGCGGCAACATTTTCTTCCCCCGACCGCTTGGACGATCCGGCTGCGTAACCACAGCAGCAACCGTAAAAGCATCATGCAGTGAATCCAATGTTTTAAGCGCAAACTCCGGCGTACCGAAAAATACTATCCTTGTCTCCTTCATGCTTCCTCTTGACCCGCTTTTCTGTCTTCGTCGCCGATAAAACAAGTAACTCTATCCACAAATAAAATCCCGTCCAGATGGTCAATTTCATGCTGAAAGGCGCGCGCCAGTAATCCCGAAGCACAAATTTGCAAAGTGTTACCATCCGGGTCAGTAGCCTGAACAGTCACAGTTTCATCCCTTTCCACTTCGCCTGCGACTCCGGGGAAACTTAAGCAGCCTTCCGCTGCCTTTTCCCTGCCTTTTCTTTCAATAATCAGCGGGTTTATCAGCTTTAATAATCCGTTTTCATCCTGTACGTCAATAACAATTAAGCGCTTAGCGATTCCTACCTGGGGAGCAGCCAAACCCACCCCATCAGCGGCGTACATCGTCTCCGCCAACTCATCCAATAGTTTCCTAATTTGCGGCGTAATTTTCTTGACTTCTAAGGCTACCTCCCGCAATGCAGGATCCTCTTTTGTTCTGATTACTCTGATTGCCATCTTCTTCGTCCTCTCCGGCTTAGCAATATATTTTAAACTACAATAAACTCTGCGGCTCCACATCCAACACTAGGCGGACGGCAGCAGACAGCAGACTTTTACGAAAGGTCTCTGCTGCCCCACGCACCAAAAGCAGCAAAGGCTCTAAAGCATCTCCGCGGGCTACCACTTGCCACCGAAACTGGCCTCTAAGCCGTTCTAAGGGGCAAGGAGACGGACCGAGAATTTCTGTTGCGTCTAAGAGCGAGGCAAGCAAGGAAGCAGCCTCTATCACTTTGTCTTCTTCGGAGCCCGTTAATAACAAACGGATAAATACCGCATAAGGCGGATATCCCAATTCTTGCCGTGCTTTACTCTCCTGTGCATAAAAAGCCTCGAAATCATGGGTCCTTGCCGCCTGAATTGCATAATGTTCAGGTGTGTATGTCTGTACCAGCACTTTGCCGCCGGAATTTCCCCTGCCGGCCCTGCCGGCTACCTGGGTCAGCAATTGGAATGTCCGCTCTCCCGCCCTGAAATCCGGCAAATTAATGGTGGTATCTGCTGTAATTACCCCCACCAAGGTAACATTAGGGAAATCCAGACCTTTTGCCACCATCTGAGTACCGATTAATACGTCAACGTTGCCACTTTTGAAAGCGCCGAAAATTTTCTGATAAGCCCCTTTCTTGACGGTACTATCGGCATCCACTCTGGCTGCTCTGATTGCAGGGAAATACTTGTGCAGCTCTTCTGCCACTTTTTGCGTGCCTGTGCCAAAATGCCTGATATAGTGGCTGGCACAGGCGGGACACTGGGAGGGATAAGGTTCGCTGTATTCGCAATAGTGACAACGAAGCACTTCTTCAGTCAAATGAAACTTAAGAGAGACATTGCACATTTTACAACGCATCACAAATCCGCATCCCCGGCAGAGAACAAACGTAGCATATCCTCTGCGATTTAATAGCAAGATAGCCTGTTTTTTTTCCTCCAGCACCTTTTCCAGCGCACTTAACAGAGCGCGGCTGAAAATACTGCGATGTCCCTCCTTTAGTTCTTGACGCATATCTACCACTTCCACCGGAGGCAACTGCCTATTTTCAACCCTTTCCGGCAGCAGGCACAAAGCATATTTCCCATTTAGTGCAGCGTTGTAAGATTCCAATGAAGGAGTTGCACTCCCTAACACTAAGGCTGCCCCATGTCTTTTTGCGCGCCACATCGCCACATCCCTCGCGTGATAACGAGGCGCTTCATCCTGCTTGTAGCTGGCTTCATGCTCCTCATCCAAGACAATCAGCCCCAATTGTTTAAACGGAGCAAAAACTGCCAAACGGGCACCTACAACCACCAAGGCTTCCCCTGTAACAATGCGCCGCCATTCATCATACCGTTCCCCGGCAGATAAGCGGCTATGCAACACGGCAACCAGTCTGCCAAAACGAGCGACAAACCTCTCAATCATCTGCGGTGTCAGGGCAATTTCCGGCACAAGCAGAATACTGCCCAAGCCGGCAGCCGCAACCTTAGCAATTGACTGCAGATAAACCTCCGTTTTGCCACTGCCTGTCACACCGTGCAAGAGCACAACTTCTCGCCCGGTTCCATTCCTGGCTGATTCCACCTGTCTAATGGCCTCTGCTTGGGCTGATGTCAACTCCGGCGAGCCGGTTACAAAAAATGTCTCTCCCGCCAACGGGTCACGGCGCACAAGCTGCTCACAAACTGCTAACCAGCCCTTTTTTGCCAAAGTGTGAACGGTAGACCGGCTTACACCGGCATCAGACAGTGCTGAAAGCGTCATCGAGCCGTGTTCCCGCAACAATTGTACTGCTAATTCCTGTTTCTTTCCCATCGGCAAACCGCCGTAGTCCGCCGACAGCAAGCGAGCGCTCTGCACCTTTTTTTGACCAATGCCGCGTGATTCTCGGCTTTTCAGCTTAATTATACCTTTCTGCTGCAGGCGGCGCAACTCATCCGCACGTGCTGTTGTCGGGAATATTTTCTGCCAAACGGCCAGGGCTACCGGGCCGTTTTCTCGCAACCAAAGCAGTTCCGGCGTATCAGCTTCTGCATCTTCCGACAGACTTACCCATTTTGCCGCAGTAAAACGCAAGCCGGCTGGAACCATGGCTTGCAGCAGATCAGTTCTGCGGCAAAGCCATCTTGCAGCCCCCCAGGCCGATAATTCAATCAGTTCTTCTGTTAGTACCGGCATGTCATCTAATACAGCTGCAATTTCTTTATAGACAAAATCGACCTCTTCCTTGTCTTTTGCGCCGGACGTTAGAGCAATACAGTATCCCTCCAGGCGCTGTCCGCCAAAAGGGACGATTACTCGGCTCCCTACCTGAACCTCCATACTTTGAGGAACACGATATGTGAAAGACCTCTCCAAGTTATCACTTCTAATTCCGACGATAATCTCCGCTAATGTTTCCACTGATTTCCTCCGGTTTTGTTGTTTAAAGAAATGTATTCCACATCAACTAACGTTCCCCTTGTGCAATTGGAAAAACAACAAGTATAATGGTACCGGAGGGATCTGATCATGTATAGACAATTCTCAAAGATTATCCTTGAAAACCGCTCTTGGCTGGCCTTGGCAACTCTGTTTTTTATGGGCGGCACGCTATTTATGTATACCGCCCTGTCCCAAGATCCGCGACTGTTGCCCTTGATGGAAGAGACAGCACTAACTATGTTAAAGGAATTGGCTGAACAAGTCTTTAGCGGTCACCCTCTCCGGGGCGTAGCTATTCTTTTTTTAAACAATACTTTTGCTTCACTCCAAGCCATGGTGCTAGGCGTATTTTTAGGTGTTGCCCCTCTCTTTTCCGCCATGGCCAACGGCGCGATTTTGGGCACAGTCGCTTTTCAGCTGACACATGAATTTGCCCAGCCGCTGCCGCTATTACTGGCAGGCATTTTACCCCACGGAGTTTTTGAAATACCCGCTTTTTTAGTAAGTGTGGCGCTTGGACTGAAACTGGGCTACCATCTTATCTTTCCGCTTCCCGGTCACAGCCGACATGCAAGCTTAAAGGGCATCTGGAAAGAAATCGGCAATGTTCTGCCAATGATCTTCCTCCTTCTGTTTTTGGCAGCAATGATTGAAGTTTTCATTACCCCGGCAGTACTGGCATTTTTTCTCCCTAGATAGAGATATCTGCGGCTTCCGCCGCAGATATCTCTATCATATATAACAACCTTTACCCATTCTGCTTTCGCTCGATTGAGGCTTTCCTCAAGAAGTTTTCTTTGCAATATTGATGATTTCCTTAATTTCATTAATGATTTCCCTTGCTACCTCAAGCTTTGACATCCTGGCAAGCTGTTTCTCTCTGCCGTCTTTAAAATAAAATTTAACCACATTAGTATCAGTATTAAAACCGGCTCCTTCCTCCGTCAAATCATTAGCCACAATTAATTCGAGATTTTTACGATAAAGCTTAGCCAACGCATTCTCCCGCAAATTATCTGTTTCAGCCGCAAAACCCACCAAAACTTGACTCTGTTTACATTTGCCAAGCTCCGCTAAAATATCAGGAGTTCTCACTAAAGGCAGCACCATATCTCCATCTTTTTTTATTTTTGTCTCCAAAACATCAGCAGGACGGTAATCGGCCACCGCCGCCGCTTTGACAACAACATCCATTTCCGGATATAAACTAAGTACCGCAGCATACATTTCCTGCGCAGTCGTAACTTGCACTATTCTGACACCTGCCGGCGCCGGCAACGTTACCGGACCAGACACCAAAGTCACTTCTGCTCCCTGCTCCGCCGCAGCCTGTGCTACCGCATAGCCCATCTTCCCGCTGGAATGATTTGTCAGATAGCGGACAGGGTCGACTGCTTCTCTGGTAGGACCGGCGGTAACCAGCAACCGCACCCCTCTTAGCTCCATTGTCGAAGAAAGCAAAGATTTTGCTGCGTCAAAGATAATATTTAAAGGCGCCAGACGCCCGCTCCCGCAATCTCCGCAGGCAAGCTCGCCCTCCGCCGGCGGAACAAAACGGTAACCGCGCAATAATAGTTTGCTTATATTCTCTTGAACAATAAGATTGTTAAACATTTTTGTATTCATGGCCGGAGCTAAAAGTATGGGACAACCGGCTGCAAGTATCGTGGTGGTTAACAAATCATCGGCGATTCCTGCTGCCAGTTTGCCGAGGCAGTTGGCTGTAGCAGGAGCAACAAGAATAAGGTCGGCCGCCTGAGCCAACCCCACATGGTCAACAGTGTAGTTCCTGCTGCCGGCGAACAGATCGTCGTATACCCTGTTACCGCTCACCGTCTGAAAAGTGAGAGGCGTTACAAACTGTTTGGCCGCCTCCGTCAAGATCACCCTTACACCGGCACCGTCCCTGACAAAGAGCCGGCAAAGCTCGGCCGCTTTGTAAGCGGCGATCCCGCCGGTAACACCAAGCACTACCTGCTTGCCGCAAAGCATAGGCAAGCCCTCCTCACTATTTTAACCGTTCGTAGCCTACTTTCCCCAAATTGATTTCTTCCAAAGCGATGGAAACATCCTTTATGGAATGGGAATCCACCATTCTGCGCGCACCTTCATTTAGCATCCGTGCCCGTTTGGCGGCAGCAATCACTAATGTATACTTACTGTCAACTTTATCAATTAGCGTACCGATGGAAGGGTAAATCACGCTTTGACCTCCTCTGCAATAAGATTAATCAGCTCTCTGTTGCGTCCGCTACGCAGCTTTTCCGCACAGATGATGGCAAAGATTTTATCACGTGCATCTTCAACACGATCGTTCACAACAATATAATCATATTTTGGCGCCAATGCCACTTCCTGGGCTGCCGCAGCCAAACGGCGCTGCAAACTTTCCGACGATTCCGTTCCCCTATTGATTATACGTGCGCGCAGTTCCGCAGCAGACGGCGGGAGAAGAAAAACAAAAACGCCTTCAGCGCATGATTCCATTACCTGCAGGGCACCCTGAGTGTCAATTTCCAGAATTACATCGCAGCCCTCAGCCAGCATTTTTTCGACTGTACTGCGCGGCGTGCCGTAATACTGTCCATAAACGCAAGCATACTCTAAAAAATCCTGCTCCAGCAAAGCCTGCTCAAATTCCTCATGGGTAACAAAAAAATAGCTAACCCCGTCCTGCTCACCGGTACGGGGCGCTCGTGTAGTCTTAGACACCGACAAGACCAATTCCGGGCAGCAGTCTAACAGAGCCCTGCACACCGTTCCTTTTCCTGCTCCCGAAGGACCGGAGACAACAATCAACAAACCCTGACCCGCCACTGCTCCCTTCGACCTCTATTCTTCTTCTTCCACAGCACTAACCTCTTTGGTATGCAGCCTATGTTTTACTGTTTCCGGTTGGACGGCTGAAAGAACCACATGACCGCTGTCAGTAACAATCACGGCACGAGTCCGTCGACCATATGTAGCGTCAATCAGCATCCCACGATCTCTGGCTTCGGTAATGACCCGTTTAATAGGTGCCGATTCAGGACTAACTATAGCGATAATCCGATTTGCTGAAACAATATTGCCAAACCCGATGTTAATCAGCTTAATTTGCAAGGCGGAAACCTCCTTTAATCGATCACAACGTCTGCGGGAAATTGGTTGACTCTGCTAATAGTATAACGGAAATCATGGAAAAGATGCAAGAGTTAATTTTCTTTGCCAAAAGCTCTGTTACTCAATATTTTGCACTTGTTCGCGTATTTTCTCCAATTCGGTTTTCATTTCCACTACCAGCTTGGCCAGCAAATAATCATTAGCCTTCGAGCCCACCGTATTAACTTCGCGAAGTAATTCCTGCGTCAAAAAATCAAGTTTGCGACCAACCTGCCCTTCTTCCTGCAGAGCTGCTTGAAAAGCAACCAAGTGGCTGGCCAGCCTGACTAATTCTTCAGTCACATTGCTCCTGTCTGCAAAGATAGCTGCTTCAGTCAAAACTCTGGCCGAGTCAAATTCTGCCTGACCCAGTAATTCCCGCAATCGATCCTCCATTTTTTTACGGTACTCATCTACTACCTGAGGGGCGCGATTTTCCACAAGCTTAGCAGTCACTGTTAAGTCTTGGAGGCGTTTGTTAATATCTGCCGCCAGTCTTTCCCCTTCTTCCCTGCGCTGAATCACAAGCTGGGATAAAGCTTTGTTTAAGATAGGTTCAAGCAAGAGCCAGAATTTATCGTTATCTGTTTGCTCTTTCTCCACACGTAATACATCGGGGAAACGAGACAAAACATCCAAACTCGGCAGCTCCTTAACTGCGCAAAATCGGCTCAGTTGAAGCAATGCCTGGTAATATGCTTGTGCCAAATCGCGGTCAATAGTTACCTGTACAGTATCTGCCGCGTCGGCTCTCCAAGAAAGATAGACATCCACCCTGCCTCTGCCCACGGCCTGCTGGACACTTTTGCGCACCCGGTCTTCCAAGGACTGAAGCTCCCTGGGCAGGCGTATAGCCACATCCAAATATCTGTGATTTACAGAACGGATTTCCACCTTGAAACGAATGCTTTCATCCGGGCAACTTTCCGCCAACCCATATCCTGTCATACTCCGAATCATTTTAATTCCTTCCTTATTACTTCTTATTTTCTTGCTGATAACTATTCTATCAGAAAATCCCTTTTTATCCAAGAACTCACCTACTGTCTGTTTTGAAGACCACTAAGCGCGGCAAAATCAACGTTTTGCCTGCAAGCAAAGCCAAGCTGATAACCGTTGGCAGCAGAGCGGCTAAGATAACGACGCCCCACTCAGCAAGCGTCAGCGGCACGGTAAGAAATACCGAAGCAAGCGGCGGGTGGTATAATACAACCAAAAGCAGCGCAAATGATGAAAAGACTGCCGCTAAAAGCCAGCCATTGCTGAAAAAGCCTGCCAAAGAGAAGTTGCTGTTTTCATGACGACAGGAAAAAACGTATAAAAGCTGTGCCACAATCAGCGTGGCAAAAGTCATTGTCCTAGCCGTATCTATTTCCGTCCCCTGTTCTAATGCCCATGCAAAGACTAGTACGGTAGAGATGCCGATCAGACAACCGCGCCCCAAGATTTTTTGCCAAAGTCCACGGGCAAAAATCCCTTCCTGCGGATGGCGCGGCGGGCGATCCATCACCCCTTTTTCCGTGGGCTCCACTCCTAAGGCCATGGCCGGCAAACCGTCTGTAACCAGATTAATCCAAAGAATCTGAATAGCCCTTAGAGGCAAAGGAAGTCCTGCCAACATGGCGATAAACATTGTTAATATTTCCCCTGTATTGCAAGCCAACAAAAAACGGATGAATTTCCTGATATTGTCGTTAATACTGCGGCCTTCTTCCACCGCAGTAACAATCGTGTTGAAATTATCGTCCGCCAGCACCATAGAAGCAGCCTCCCTGGTAACATCTGTACCGGTTTTACCCATGGCGATACCGATATCCGCCTCTTTCACTGCCGGCGCGTCGTTTACTCCGTCCCCCGTCATTGCCACCACATGACCTCGACGTTTCAGGGCACGGACGATACGCAATTTATGCTCTGGCGTAACACGAGCGTATACATAAGTATTTTCCGCAGCTTTCTCCAATTGCGAATCACTGATCTCATCTAATTCACCGCCGGTCATGACACGCCCGCCCAAAGGCAACAAACGCAACATCCTGGCAATAGCCAAAGCAGTAGTCTTATGATCTCCGGTAATCATCACAGTTTTAATTCCTGCCTTACGGCACTTCTGAATTGCAGGCATCACCTCAGGTCGCGGCGGATCCATCATCCCGAATAAGCCGGCAAAGACCAGATTCTCTTCCAAATCCTCAGAAATTTGCTGCCCCGGAGGCACCGCTCTATAGGCCACCGCCAAGTTTCGCAACGCCATGCCTGCCATAATTTCTGTTTTTTCAAGCACATCTTTACGCAAAACATCAGAGAAATCCACAACCTGACCGTTGTAAAAGATTTTATCACAAAGCGCAATAATTATCTCCGGAGCTCCTTTAACATAAAGCAGATTTCCAGCCGGACTACTATAAAGTACTGACATTCGTTTACGCAAACCATCAAAAGGTATCTCCCCCACTCGCCGGCTTCGTCTCTCCAAATCCTCCGGCCAAACCCCGGCCCGAGCGCCTGCGACGAGTAATGCTCCTTCCGTAGGGTCACCATGGATGCCCCATTCCGCTCTGCTGCCGCCGCGCCAAATAGCCTTTACCTCCAGGTTGCCCTTGCGCAGTTGCGCGTTATTACATAAAACAGCCGCGTTCAAAGCAAGCATTAACCCTTTATCCGCATTCGCTTTAATCGGCTGTCCTCCCGCCAAAATCAGCCCTTGCGGCAGATAGCCTTCTCCCTCAACCCGGTACTGTTGCCCGCCTGCCCAAATCTCCTGTACATTCATTTTGTTTTGTGTCATTGTGCCTGTTTTGTCGGCGCAAATTACAGTGGCACATCCCAGGGTTTCTACAGCCGGCAAGCGGCGCACGATTGCATTCTTGCGCACCATTCGCTGAACACCTATTGCCAAGGCAATTGTCACTACTGCCGGTAAACCCTCAGGGATGGCTGCTACCGCCAAGGAAACTCCAGCCATGAACATTTTATAAGCCGGCAACCCTTGAGCCAAACCCATTGCCACCACCAAGCCGCAGATGAACAGACAGCCGACCACAAGCAGTCGACCCATTTGCTCAAGGCGCTTTTGCAGCGGAGTAGCTTCTTCACCGGCTTCTTGAATCAAATGTGCAACAAGACCCATTTCAGTCTGCATGCCTGTGGCAACCACAATACCACTCCCACGTCCGCCCACAGCCATTGTTCCCATAAAGACCATATTTACACGATCCCCAAGTGAGCTGCCCAAACAGTCAGGCACTTCCACCTGCTTGCTTATCGGCTCCGACTCACCTGTAAGAGAGGCTTCATTGACTGATAGCTGTCGCACTTCTCCCAATCTGATATCTGCAGGGATACGGTCTCCCGCTTCAATCATTACAATATCACCCGGTACCAATTTTTCTGCCGGCAACTCAAGACGGATTCCGTCTCTAATTACGCGAGCCATGGGTGCCGTTAACTCTCTTAGCGCCTCGAGTGACCTCTCAGCCCTGTATTCCTGCACAAAGCCGAGTACTGCATTAACTATCACAATGCCAATGATCACCAGCGCATCGGTATATTCTCCAAGAATTCCGGAGAGCAACGTGGCGCCAAGCAGCACTACGACCATAAAGTCACGAAACTGATAACAAAATAGCAGCAATAAAGAAGTCTTCTGTTTTTCCGTCAAGAGATTTGGGCCGTTGCTGCGTAGTTTTTCCGTCGCCTCATCCCGAGACAATCCCTGTTCCATTTTAACCTGAAAATACTGCAGAGTATTCTCGAATGTCATCCCGGACCATGGCAATTGGTTCATTACTTCACCTCATTTGGGAACTATTTTCTTTTACGCCATATATATTGCGTCCCCAAACAAAAAAGCACTTTCCTCTCTTGCAAATCAAATCTATGACATGTCCGCCTGTTGTCACAAGCTGTTTCTGCTGATATACTACTCTGTAAATCTCCTGCCTTATAAATCCCCTCTCCCTCTGGGATAGTTAGGGTGAGGGATCACAAATCCCCTCTCCCTCTGGGAGAGGGTTAGGGTGAGGGATCACAAATCCCCTAACCCTCTGGGAGAGGGCTAGGGTGAGGGACCATAAATCCCCTCTCCCTCTGGGAGAGGGTTAGGGTGAGGGCGGCATTTTTATCTAAGAAAGCAAACATACGGAGGTAAAATAAATGTCTTTTGACGGGATTACCTTGGCTGCCGTCTGCCACGAATTAGCAAAAGAACTGCCTGGTGCCAAAGTGGAAAAAATAGTGCAGCCACAACCGCTGGAAATTATTCTGCATTTGCGCGGTCGCCACAAATCATTCCAGTTGCTTTGTTCTGCAGATTCACATTTGCCTCGCATCCACCTTACTGAATCCAAGCCGGAAAATCCTTCAGTACCGCCTCCATTTTGTATGCTCCTGCGTAAACACCTGATTGGCGCTCGCTACCTCTCTGCGGAGCAATCCGGTCTTGAGCGTATCCTTTCACTGAACTTTAGCGGCTATGACGATTTTGGCAATGAATTAATCAAAACACTCCAATGCGAAATTATGGGCAAGCATTCTAATATCATTCTCACCATGCCCCGTGATGAAAACACTTGCATTCTCGGTTCCATAAAAATTGTTACTGAGGAGATGAGCCGCCACCGCGCTGTCCGACCAGGCGAAAGGTACATTCTGCCTCCTCTGCAAAACAAATTAGATCTTTTTACGCTGACTGAGGAACGTTTGGCGGAAAAGTTTACTGAATTACCTGAACAGCCTGTAGAAAAAATACTCATCTCCGCAATAATGGGTCTCGGGCCGGAACTTGCCCGGGAAATCACTTATCGTGCTTCCGGCGGCGAAGATGTCCATCCTCTTGAAATCAGCAGAGCTCTCACTGTTGAATTGCGCAAACTAGCGGAAATAATTACTCAAGGCAATTTTACCCCCTATCTGGCTAAACCACCGGGCAGCCGGCCGTTCTTTTCTCCTGTCTTGATCACAAGTCTGCCTCCGGAGTTTTTAACTTCATACCCGTCGGTCAATCTTGCGTTGGATCAGTTCTTTAGCAGGCAACTAGCCATCCGGCGAGGAATAGAACTAAAACAACGGCTAACGCAAACCGTTAGCAACGCCGTCTCCAAAACTGAAAAAAAACAACAGCTCCAGGAAAAAGAGCTGTCAGAAATGGCAGAAGCCGATCGCTACCGGATTTGGGGAGAAATGCTCACAGCCAGCATCAACCTCCTTCCCTCCGGCGCAAAGGAAGTTTCTGTGCCGAATTACTATAACACAAAACAAGAAGAAATCCGAATTCCCCTAAATCCCGCACTCTCTCCACAAGGAAACATTCATCGCTATTTCAAAAAATACCGCAAACTCAAAGACGGCGAAAAAATCCTTTCGCTTCGCCTTAGTGAAACAAATCAAGAGCTAATATATTTGGAATCGCTGCTGGCTGCGCTGAAACACGCAGAACCGGAAGATCTTGATGAGATTCGTGAGGAAATGGAGCAGAGCGGCTTAATCCGTCAGCAGAAAACAAGCAAAAGAGCAGTTCATTCAGTTTCAACTCCCCTAAAGATAATTTCCGCTGACGGCATAACCATCTTTGTAGGCAAAAACAACAAACAAAACGACCGTTTAACTTTACGCGATGCTTCTCCTCTTGATACCTGGCTTCATACAAAAGATATCCCCGGAGCACATGTGATTATCAAAAGCACCAACCCGCCGGAAGCTACTCTGCTGGAAGCAGCTCGCTTGGCTGTCCGTTACAGCAAAGCAGCCTCCTCAGCCAATGTCCCGGTTGACTACACGTTGGCACGCCATGTACGAAAACCTAAGGGCGCTAAACCAGGCATGGTAATTTATGATCACCACCGCACAGTTTATGTTACAGACTATCCGACATGACATTCAGCCTAAAACGATAAAAAGACTCGCTACGCTTTCTATCAGCTGACGCGTCTTGCAGGGCGGGTTTGCAACCTACCTAAAAAGGAGGTACCCCTGCGACACCCCTCATTACTTCGGAAACAAGATAATTTCTGCTACAAAAATTCCCCTCCCCTGGAGGGGTGCCCGCAAGGGCGGGGTGGTCGCGTGGACGAATGGGACAAATTACCTGTCCCCCTGTAGGTCCCCCCCAACCGGAGGTAACCACCCCGGCGCTTTGCGCCACCCCTCCACAGGAGGGGAATTATCCTCTTGCCTCAGGATCCTTTCTTTCAATGAGTTGCAGACTTTCACAGAATACTGAAGCGAGTGTTAAGTGAAAGCAGCGCAAACCCTGCGTACCTTTTGTAGGGGCGGGTTTCAAACCCGCCTAAAAAGGATTCGTCCTGCGACACCCCCATTACGTCGGAAACAAGATAATTCCTGCTACAAAAATTCCCCTCCCCTGGAGGGGTGCCCGCAAGGGCGGGGTGGTCTCGTGGACGAATGGGACAAATCACCTATCCCCATGGAGGGTGTCACCCCTCCACCTGAGGGGAATTATCCCACGTAACGAAACTTTAGTCTCAATGCGTCCTTTCTTTCAGTGAATTGCAGACTTTCACAGAATGCTAAAGCGAGCGTTAAGTGAAAGCAGCGATCAGCGAACCGCGATTCGCAGCGTTAAAACATGCCAACGGTTCACTTGCACTCTGCTCGGAGGTTTTGGTTTGTTAGCAAGAATTGCGGTTCGCAGCTGCGAAAACGTGCGAGCGAAGCAACTGGGTGAGTATGCAATACTTAATAAAGACGCTCCGTGTTTTGATATAATTTCCCAATAAAAAAGGGTCAATGGCCCTTTTTTTGTTTATTATGAAAAAAATATTTCTTTGCCAAAAAGCAGGAATTCTGTAAATTAATGTAGAAAGATGTAGCATCAAATCTCGTTATGATTTGCTTGCATCTTTTAATGTAGTAAGATTGTAGTCAAAAAATTCCTGTTTTTTAGGGGGGACCTGCGATATGCAGGAGTACTACACTGTAGCAGAAGTGGCTGAAATAAAAAATGTAAACCCCGAAACTGTCCGTCGCTGGTTGCGAGACGGAAAAATTTCGGGGCAACGTTTGGGTGGCACAAAATCAGGCTGGCGCATTCACCGAAATGAACTCTACCCTGAGGAGCCGCACTTGGAACAGCGAATTGTCGATTTGATTAAAAATATGCTGGAAGACAGAGCCATGTTTAATCAATTTGCTCGGGACGTTCTTTATTTGCTAAAAAAAACTACACGCCAACTATTGCCGGAAGAAACAACAGAGATGTTTCTCGCCCGAACCAGCGCAAGAGACCCGGAACTTACCGCGGTATTGTGGAGAAGCCGGGTAAGTGAACAGAAGAATATGTTGGAAGATGTCTGCAGCATACTGGAAAAAAATTATGAAAATTGCAAGAAGAATTGGCAAACCAGTCTTGGAAAATAGAAAATTTGAAATAAACTCCCTGCAGAGAAAATTATTTTGAGTGTGAACAGCATAGTAAGCTCGCTGTCCGCACTTACTTTTTTATTATCCGTCTCTCTTGAACGATGCTAGCTCGGTTTTTAAATTGTTTTATTCGAAACATTCTTCTGAGGTGATTTTTTTGTCTTTGCCTGTGACAATGTCCGTTATTTTTCTATTGGCAAGCGCAGTCTATTTTTTTTACGGGATTTTGGTACTCTCCTACAATGGCAGCTCGACCCAACACCGAGTACTATTTTGCAGTTTTCTTTGCCTCTCCTGGTGGGCCTTTGCCTTTTCCATCGCCAATAGTGCTCCGGATTTTGAGACCACCCTTTTATGGCGCCGTCTCGCTTCAGTCGGCTGGGGCATATATTACAGTCTCTTGTTGCACTACATATTAATACTTACCGAGAAAAATACCCTGCTGCAAAAGTATTGGCTTTATCTGCTTATATACATGCCTGCTACGCTTAATGTTTTCCTTTACGGAATCTACGACCGGACTGTCCATGCATCTTACCACCTGCTAAAGACACCGCTTGGCTGGGTTAACGTAGCCGGTGTAAAAACTTTGGATATACCACATCTGGCAAGCTACCTTGTTTTTACTCTTGCAAGTGTTATTTTCCTGTTTCATTGGGGCATAACATCGCAAAAGCGGACAAAGAGAAAAATTGCGCTAATCATCGGAGGCTCTACCTTCTTTGCCCTAATCATCGGCACATTGACAGAACATCTTATCAACGCATTTTTCCAAGTTGACTTCCCACAAATTGGTCCAATAGTGATCTTGATTCCTGCTCTGGCCATGTTTTATTGTATCAGGCGCTATGGCTTAATGCAGCAAATATCAAAGGTAATGTCCACAGAAAAAAATCAGATGCTGAGTGATTATGCTCAGGCAAGATTATTTCTGTATCTGGCTCTAGCCTCACTTCTCGGCAGTTATATCGGCTTTGCAACACTATATTTCGCCAATCTGGCTTCCCTGACAATTTCATTATATTTTGGCGCTGTACTTATGCTGGCGGGAATTATCATCTTTGTGACAAGAACACTAAATTTGAAAGCAGATTTGAAGGACACTATCATCGGTCTCGTATTAGCGATAACATTGTTAGCTTTAACGCTGATTATCTACGAGTTTACTAAATCACATTCCTGGAATGTAACCATCATATTTGTGATGGTGGCAATAATTTTTAGTGATAAAAAAATAATCTTCCTGACTGGAATCTCTTTACTGCTTTCATTATTATGGTCTTGGGTAAAAGCTCCTGTCAATCCGATAATGTTTGCTGAAGTAGATCACGTGGTTAGAATAATTGTCATGGCGATAATGTTCGGCTATGTATACAGCGTTAATCGCATCTTCAGGCAGGCGATAACTGAAAACCAGAAAAAAGCCGGCAGGGAAGAACTCTTGTCGGAGATTGCAGCTACGTTAATGTCGGTTGACGAAAACAACATCGACGTGAAACTTAAAACAGTGATGACCAAATGGAGCAGTCACCTTCAAGCGAAGTGCGTAAAGATCTTCTTTTTAGCTGATGCACAAACAACAGTCAAAAAAACTTATCAATTGTGCGACGGTGAAATTAGCTCCGCTGTCACTTTTAGCGCTACAGAACAAGAAGAAATTTTTGCAGCCGCAATCAGCTTAAGCCGGGAAGTTTCCGGCAGCTTGGAAATTAATACTTTAACCGGAGGCGAAGCAGAAAGCCAATGGGCGGAAAAAATCAAGACAGGCTTGTTGTCTGTTATTCCATTAAAGAATGCAAATCAGCTAATTGGTATTGCTACCATTGAGAAGACAGTCAGCAAACCGGGATTGGAGGAAGAGCAGCAAATTACAAGTGCAATATTAGCACGCATGGTTACAGATGTCTGGCTCAAGATAGAAGGAGACAAAAAAATCAAGCATGAGGCGTATTATGACAGTCTGACAGGCTTGCCTAACAGGCTGCACTTTACAGACCGCCTTAGACAGGCCACTGACGAGGCTCTGCAAACCGATAAGCTTATAGGGGTTTTGTTTGTCGATATTGATTCTTTCAAATCTGTCAACGATGCCCTTGGTCATCTCGGCGGTGACCTCTTCTTGCAGCAAGTTGGCCAGAGATTGCGGGAAAACGTACGCGAAGATGATGAGGTGGCTCGTTTCGGCGCGGACGAGTTTCTCATCATGCTGACTCAAGCCAAAAATCTTGCAGAGATAGAAAATATGGTTACTCTCGTATTGGAAGGCCTAAAAAAGCCCATAATGCTCAGAGAGCAGAAATTTTTTATTTCAGTCAACATTGGTGTAGCCGTCTGCCCGATAGATGGATATGAGCCCGATGACTTGCTGAAAAACGCAAATATTGCCATGTATGTTTCTAAGGAAATTGGCAAGAACAGATATGCGCTTTGTTCCGCTGCCATGAAAGAAGATGCTCAAGTAAGTGTCACCCTTACAAATGACCTATATTTGGCGCTCGAGCGAAACGAACTTTTTTTGCACTACCAGCCCCAATATAATGCCCGAACCGAGGAGATAACCGGAGCGGAAGCTTTGCTCAGGTGGAGACATCCGCGCCTGGGGATGATTTCGCCTGCAATCTTCATCCCTCTAGCAGAAAAAAGCGGTCAAATCAGCAATATCGGCGCGTGGACAATTAGTCAGTCATGCCGACAGAATAAAAAGTGGCAAGCTACAGGTTTAAAACCGATAACAATAGCAGTCAATCTGTCTCTGGCACAATTTATGGATGCGAATCTTGCGACAATCGTCAAAAATGCCCTCGCAGAGTCAGGCTTAGAGCCAAAGTTTCTGGAGTTGGAGATTACCGAGAGCATCGCCGCCCATGATTCCCAAAATATTGCTCTGACGATGGACAGGCTAAAGACATTGGGCGTAAAAATAACAATTGATGATTTTGGTTCCGGATATTCATCCTTCGATAGGTTTAGAGATATAGCTGTAGATAAGCTTAAAATTGATATGAGGTTTGTACATGGAATCGAAACCAACAAAAAGGATAGGGAGATAATAAAAGTTATTCTGCAACTGGGAAAAGCCTTTGGTATCAAAGTTGTAGCCGAAGGGGTGGAAAAAGAGAGACAACTCCTTTTTCTTCGGGAAAACTCCTGTGATGAGATCCAGGGATATTATTTCCATAAACCGATGTCGGCAGGCAAGTTAGGCGAAATCTTACTGGAGCAGACTGGGAAATTATGTGCTAAAGAAAGATTTTAAAAAATACCTGCAAAATAGCAAGCACTACATGAACTGCGGCAAAAATTGTTCCCCAAATCGCCAGACGATGGTGCCAACGCCCTTTAAGCAGCCATCTATGGCGTCTGCCAAAATAAACGGCGGCCATGGCCGCAAAAATAAATAACGCCGCCAGCAAGCCAAACCAAATAATCATTCTGTATCCGAAGATGAACACCTTGCGCCTCCTTTTCTTTGCATCCATTGACTGCCTGCTGTTGCCTCTTATTCTTGACCACCAATGTCAATTGGGGTAAGATTTAAGCAAAGATTTACAGGAGGCATTTATGAGCATCGTATTTCGCCGCGAAACTGTAATGACCACTCTGCTCGATCCACGTCAGGATTTTGCGCCGGTTAAGCATGAAATAGAATTTCGCTACGACCCCTTAACAGGACGATCAACGCGTCTTGCCCATTTAGGAGCCATTAAACCGCAGCCCCTCAACTATTCCGCCTTAGATGGAGCAAGCAAAGAATTTTGTCCGTTCTGCCCGCCAAATATTGATCGCGTCACCTCTCTCTTTCCGCAAGAGTTGGTGAAAGGCCGCCTTCGCCTTGGAGCGGCTACCCTTATCGCCAATATAGCTCCGTATGATGTTTACAGCGGCCTCGTTATCCTCTCCGACAAGCACATCCTCTCAATGCCGGAACTCACGGCTGATGTGTTGTGCGATACCTTCTCGCTGGCGATAAATTTTTTAACAACCATACACCAAAACGATAAAAGTATTCCCTATTTCTTTATCGGCTGGAATTATATGCCTCCATCCGGCGGTGGGTTGGTACACCCCCATATTCAGGTTTTTGGCAGCAAAAATCCCGGCAATATATTTATGGATTGCCTCCATAACACGCATCGCTATAAAACAGAAAATAACAGCTTATACTGGCCAGATTATCTGGCTGAAGAGACAAAACTGGGCAAGCGTTTTCTTGGGAAAGTCGGTGATATTTATTGGCTTATCCCCTTTGCACCGCTTGGCGTACTGGGAGACGTTCTTGGGGTAGGCCCCCACAACTGCACCCCACAGGAATTGCAGGGCTCATTATTAGCAGATTTTACAGACGGTCTTGTTCGTCTCTTCTCCTATTACAAGGATAACGGCATTTTTAGTTTTAATGCATCTATCTGCTTCAGTCCGGCAGGTGACGATGAATTTCCTCTGCTCATCCGCTTTTCACCACGAACCTTCCTAAACACAAAATACTTCCCGCCTGACACCAATTTTTTTCAGGTTATGATGCAACAACCTGTCTGTGTCATACGTCCGGAAGAACTGGCAGCCGAGATACGCCCTTTCTATCTGGAATAATTTTTTAAAAAAATCAGCTCTTTTGCCTTAATCAGTAAAAGTATACTTTTTAACAAAAAAGTACAGATTAATGGCAAAAGGAGGTGCAGTTAAAAGATGACCACATTTCACTGGATACACATTATTGCCGGTGCTTGGTTAGCGTTCGTAAATTTTATGCCATTTTTGACTGACGGAATGCTGATGTTCAATAATGTGACAATCGGCATCATTGTTGTCATTTATAACGCGTACATGTTATTTGCTCACAATAAAACTGATGCAAAAACGAAAAGCTGACGACTGCCTTAAAAAGCCTAACTCTTATCCCTATAATCAATTACCATTGCTGCCTATCAAGAATTATTTAGGCAGCAGTCTTTTTGTACAGTTTTCTGGTAAGCGCTCTTACCGCTTTTGTCCCTGGTTCAGGCTTTCAATGGATGGGCCTTGACACTTTAAAAAGTAAACAGTAACGTTTTGACTCCTAAACGTTATAATGCTATAATGGATGTCAAGAGGTGATTTTTTAATGAGTGAAGCCACCAAGCGTTCCACAGTGTATTTCAAGCCTGAAATTTACAGCGCTTTGCGGTTGAAAGCAGCTGTAACGAACCGCTCCTTATCAGAACTGGTAAATGAGGCTGTGCGGCATACCCTCCGTGAGGACGAGGAGGATTTGACCGCCTTCGAAGAGCGGGTAGCCGAGCCAACCATAAGTTACGAAGAGCTGCTTAAGAAACTTAGAGCCGATGGCAAGCTTTGAGATTCGCTTTAAGGAGTCCGTGTCCAAGGATCTCCGGCACTTGCCGAATAAGGATGTCAAAAGAATCCTTCAGCGTATTGAAGCGTTGCGTAACGACCCACGACCTGCCGGTTGTGATAAACTCTCGACCCAGGAGCGATACCGTGTGCGTCAGGGAGTCTATCGTATAATTTATGAGGTCAGGGATAATGAACTTGTCGTTATTGTGGTCAAGGTCGGTCATAGACGGGAAGTTTATAATAGGGGCTAATCCAACAGAAGAGACACCATACAAATATTTAAGGACTTACGGTACTGGCAGAGCTCCAATACAACGTCTCTTAGAGTTCAAACAACTCATGATGTATCCGTTTGTCAGGCACCCCTTTCTCACGCAGCGCTTTCATGACTGCCAAACTGAGCATAGGCGGCCCGCAAAGAAAAAAGTGACACCCAGCCAGATCGGGCACATATTTCTCAATCACTTTGCCGTCAATTCTTCCCTTCTCTCCGCGCCAGCTCTCCTGCGCAGACATTACGTAGATAACTTCAATGTTTTTCATTTCCAGCGCCATCTTGTTCAACTCTTCTTGAAAACACAATGCCTCTTCATCCTTATTGCCCCAGATGACTGTTACCTGCTTTTCAATTTTATGATCATAAATATAGCGCAACATGCTCATAAAAGGTGTAATCCCTATGCCTCCCGCAATAAATGCCAGCCTGTCACATTCATAATTTAGAAAGCTGAAAACACCATATGGCGCGTCAATCAAGGCTAGATCGCCAATTTCAGTCTCTTTGATGGTGCCTGTAAAATCACCTAATTCCTTCGGTGTTACGGTAAGAAGCTCCCAAGTAGGACTGGAGGAAATGGTAAAAGGATGCGAAGAAGAAAGTTTTCCTTTTCGCAGCAGCCTAAGATACATAAATTGACCTGGTTTAAAAGCAAATTGCTTTCCTTTAAAATATAGACTCCAGGTGTCTTTGGATTCCTGCTGAATCTTTACTACTTCGTAAGGATTATTACGAATAGTGATTTCCCGAATAGCTTTTTCGATTAACAAGAGAGCAAAAAGCAGGGAAATAATTAACCAGAGATAGTAAAGCAATGACCCTGGCGAAGCATTGTAAAAAACATGGATAAGCACTACAGGAAACAGAATGTAGTTGACTTTATGAATGTTTAACCACAATTCATAAGACAGCTTCAATTTTTTATAAAAAGAGGCGACAAATGCTGTCAGCAGCAACAGCAGCAACACAGTCAACCCGGTAAGACGAAACGGCGAGCTTAAAAACAATCCACCTTCATTTATAAATAAAAGCAGTGGATGCAAAAGCAAAAAAATTAATGCCAACCGACCCAGCAAACGATGGTAGTGAATCATTACATTTAAACCAAAGCCTGATTCGATTAACTTCAATCGTGAGCTTAACACAAACTGCAGGAAAAAGAACCAAAAACCCAATGAAGCAAAGAGTCTATTGAGCTGCCTGAGGGAGAGGGGGCTGTTTCCGTCAAGCAAGGCGCTCATTAGCCATGCATAGACGACAACTGCTGTAAAAAAGAAGACGACGAGCCAAAATTTCTTTGTTTTCACCGAGTTTACCTCCCAGAACTAATTGCACGATAACTCTAAGTCTACCTTACTCTACCCTCATTTTCTTTAACATAATCTTACAGTTTGAGAAAAATAAAAGAATGGCCGCCGCCATCCCTTTATTTAACTTTCAAATTGTCTCTTGCCCAGATTAACAACATCGTCAGCTTTCCCTAACAGAGCGTGTCATAATCCTCTGTTCGACGGGGTATTTTTCAAACCCCAACCGATCCACCAATTCCTTGTAAGAACATGACTTTACAGTAAGCGTCACTCCTAAAACATCTGCCAGCTTTGACTGCAGACTGACGGATAACTCAGCCGCCTGATTCCTATAAAGAAAGGCAATATCAATCTGTAACTGAGCAGGCTCGCCAAGCAAGACTGCTTGCCATAGCAGCACACCGGGCTCTGCCGCCAAAATTGAATACAGACTGCTAAGATTAACTGTGCGCCCTTTCTCTTTGCCTAAATATTTATAATCATCGAGACGCTCAATCTCACCCAGTACGCGAGGAATGGAACGTTTACAAACAGGGCAAGGTTCGTAAGTAATCCTCTCAGCCAAATCACCGGTGCGGAATCTGACTGCACATGAACCAAGCACATTAAGATTAGTTAAAATTATCTCTCCCCTGCCCTCTATCCCGGCTACAGAATCAAGCTCCAAAAATGCATGGTCGGGATAAAAATGATATCCGCTTCCCGGCGAACATTCTGCCCAGGCCGACTTTGCCTCGTTTAGGAAATAAACTCGCTTTACTTCTCCGTCGGGAGAACCGACAAGGCGCAGCAATACTTCCAAACGCTTAACTTGGGCGAGCGGCACGGGACCATAACCGACAATCAGCTTGTTCAAATTGGGAAATTTCAATTTAAAATGAACTGCTGTCTGCAAGAGAAATTCAGCGTAACCAGGCGTAGTAAATAAAGTAGACGCTTCCATATTTTCCATGGCGGTTAAAATCTTTTCTGTGCCCAAAATCCGTCCGCCACCGCTCTGCAGCACAGTTGATCCTAACTTAAGTCCACCGTAATAGACCTGCCAAAAAGATAGGTTGGGAGCATAGGACATGGCATTAACAATCGTGTCATCCCGCGTTATGCCTAGAATCTCCATCATGCGCAGCCCTGTTTCGCCTAAGTTTTCAATATCTGCCACAGAATAGACGTATGGTGTAATCTTGCCTGTTCTGCCTGAGGAAAACATCAATTGATTTGTTGCATACTTTTTAGGAACAATCTCCTCCGTCGGCTTTCCTCTAAAACGGCTGAAGAAACCACCGCTTTTAGCCGAAGCGGACTGTTCAGGTGCTTCAAGAACATAGCGGCGAAAACTCTCAAGATTGTCGGGCTGAGACAATAAATCACTTTTTACGGTGAACGGCTGTTTTTGCAGATCGGCGGCTGAACGCGGAATACCGGTCTCCCGCCAGCTATCCCGATAAAAAGGATGCCGCACAGCCACTTCACCGGCGAAAAAATCCTGCATTTGTTGTGCCTGAAATTGTTTGATTTGCTCCGGTGTCATACGGCATAATTTTGCAAAATTCTCCAAGTATCTTTCCCTCCTTGCGGACTCTACTTTTGAGGACGATTATCAACAATGCGCTTTTCCTTTAATTCTGTTTCCATCCCCACACGGGCCAAAACCTGTTCCGCAGGAAGAAAGAAAATCTCATTAGGCGCCACTTCAGTATCACGAATAACTTTTTGCCTTAAATCACTTTTCAATTCCTCAATATTTACACCGGCAGCAGGTGCAATATACAGATTAATCTCATCTAAATCAAACGGGTCATTGTTTCGTTTGCATACTTCCACCTGCCACTCCACAACATGAGGATGACCCATCATTAAGGGGAAGAAGTTATTCAAATTTACCAATGTGCCCTTCACTTTTGTTAAATCAAACTCCTTAAATTCTGATTTGCGCTGCAGATTCGCAGTAATTCGCGGCACTGTGCGACCGCAGTTAGGACATGGAGCGTATAGAATCCCGCCTTTAGCCACATCTCCGGTGCGATAACGGAGCAGGCAGCTGCCACGCCAGTCAAGTGCAGTATAAACTATTTCACCCTCTTCTCCTTCAGCCACATGCTCACCAGTCGCCGGATCTATCATCTCGATTATCTCAGTATCCGGGTAAGTATGGTAGCCATAGGAATCTTCCGAAGGGCACTCTCCCCAAGCCAAGCGGCTTTCCGTACAAGCATATGTGGCTAATACCTGTGGGTTTTTTGCTCCCATCTCTTGCAAAAGAGCTTTAATTTTATCTTTTAGTCCCGGCGGCACGCGCTCTCCGCCAAAGAGTATTTTTTGTACAGAAGAATAATCTCTCTTCTGCTCGGCTGCCTGACGTAAAAAGTAATAAGCATAGCCCGGAATAAAGGAAATAACTGTTGCCCTCATCATCTCCACTGCGCCCATCAGATTTTGAGTGCCCATTACCTTGCCGCCTCCGCTATGCAAAGACGCTATGCCCATGCTATCTGCCGCGAAAAAAGCCTGCCAAAAAGCCAAATGCGGCGCATAAGGAAATGCATTGACGAGAATATCTTTCTCGCTCAGCGCAAAAACATCGAGCAGCCGCTTACCGGCCTCACGAATTGTTTCAAGATCACGCAGTGTGTAGACAAAAGGAGTCGGCTTAGCCGTCCTGCCGGTAGTAAAATGAATATGCGCCGGCTTGTAGTCATAAATTTTTTCGTCAACTACCTGCTTGCCGCCATAAGGGGATAACTTAGCCATGTGTCCATATTTTTCAGACACTTCTTCGTCAGGACGAATGATAAAGTCACGATGTTTGGCAGGCTCTGCTTCTGTAGGCGCAATATCTTCCTTATAGGTAAACGGAAGATGCACAAGATCCTGAACACCTTTAAATTTATAAGGATCCAGTTTAAGGTCTTGAAAAATACGCCTGTAATGCGGACTGTAGGGATAAATTTGGTTCACTATGAAGGCCCGCAGCTTGCGATCCTGCATTTGACGAACCTCTTCCCATGGTTTTTTGCTAAGTTTTTCCCAATTTTCCATGCGTCAGCACTCCCTTAACCAATGACCGAGAAAATGTCATAAAGTGTAAATATCGACAGAATACAAAGGATAGAGAGGATTACAATTGTTATCGGTAAAGCTTTGCCGTTATAACGTTCTTCTTTGTAATCGCTCCAGCCATGCATCATATCAACCGTTGCTTTAACCTCAGCCGGCGGCTCCTTCGTCAGCCATGAAACTACTATGGTCACAATAAAAGTAATGGGAATACTAAAAGCCATAACTTTTACCCAGCCCAACGGCCCATAAAGATAACGGGAAATCATAGTCGCTTCCCAGCCCACAATTTCAATCAACACATAAGGAATAAAACTGGTCAAAAAACCTATAATCATCCCGGCGCCGGCACCCTCTTTAGTTGTGCGCTTCCACCAAATGCCAAGCACCATGGGCACACCAAATGCGGTGCCGGCAATCCCAAACGCCCATAAAATGGTTACGAGAATAAACGCAGGAGGACGCAAGGAAAGCAGTGTCACAACAACTCCCACCACAAACATTACTTTGGTGGCCATTTTAAGCAATTTTTCCGGGCTGGTATTTGGTCTAAGTGTTCCGTACAAATCGTGTACTATACCTGTGCCCATAATCATCAATAATCCTGCCACAGTGGAAATACCGGCTGCCAGCGCGCCACCCACCGTTATAGCCAACCAACTATTGCCCGCAATTGCCTCAGTTAGAATAAAAAAGAGTTTGTCATAATCTGCTATTTCAATTTGCACACCGCGAGTAGCCACATAATAGACACCCGCAAAACCCAAAGCATAAACGCTAGTGTTGACCAGCCCTACAAGGAATGTACAAAACACAGCGCTCCAACGAGCTTCCTTGGCGTCGCGTACAGTAAAAAAGCGCATGACAAAATGCGGCAGACCGATAATTCCGAAAAATGAGCCGAGGAAAATGCCAATGTACCACACAGGATGAACTACAAAGGGAAAGAAATAATGAGGTGTAACACTTAGCATGGCAGGAACCATTTCCCCGTAGCCCAGCGGCGGGAACCACCAACCTGCTGCGCCCAATGCCCTTAAAATTATCATAACCGGCACAAATATGGCAAAGAGCATAACCACACTTTGGAAGGATTGACTGTAGGTAACACCATACATCCCTCCCACCATCACATAAAGAGTGACAACTAAACCACCGACTAGAATCCCATAAACTTGCGGCAGCCCCAATAACACCTCAAAAACAATGCCTATACCCTTGATGTTGGCAATTAAGTAGAGAATGCTAACTACCAGCATAATAAAAACTGATAATATGCGCAAATTCTTGCTATAGAAGCGTTCACCGATGAAAGCCATAGTGGTGAAAGATTTATGTCTGCGCAAATAGGGAGCTGCCAACACCAACATGCCGACAAAAGACGCGGAGAAAGCCGCGTAAATAGCGATTGCCAAATAAAATCCATGGAAAATCAATGCCGTGAGGCCCAGAAATGTGGTTAAGCTTAGCGAAAGCGAAACCATGGCCAAACCATTATTCAAAGCGCCGACAGAACGACCCGCCACAAAATAGTCTGATACGTTTCTTGTCATTTTCCGTCCCCAAAAGCCAAAAAAAACTGAAACCGCTAGCACAAGAACGGAAGCAATTATCCCCTCAATAAAAACACCAGACATAACGCACCTCTTCCTTAAGTTTTAATTCTCCCGTTTGTCTATACCGTCAAGCACTAAAGTCCAGATGGCACCAAGCAGCGTTGCCCCCAGCCAACTCCCCATAATCAGCAGCACATAATGCAAAGGCAGGCCGAGAATACTGCTATGCGGCGCAAACTGTGGAGCTGGACCAAAGAAAGCATCTTTACCCAGCACAAAAAAGACACTAATAAAGCCGCCTGTAAGAGACAGCAATGTAAAAATAATCCCCGTTGCCCAAGCCTCTCGCTTATAATCTTTCATCATTTCACCTCCCTCCCAGTATTCGAAAGCTTTTGTCATATTTTGCCATGTTTTACAAGCACCAAAAATAAATTGTCATACATTTCGTAAAAGTTATTCCCTATCGAGAGTATGTATTCCTGCTTGCAAGGTTGATAATTCAAAAAATTTATTAAATATAATTATTTATGATAAAAATATTTTACATAAAAGAATACTTTCTCAAATTCAGCAGTCCTGTCCAGTTGCAAACGGCACAATAAAAAAACACCCCGGATTACTGTGCTAAAAAATCTAACACAATCATGGGGGGCTAAAAATATCCAAGTGTACTCTACCTATTTTTGCGGCTTGTGACACGCTACCAAATGACCTTTAGCAATGTTACTTAAAGCTGGTTTTAGCTGAGAACATAGATCTTCTCTAAGGTGACATCTATCTAAATAATTGCATCCATTAGTATTGCAAGACTTAGTTTGCAGCTCTTCAAATTCCACACATAAATCTGTCCTGTAGCGAGGATGGTGAGGAAGAACAGAAGTTAAAAGCCTGTTGGAATAAGGATGGATAAACTGATCAATAACGGAAATATCGTCTATAAATTCTACCAACTCACCAAGATACATTACAGCAATCGCATCAGCTAAATAATAGACAGCCTCTATGTCATGAGAAATAAATAAATACGACAACTTTAGTTCCTTTTTTAGCTCAGACAATAAATTAAGGATTTGCGCCTGAACTGAAACATCCAAGCTGCTGATTGCTTCGTCCAAAACTATTAATTTGGGGTTTAAAGCCAGTGCTCGAGCTATGTTGACCCTCTGCAACTGCCCACCACTAAACTGATGAGCAAATTTATCCATATCCCGATAATTCAATCCAACAAGTTCCAATAGTTCTCCAATCCGTTTTAATTCCTCTAAAGGGCTTAGCCTTAAATAATTGCGCAACGGTTCACCAATAGCCATCTTCACAGGGTATTTTGGATTAATTGCACTGTTGTAATCTTGAAATACCGCCTGAAGATCTTTGCGCAATATTTTTTGTTCTTGACGAGTGGCTTTGTAGAAATCCTTGCCCTGGAATATAACCTGACCTGATTGAGGCGGCTCTAAACCTAAAATAATCCGCCCCAGCGTACTTTTACCACATCCACTTTCGCCCACCAGTCCCAGGCACATGCCCTCTTCAATGCTCAAAGAGAGGTCTTTAACTGCTTCTACGACTCTACCTTTGTCAATGAAAAAGCTTCTTGATTTAAAAGTTTTAGAAACGCGATTAACTTTAAGCAAGTTCATGATGCAACATCCATTGTTCCACATTTAGCACACCCTACCCAATGTTGATCGTCATATTGGACTAGCTCTTGCTTATAATGAGAGCACCACCGGCTCTTTTCGTAACACCGTTCAAGAAATTGGCAACCGCCATCAAGGTTTAACAAAGAAGGCGCTTGACCACCAATCGTCTGCAAAGATTTTTTTTGCATTTTTGGTTTCGAAGCAAGCAGAGCTTTGGTATATGGATGCAGTGGTTGACTAAACAACTGCTCTACAGGAGCTCGTTCCACTATGCAGCCGCAGTACATTACTGCCACTTCATCAGCCATTTGGGCAATTACGCCCAAATCATGAGAAACCAGCAACATCCCTGTGCGCACCTTTTCCTTCAATCGAGTCAATTGACCAAGAATCTGGCGTTGCACTGTCACATCTAATGAAGTTGTAGGTTCATCAGCAATCAAAACCTTTGGTTCTAGAATAAGGGCTATAGCAATCATAACCCGCTGAATCATCCCTCCACTAAGCTGAAAAGGATATTGTTTCAACAGCTTGCCTGGTTGAGACAGACCTGTATACTCCAGATATCTGCAAGCCAAATTTCCGCATTCTTTATTAGGTAAAGACAAATGACTATTAATTGTCTCAAAAATATGTTGCTCTATGGTCATCAGGGGATTGAAAGCCATCAAGGGATTTTGCATAATAATGGCTATATCTTTCCCTCTAATTTTCCTTATTTCCTCCTGCTCAAGAGCCAGCAGGTTTTTTCCCAGCAATTTGGCCTCACCGTCTATAACCCAGCCTTTTTCTTTAGTTAAACCCAACAGGGATAAGCAAGCAACTGATTTGCCGCAGCCACTTTCACCAACCAGCCCCAGAACTTTCCCCTCGGCAATTTGCATGCTAATCCCATTCACTGCCCGAACCACACCACGCGTAGTAGGCAGGTGAACATGCAAGTCTTTAATATTCAAGACTACTTGTTCATTCATAATCTTTTTCTCAACTTTCGCGAAATTCAAAGATATCACTTATGGCATCCCCCAGCAAATTAAAGGAGATGACTACTAGCATAATCATCGTTCCAGGAAACATGATTAACCTTGGATAACTTCTTAAAAACTGTTTGGAATCATTAAGCATAGCTCCCCATTCGGGGGTTGGCGGCTGCACTCCTAGTCCCAGAAAAGTCAGGCCGGAAATATGCAAAATCACCATGCCCAAATTTAAGGTGACCAATACCACCATGTGCGGGATGATATTAGGCAAGATGTGTCTAACTACAATCAACCAACTGGGGGTGCCCACCACTTTGGCCGATAAAACATAGTTGCGCTCTTTTAGACTTAATACCATCCCCCGGATGATCCTGGCATACCACACCCACTGTACCGCTGCCATGGCAATGATGAGATTAATTAATCCAGGTCCTAACATACCCACAATTACCAGAGTTAACACCAGATCGGGAAAGGCCAGGTTTACGTCGCCTAAGCGCATAAGCAAAGCATCTACCCAACCACCCTTATATCCAGACAACGTGCCGACAATTATACTGATAGTGATAGTGATGGCCATCACCAATAACGCAGAACCTAATGAAGCAATGGTTCCATACATCAACCGGGATAAAATACATCTGCCTAAATGATCAGTACCAAAAGGAAAGCTGACGCTGGATGCCGCAAATTTATTATCAAGGTTTATCAGAATAGGATCATTTGGTGCCAACACCGGTGCCAGGATACCGGCAAGAATTATAACTGCCAATACAATAAAACTTATAAAGCCAGGTTTGTTTCGCCAAAGCTCTTTAACTTTTTCCTGTAGCACCACTATTTATCCCCTCCCAATCGGATGCGAGGGTCTAAAAGGCCACAAATTATATCTACTAACAGATTCAACAGGACAAAAACAACTGCCATAAACAATGCATACGCTTGAATGACAGGGTAATCTCTATTAAATATAGAAGAAACGATATACCTGCCTACTCCGGGCCAGGCAAAGACATTCTCCACAATGACGCTGCCAGCCAGCATATGTCCTAACGTCATGCCAAAGGCAATCACTACAGGTATTAATGCATTCTTCAGGACATGTCTGACAATAATTAATTTTTCTTTTAATCCTCTGGCTCTGGCATATAGAACAAAATTTTGATTGAGATTTTCCAACATGCTGGTTCTTAAGAGCCTTGTATAAACGGCTGCCGCTCCTAATGCTAAAGTCACAGCCGGGAGTACTAGATGGGCTAATGATCCTCTGCCGTAAGCCGGCAGCAAATCCAGCTCTAAAGACAAGATGTAAATCAACACAAAACCAAGCCAAAAGCTGGGCATGGAGGCAGCAATAAAAGCAAATATCCTGCACATGTGATCAAAGGCAGTATCCTTATACAAAGCGGAAAACACTCCCGCAGGGATACTGATTAGCAGCACTATTAGTAATGAGGCCGCCGCTAACTTTAAAGTGGCGGGAAAGTAGTACAATAGTTCCGCCATCACCGGCTTTCTGGTGACAAATGACCTGCCAAAATCTAAATGTGCTACTCTCCATAGCCAGTCAAAATATTGCTGGTGCAAGGGCTTATTTAAACCCATTTCTGCTCTTATCACAGCTACCGCTTCATCCGTGGGTGGTATTAGAGACAGGCGCAAATATACTTCCGCCGGGTCCACAGGCACCAAATGGATCAAAACAAACGTTAAGAGAGATATCCCCAGCAGCACTGGGACAAGACTGATAATTCGCCTGACTATAAATCTTCCCATAGCCCCTCACTAATATTAAAGCTTCTATTCGATATCAACGTCCACCAATGGAATCCTAAATTTCTGAGGGTCAAAACGCACTCCGGTTATATTATTTTGGAAAACCGCCAGATTAGTTTTGTAAGAGATAGGCAGGTAAACTGCCTGTTCATGTAATGTACCTAAAATAAACCGGTAAAGCTCATGCCTTTCCTTTTCATCAGTGCTTAACAGCACCTCAGTTATTTTAGTATCAATTGTTGCCTTCATGGGCAAACCGGCTTGAGCCTGATAATCGGCATGGGCAGGTACGCGCATAGAAGATACCAAAGAATGGGGGTCATAAGGTGCGCCCCAGGTCTCACCGAAAATTAAGTTGAAATTACCATCCTTCTGTCGTTGCAAGAAAGATTGCCTTTCTTCACCGATTAAATTTATCTTTATACCAATTTTACTGAATTCTCCTTGCAACGCTTCAGCCAAAGCTTTTTGCACATCATCAGCAATATCAAAGGAGAGGTCAAGCTCTAACGGTTGACCATTTTTCTGCCTAAATTCCTGTCCGGCTGTTTGCACCCATCCTGCCGATTCCAAAATACTTTTGGCTTTTACTATATCGTACTCATATGGCTGCAATCCCAAGTCAGAATAAGGAACTTGCGGTGAAAACAGTGTATCGGCCTTAACTTCAATACCATAAAAAATATTGTCAATTAGAGATTGCTTATTTACACCGTGCTGTAACGCTACCCTTACTGCGTGTTCTTTAGTCGGACCTCTGTTAGAGTTGACAGCCAAAAATCTGGTAGCCAAAGGGTCTGAGATCATGGTTTGGAATTTTCCCGAGTCTCTAAACTGGCTAAAAGAATGCAGGCTAATTAAGCCACTGCCAAAGATTAGATCCAAGTCGCCTTTTTCGAAGGCAATGGCTCTGGTTTCTCCATCCGGAATTATCTTTACCACCACTTGATCAACGTTTGGCCGTCTGCCCCAATAATATGGATTTCTGCTAAATATGGCATATTCGTTTTGTTTATACTCAGCCAGCATCCAAGGGCCGGTGCCGATTGGCGCTTTGACATTTTCAGCAGTATTACCGTTATCGGGAAATCCTGCCTCCCCCAAAAATCGAAGCGGCCTGATTAAGCTCAATTCCTGCAAAGCCGGGTAATATGGATTTTTGAAGATTATCTCAAGAGTATACTGATCTACAGCATTTACTCTATCAATCTGGTTTACCAGCTCTAACCATTTATGTCTCTCACGATTAGCCAAAATTGCATCAAAGTTCTTTTTAGCTATCTGAGCGTTAAACCTACTGCCATCAGAAAACTTAACATCTTGACGCAAGTTAAAGGTATATACCTTGCCATCGGGAGAAATATCCCAACTTTCTGCCAAGTGAGGGATTATGTCTCCGCCTTCTCCGTATTCTACCAGCGACTCATATATAAAGTCTTGAGCAAACATTTGGTTCGGTCTATATAAATGTGGGTTTAAAGGACCGACATCCAAAGGCCATGAAATGGTTAAAACTTTTTTTGATTCAGCTTTGTCACCGGGAGTCGTTGATCTTTCACCTCCACAACCACTAATCGCAACTGCCAAAACTAACATGCTTATCAGCAAGATTTTCTTAATTTTCATTACCCCAATCACTCCTTCTCTCCTCCCACGATAAACATGGGGGTACTACGATATAGTACTTTTTGCTGTTCATCCCATACTAGGTCAGTTATATCTCTATCTAAAAACACCTTTTTGTATTGACATTGAAGAAAGGCTTCTACATCCCAATTAGGTCTAAGCCGGGAGCTTAGGAATAAGTTCTTACTAATGCTTTCATTTTCTTGCAAATTAGCTTTGTCATGAGGATTATCGTATCCAAGCTCTTTGGCCCTGCTTTGATCATCCTCATACTGCCTCTGCAGTGCAGAATCATTAAACCTTAGCCCCCAGTTTGCATCAAACACTAACACTCTTCCGCCCGGCTTCAATACCCGATACCAATCTTGGTAAGCTGCCAGAGGATCCGGCAATGTCCACACTAAATTTCTGCAGATTATTAAATCAAAGGTGTCCTCCGGAAAAGGAAGTTTTTGCGCATCCGCTTGTTGGCACCTTACTGCAAAACCGGCTTTGCTAATGTTTTTCTTAGCTTCCTCCAACATATTTTCCGAACTGTCTACAGCCGTAACCTCATTCCCCATCGCAGACAAGATGATAGATAAAAAACCAGGCCCTGTTCCTACGTCAAGCACTGCCAGTTTCTCGCCTTTTGGTGCATACTCCTTAATAAGCTGCTGCCATGCCTCCCTTTTTAGCAAGTTAAGTTCTTTTTGAATATGCTGACTATAATCATCGGCTCGTTGATCCCAATATTTTTTAATTCTCGCCGCAATAGTCAAAACAATACCTCCTTTCTTTTTGTAGCACGAATTTTAATATAGTAACACTTAGATTTCTACTTCTGCATCTCTTCGCTTATTCCTGCTTCTTCTGGAAAAAGAATCAACTTTTCGGCCAAACCACCGACCCCTAGGAACTAAGAGCCGGCAATCAGTATTAAACAATAACGGACAGTAAACCCTCAGCAAAAACAAAATTCCCGGTCAAATCCGGGAATACATAATTAACCGCACGTCCCCTTGACCCGAGGGCACGTCACAGACTGGATACAGGCAGGTTTCCTGACTGCCGATCATAGCCTTGCAGCGACTTCCCCTAAATAGAGTGTCCTCTTTGCTGCTAGGCTCCCGGTTACAGTGGCGGGACCGCTCGGGCTTTTCACCCGATTCCCTTTTACCTCCGCATGGAGCACCTGTTTCCTTGTTATTAACTTTGTCTATATCCTAACAAACTCAATCCTAAAATGCAATAGGCAGAAGGTGTCAGGGGGACGGGGTTCTTGTCACATGATTGACACCCTTTCTGAAATTGCCGCATAAAATATGGCGATACTGAATCTAAATTAAATCATTGCAGGAAAGGAGGTCGTTATATGGTTTATCATGATCAGGATAGTCACCCTGAATTGTGCAAAGAGTGCGCAAAAGAGGAGCATCACACCCAGCTATACGATAATATGCACCTAGGAGGGTCGGTGGTCGATCCTTTGCAGGTGTATAGTATGACCCTTGAGGCGATCTTGCAAGCCCAGCGGCAGCTATTATCTCTCGACCCTGCCGCTTTGCAGTTCGTTGCCCAGCAAGCCACCTGCCGGGTTCCCGCTACCTGCCCGCCAGGGTTTCAGGGAAGGTATACGGTAAGATCTGGAGATACCATGTTTTTTATTGCCCGGCGGTTTGGAGTCACATTGCAGGCTTTAATTAGCGCCAACCCGCACATTTCCAACCCTAATCTGATTTTCCCCTGTGACGTACTTTGTGTGCCTGGGGTGGATATTTGCCGGGTTCCCACTACTTGTCCTTCCGGATTTCAGGAAAGGTACACAGTAAAGCAGGGAGATACGATGTCTCTAATCGCCCGGCGGTTAGGGATCACA
>JAGXRV010000072.1 GCA_018335695.1 Clostridium sp.
GAGAGGGATCCCTTGGAGCTGCTTGATCGACGTTTGGTGCTGACGCTGCAAAATGCCCGCGGACAGAAGAGAGGATATATTCTTAACGTGGTGGGAATCCTCGGCAATCAGTTTGCGGAGCATTCTCATGCGGTGCATGCCCCTTTAAGCCTCCTAAGAGAAATGCACAACTTTGTAAATCAAGGAGCGCAATCGGAGCAACTTCAGCTTGTTGATTCAGTCCATATGCAGCATGATCAGGCAGGTATGCAGAGGGGAAGGAGGGCAGAACGGCCGGAATTGCAGTATAGTTTCGTCTCGGTCAGAACTAAGAACGTGGGGTATACTAAGCAACTAGGCGAAGAATTGCGCTTAATGGGTTATCAGGCACATTCAATCGCTGACCAACTGGAGGGCATAGAACAAGGCACCAGGATAGTGCAGGCTGTTCTCGGGGGAATCGGTGCAATCAGCTTGCTGGTGGCCACTATCGGCATTATCAATACGATGGTTATGTCAATTTACGAACGAACCAGAGAAATTGCCGTGATTAAAGTGCTGGGGGCTTCTTTCTCCGATATCAGGGGACTATTTTTGACAGAAGCAGCTCTGATCGGTCTGCTGGGCGGCATATCGGGGCTTGTCTGCAGTTTTTTGTTGTCGCTGCTGATAAATACTTATGCAGGGGCAGCCATCGGTGCAGGAGCAATTGGCCCAGGCGCAACACCTGTGCAAATTTCCGTTATTCCCTTGTGGCTTACCTTTTTTGCATTAATATTCAGCACAACAATAGGGCTTATCGCCGGTCTGTATCCCGCCTCACGGGCGATGCGCCTTGACCCGGTAACAGCCATGAGGCACTATTAGTTGATTGTTTAAAAATCTTTATGATGTTATATCACAGTCTTTGGAACATATTGAAGTCAGACGAAGAATGGTTTACCGTTAAAATAGCGACTAGGCCGCAACTTGAGAGGCGGGAAAGTATTGAACAAGCTGCAACGCTTAACAGAAATTTGTCACGAAAGTAGCATTGCACTAATGTATCTTTTTGGCTCAATGAAAGATGCAGGCCTTGTTGTATTACAAGGCCATTCTGTTGCGCAGTCAGATCCTTTGGCGGATATTGACGTCGGAGTTGTTTTTGCCGGCAGTTTGCCTCACGGATTGCCAAGAACCAGATTGTATAGTAGAATTTATAACCGGCTTGAGGATTTATTCCTTCCATATAAGCTTGATTTAGTATTATTGCAGGAAACGCACTCTGTATTTCAGGCAGAGGCGGTTATGGGTCATTGCCTTTATTATATTGATGATGCTTTTAAGGACAACTATGAAGAAGACACCCTACGCAGAGCATGTGATTTCAGGCCATATCTGGAGCAGTATCATAAAGAAGTTTTGGAGGCATACCGATCAAATGATTAATAAGAACCTTGTTTACAGCAGACTTGTTTTGATTCAGGATTACCTGCAGCAAATGTTTAGACTGGCAGTTATTCCGAAAGAAGCATTTTTGGAAAACAGTGACACTGTTGCTGCTGCCGAAAGTTACCTGAGGCGCACTTTGGAGGCTGTATTTGATATTAGCAGACATATCAGAAATACTTCGCTACGTTGAGAAATAAATTATGATGAGCGTAGCCACCGGATTATTTCGCGCGGGGTGGCTACTTTTCCGTAAAGCAAGAATCCGGTTTGAAAAATCTTGCCGGCCAGCCAAATTGTTAGCGCCGAGGTTGCCAATAATAGCACTGCGGAGAGGATAATATCCAGAAAAATCACCTGGTCTGCAAAGACTAATCTAACCAGCATCACCCCGGAGGTAGTAAAGGGAAAATAGCTGCCTACTCTTGCCAATAGGCCGTTAGGATCTGCAATCACCGGGCCGATGAACAAAAAGGGCAGATAGGGGATTAATATCACCAGTCCCTGAAGGTTACTGGCTTGCATAGGATCATCCATTGTTGCCCCAAGGCTGATGAATACAGCCGCGAAAAGCAGGTAGCCGGCCAGCAGGAAAAATAGTAGCAACGCTACGCGCGGTTCCAGCAAATATTGCCAGATTGACAGGTCATAATAGAAATAGGCAAAGAGCGCCGCCGAGCCAGCCCAAACGATGCCTTGTAAAACCCCGGGCACAAAACAACCTAGCATTTTCCCTCGCATTAGCGTTCCTGCTGACACGGAGGAAAGAAGCACCTCTGCCATGCGATCTCTTTTTTCTGTGATTGCGCTCTGCATAATCAACATCCCGGTGGTGGTCACTACAAAATACATTATCGCAGCAAAAATGCCCTGTACCGTTCTTCGCAACGGGCTTTCGTCAGCTGCGGCAGTCAGCGAGAAGGTTTGGATGTTGTAACCCTTTTCCAAACCGATTAGCGTTTCTGGTTTCAGGTTATATTCTCGCAGTTCATGTCGCTGAAGTACACGCTGTAGTGCTGCTTTCAGAATTGACAGATCAGGGGTGCCTTCTGCTCCTGTATTAATCGCCACCTGTCTAGTCGTTAAGGTTTGGGGTGACAGCACCACATACGCCGCATCCCTTTTTTCTCGCACTTTAATTTCCAGACTGTCTAATTCTCCTGCATAAAGTTGCAGATTAATGTTGCTGCCATGTAATTCCCGGCTCAAATCCTGGAATACACCTAGCTCATCCACCACGTACAACAACCTGGTTGCCTGATCCGCCGCCAGATGACCCAGCAACCCTGGCCCTACGCTAAAAATCAGGATCAAAGCCGGTGTTAATAATAGCGAGAAAAGATATGACTTATTGATCAGTTGTTTAATTTCCCAGACAGCTACCGTCAGGCTATTTTTCATTTATTGCACCTCCACCCACCATGCTTAGGTAAATTTCGTGCAGGGAAACCCGGTTTAATGTTAACTCCTTGATTACCGTTCCTGCCGGCAATGAGTGCATGATTTGCAGCGGATCCGCGCCTTTCTCCAAATAGATGACAGTACGTCCTGCTTTCTGCTTTACTAGGCGAATTCCTTTAATTGCAGAAAAGTCTGTTAGGGTGTTATCTCCAATTATTTCAAATTTAAAATCAGCAAATTGTTCCTTGATTTGTCCGAGTTCTCCCGACAAAACTGTCTGCCCCCGCTCAAGGAGTAGGATGCGGTCACAGACTTCCTCAACCAAGTGCATCTGGTGAGAGGAGAGTACCACCGCTGCCCCTTTCTTCGCCAGGGTGCGGATTTCAGCTTTGAGTTGCTCCTGGCTTACCGGATCGAGTCCGGAAAATGGTTCGTCCAGGATCACTAATTTTGGTTCATGCAGTACCGCAGTAATAAACTGCACTTTTTGTGCCATTCCCTTGGAGAGTTCTTCCGCTTTGCTGTTCTGCCAATCGGTCAGGCCGAATGTTTGCAAGTATTCTCTTGCTCTTTCACGTGCACGTTCAACTGGGTAGTTTTTCAGTTTTGCCAGATAGAGCAGGATATTAAGTACTTTTTGTTTTTTGTATAAACCCCTTTCTTCGGGCAGATACCCTACGAGTGCCGGGAGCAGTTGTGATGACTCGCCGTTAAAGCGAAAAAGAACCCTGCCGTTATCGGGGCGAATGATGCCGAGTACGCAGCGAATGGTAGTAGTTTTTCCTGCACCGTTGTGTCCCAGCAACCCCAGTACTTCTCCCGTCCGTACCTGGCAGCTGAGGTTGTTAACCACTGTTTTGCCGCTGAATTCTTTTGATATGTTATCTATCTCCAGCACATTAGCCATCATCCAACCTCCTTCATGTAACATGAAAAGGGACTGTTCACGCGGGTTAGGCGGAGACCGCCACAAAGGCAATCTCAGCCGGGTTTACCATTTCACTTAATTCCTTGCCAATAATATGGGCGTCGCGTTAGCTTTCGCTTTTGCGCCCATTTTTTCTTTGCTTGACGCATTCACTTAAAAGAAATTCAATCTGCCCGTTGATCGAACGAAAATCCTCTGCCGCCCAGGCTGCCAGCTCATTCCAGAGGGCAGGGGAGAGGCGAAGCAGGAGTTGCTTCTTTTTCGTCTCTGTTTCTGTCATAAATAAATTCCTCTCCGTTCATATCAGTATAACGAACCGCTGTTGACAACCGGCTGGACATCTCTGTTGCCGCAGAGGACAACGAGCAGATTGCTGACCATCGCTGCTTTGCGCTCCTCATCGAGTTTGACAATATCTTTGTCGTTCAGCTTGTCAAGCGCCATCTCCACCATGCTGACGGCACCTTCCACGATCATCTGACGAGCGTCGATAATAGCGGAAGCCTGCTGTCTTTGCAGCATGGCGGCGGCAATCTCCGGTGCGTAGGAGAGGTGTGTTATGCGCGCCTCAAGTATCTGCAGCCCGGCCATTTCCACTTTCTCCTGTATTTCTTCCCGCAATTTTTCCGCTATTTCTTGGCTGCTGCCGCGCAGGGATATTTCGCTTTCGTCGCCGGGTGTGTCGTAAGGATAATTGCGTACAGTATTGCGCAACGCCGAGTCGCTCTGTATGGAAAGAAACTCCTTATAATTGTCGACGCTGAATACGGCTTTTGCCGTATTAACCACCTGCCAAATCACCACGATGCCAATGATAATCGGATTGCCCAGTTTATCGTTTATTTTTTGCCTTTCATTATTTAAGGTAATGGCTTTGAGCGAGATTTTTTTGCTAGAGTTTACAGCGACTGTTGCAAGTTGCATCGTCTGCTCCGCGCCGACCGGTGTCGGCTTTGCGGCGGGTGCAAGAGAAGCAGCAGCAGGATTGACGGCAATCACAAAAGGATTAACAAAGAAAAAACCTTCGCCGCGCAGAGTGCCGTAATATCTGCCAAAGAGAGTCAGCACGAGGGCTTCGTTCGGACCTGCCACTTTTAGGCCGATAAATCCCAGCGGCCCGATAATTAAAAGATAGACGAACCCTAAAATAATCGCCGGTGTTGCATATGGGGAGGCAAACATGCCTGCAACCTCCCTGATTCCTAAAACTACGGCCGCAAGCGCAGCAAGCATAAAAAGTATGTTTAAGACCAGAACAGGCAAACCACTTAAAGTTTTTGGGGTAATCTCCTCCCGGGGAACAGTGGTTCCGGAAGTTTTTGTCGCCGTCATAGCAAACATCTCCTTCAGCAGCATATTTGATATCAAAAAGATATCAAATATATATTAATGTTTGAGCACCATTAAAGTCAAGCATTATTTGCGATTATATTTTGTTACAGCTTGGGTGTCACAAAATCCTCCTTAACGGTGTTATAGTTATAGCAAGGACTGAAAGGAGGGATGGTTATTACGCCGGCTGAATTCGAGGCCTTGTTCCAAAGCTATTACACTTTGGTATATCGGAAATTTTATTACCTTATCGGCGAGCGGGCGCCGGTCGAAGACCTCACCCAGGAAGTTTTTCTTAAGCTATACCACAATCCTCCTCGTGAAAAAGACAACTTGAGCGGATGGCTGTTGCGGGTAGCTGTCAATTTGGCCTATAACTACCTGCGCGGTGAGAAGCGGCGGCGCCGCCGCGAGGAAGGTCAATGCCGTGAGAAGGACGGTATTATCCCCCTAGAAGAAGCTGTTATTCTTAAACATGATGCGCAAATGGTTCACCAATGCTTGGCAAAGCTGTCACCTCGAGACCGTATCTGTCTGTTGTTAAAAAATGACGGTTACAGCTATGCCGAGATTTCCGCAGCCATCCAGGTGGATAAGAATTCAGTAGGCACTATTCTAGCGCGGGCGCGCCGCCGTTTCAGCGATTTATACAACGAATTGGAGGGGAGGGATGACAGTGTGTCTCGATGAAGGTATTCTTCAGACTTATTTTGACGGTGAACTGGATATCGATTCGTCGACAAAGGTGTCAAACCACATAGCAGGATGTGTTACCTGCCGGGATAGATTGCATGTTCTGCAGGAACTTGCCATCAGCTCAACTGTTGTTTTGGCGCCTTACCTAAAAGAAACAATGGTAATGGTATATCCGGAGCGTATGTCCTGTAATAGTTATTTATCTCATTACTTTCAGCATCTAACAAAAACGAGGAGGTTTGTCAACATGTTTCAACGTTACAAATGGTTTGCCGGAGTAGCTGCGTCTCTGCTAGTTATGGCTTTCTTTTTAAGTTGGGCGCCGGGCCGCAGCCTGGCTGCCCAGTTTCTGAATATCTTCCGAATGGAAAGGATCCAAATCGTAGAAATCACCCCTGAAGATATGGCTCAACTGGCTACGCTATTTGACGACATTGACGGTCAAGGAGGCGAGGTTGACATCCGGAATTTTGGCCGAGTTAAAGTTGAGCATCCAACCGATAACAAAAGGATAGTGGAGGCTGATTCAACAAAGGTGGAAAAATTGAGCGGGCTGAAGCTTAGTTTGCCAGTCTCGTTGGCTGGAAGGGAAAGGAAGGAGATGGTCGTTCAGCAACCGCCAACCATTACTTTTACTCCTGATGTGGAAAGTCTTAACAGTTACTTGAGGATCCATAGCAACGTGCTGTTGCCGCCTGCCTTAGCGGGAGAGTCGATTACTTTTAATATCCCCCCCCTGCTTAGGGTTCAATATGGCCAAAGAGATCAAGGATTCGCTCTCTACGCAGCCCGCGACCTAACGATTGAAGCTCCCCAGGGCATTGATTTGGCCTCCTTGCGTCTAGCTCTGTTAAGGCTACCTTTCCTGCCTGAGAACTTTCGTCGGCAATTGGCCGATATAGACGACTGGAGGCATACCTTGCCCATCCCGGAGGTCCAGGGTATGGGAGCTACGGAAATATCGGTCAACGGCAGCCAGGGGGTCTACTTCGTTAACGAATTCGATAACAGCACCGTTGTTCTGGCGTGGCGCCAGGGCGACAGTTGGCGAGCTATCAGCGGCCTACCCCTAGAAGAAGCCATGCAAATTGCAACGGAGGTCAAATAGTGGCTATTATTGAAGTTAAAAATATAACCAAAATATATGGCCAACAGGCAGCCTGCAGTGATATCAGCTTCTCCGTGGAGGAGGGGCAGATCTTCGGTTTTCTCGGCCCTAACGGTGCTGGTAAAAGTACTCTGGTAAAGATCCTGGTAGGTTTGGTCTATCCCACCTGCGGCGAGGCTGAGGTTGCCGGCTACAGTCCTCAGGATATTAAAAGCCGTCGCCAGGTAGGCTTTTTACCGGAAAACTTCCGCTTGCATGGTTGGCTGAAGGGAGAAGAGCTTGTATCCTTTCATGCCCGTTTGGCAGGTCTGGACGGCAAGATCGCCAAGAAACGGGCATGTGAAGTTCTGGAACTAGTTGGACTGTCCTGGGAGGGGCAGAAGCTGGTAGCTAATTACAGCAAAGGGATGCAGCAACGTTTAGGTTTGGCTGTAGCTCTAGTAGGTGACCCAAAGGTGATATTCCTTGATGAACCTACTTCAGCTCTGGATCCCCTGGGGCGGCGCCAGGTGCGGGAGATCCTGCTTACGCTTAAGGAGGCCGGTAAGACCGTTTTTCTAAACAGTCACCTGCTAAGCGAGGTGGAGCAGGTCTGCGACCGTGTGGCTATCATCAACCGTGGCAGGGTGATAGCCGATGGCCCTCTGGATGAACTGCAAGCCGGTTCGGCAACGTTATCTATCAGGTTGAATGGTCTGACCGAAGAGCTGGCAGTGGAACTGCGCCGGTATTATCCCGAACTGCAGTTGGAAGGTGACCGGCTCACTATAACTTTAGGTAGCCGTGAGGAAACCGCCGATTTGGTGACTATGCTAATGACCGGGGGCTGCCGTATCTACGAAGTGACGCCCGGCCGTAATTCTCTGGAGGATATTTACATCTACTTGTTAAAGGAGGGCAAATAAGTATGTGGTTATTGGCCCTATTAACTTTCAGGGAGGCCTGGCGCAAGAAAGTAGTTTTGGTAGCAGGTGTTCTCACCCTGTTCTTTCTTATTCTTTATGGAACTGGACTGCACTTTATTTTGGGGGATATAGTACACCAAGACCCTGTAGCAGGCTCCTTCTTTGATATGATGGAGGCCATTCTTCTCTTTAGCATGGGAGTCTACTTGGCAAGCTTCATGGTAGCCGGCTTGGCTATTTTGGCCGCCGCAGGAAGCATCGCTGGGGAAATTGAGAACGGCACCCTTTATCCGCTGGCTGTTCGACCCCTTTTGCGTCGCGACTTGCTTCTGGGCAAATTCTTTGGTTTGGCGGCAATGTTGCTTACTTATGCCGCCCTCTTTTTTCTGTCTATGGCCGGCCTGATTTATTGGCAAACGGGCTTGGTAGTACCCGGGCTGTTACCGGCTTTATGTCTTTTTATTCTGAAACCAATGGTTATCTTATCTGTCACCATATTGGGAACCACCAAGTTCACCACCCTTGGTAGCGGTGTGTTTGCTTTCGGTCTTTACATTCTGTCTGTTGTCGGAGGAATGATGGAACAGATTGGAGCTCTTCTGGGAAGCACTGTCATCGTCTACCTCGGTGTAGTTACCAATCTGATCATGCCGGCAGATGCAGTTTACCGAAGGTTGGTCGCTACGGTAATCGACAGGATACCGGCAGGCAACGGCCATGATTTTTCCTTTTTCAATCCTCAGCAAATTCTTGGGCCTTTTGGCAGCCAGTCTACCCCTAGCGACTGGATGTTGGTTTACACTCTATTTTATGCAGTTTTCATGCTGACAGTTGCCGTTAATATTTTTAAAAAGCGGGATATTTGAGCTCAATTTTCTGGGATGGAGAAAACGCCGGAATAAAGTGATTATGTACAAAATGCAACGGTGCATTAATGTGATACCACTGCTTGACTAAAGAAGAAGGGCAGGTCCCAAGGTAATTATTATGTTTAGAAAAATACTCAAGAATGTAAAAATCTCGCGTTTCTCTTTACGTTCTGTGCACAGGAATTGTTTTAAAAACAGAGTTATGATAGAGCAGAGCACTATCTGCGGCTGCTTTTTTTGCCTTGCAACTTTTAGTTCTGGAGAGATAAAAGAGTGGACGGACGAATCTCTTTATTGTAGTGAAGAGCACGGCCAAACGGCATTGTGCCCCAAATGCGGTGTCGATTCTGTGTTGCCGGACAATATTCCTGGGGTGCGACTCGATTTCGTTCTCCTGTCAGAAATGAGAAAAAAATACTTTTAGCGCTGGTATGCTATTCTATTGCGGTGTTTATTTATAGTAGTTCGTTAAATAGGGGGGGGAGGGAAAATGCAATGTCTGTTTTTGCCGCAAAATTATTGCTTCTGACGATGCTTGCTGGCTGGATTATTTGGGAAACCGTTGCGCTCTCTGTAGAATATGTGGAGATTCCGATCGAGGGGTTGCCGACGGAGTTCGATGGTTTCCGTATCGCTCAGGTAAGCGATCTGCACGGGATGCGGTTCGACCCGATGGGAAGGGAAGCGCAAGTGATCATCGAGGCTGAGGTTGATCTGATTGCCGCCACCGGTGATTTCGTGCACCGCAGCAGCCCGGAGGGAGTAAGTAGGATTCTTCCCTTTATACAAGCGCTTGCGGCAATCGCCCCGGTCTACGCAGTCAGTGGCAATCACGACCACTGGACAGACTGGCCGTATATTGCCAGACGACTTAGAGCGGCCGGGGTTACAGTCCTGGAAAACAGTCATATCCGGCTAAATAGCGGAGACGCGGAAATCATTCTTGCGGGCGTAAGCGACCCTTATACGGGACACGGCTGCCTAAATCAAGCTCTGCCGGCACAAGCCGACACTGTGATTATGCTGTTAGCCCATGCTCCCACTTGGTTTGAACCTTGGAATGCTGAAACTGCGCCCGCAGAACTTCATCACGTTTCTTTGACCTTAGCCGGTCATACCCACGGCGGCCAAATCAGGCTGCCCTTCCTAGGAGCGGTGACTACTGCCTCAGGACGCCTTTTCCCGCCTAGCCATGTAGATGGGTTATCCCGAGAAGGTAACGGCTGGCTTTATATCAACCGTGGATTAGGGCAAGGCGGATTAGCCATTCGCTTTTTATCCAGGCGCGAAGTAACCATTATTACACTGCGGAAAGGATAAATATTTCCCTCACTAAATAGTTTCTTAAATCTGTAGAATGGAAATTGCCAATCGCCGAACGACGTAATAAAAGGTAAAACCCTGTAATACGAGAGGGAACCTTTATAATAGAACCGAAAAAGTTGAAAAAGTTGACAAAGAGCGGTCTTAGTGTATATAATGTATATATACACTAAGACATGGTGGGAAACGTTCCTAAAGGAGATGAACCGCATTTTTGAACATTATTATTTCTAACTCTGCCGACGAGCCAATTTATGCACAGATTGTGCGACAGATTAAAAACCTGGTCATGCGGGGTGAGATTGTAGAGGATGAGCTGCTGCCCTCCATCAGGACTCTGGCCAAGGAACTGCAAATCAGCGTTATAACCACCAAGCGTGCGTACGAGGAATTGGAACGGGAGGGATACATTGTAACGGTGCCCGGGAAAGGCACCTTTGTGGCTGCTCACAACAAAGAGCTGCTGCGGGAGGTGCAGCTGAAAATCGTGGAAGAAAAACTGGTCGAGGCGGTTGACGCGGGCAAATCGATTGAGTTGGACTTTGCAGCTTTGGTCGGCATGCTCAAAGTACTTTACGAGGAGGTGTAACATGTCCGCAATTCTGGAAGTATGCAGCTTGCAAAAATCTTTTCAGGGCTTCAGCCTGAAGGAGATTAGCTTTTCCCTGGAGAGAGGATATATAATGGGCTTTATCGGACCCAACGGCGCGGGGAAAAGCACTACCATCAAGCTGATTATGAACCTGCTGAAAAGAAACGGTGGGACAATCGCGGTTTGCGGCCTAGACAACCTGAGGAGTGAGAAGGAGATCAAAAACAAGATTGGATTTGTCTATGACGAGAATTTTTATTACGAAGACCTGACCGTGGCGCAGATGAAGATGATCATTGCACCTTTTTACAGGAACTGGGACGACGGCAGTTTTCAAAAATATCTGCGTAATTTTGCGTTGCCCATGCATAAGAAAATCAAGGAACTGTCCAGGGGCATGAGGATGAAGTTCTCTCTGGCCGTGGCGCTGTCGCATCATGCCGAGCTGTTGATCATGGATGAACCGACCTCCGGCCTGGATCCGGTCATTCGCAGCGAGTTGCTGGAAATTCTTTCTTGGATTATGCAAGATGACCGCCAGGGCATATTCTTTTCGACGCATATCACTTCCGATTTAGAGAAGATTGCTGATTTTGTTACATTCATCAATGACGGGCGCATCGTGTTTTCTGCTGCCAAAGATGATGTCGTGGATAACTTTGGCCTTGTTAAAGGTGCTAGGGACTCTTTAAGCAGTGATCTCAAAAAACATTTAATCGGTATGAGAGAAAACCAGTTCGGGTTCGAAGGGCTGGTAAAAGACAAGCATCTGGTGAAACGCTTATTCAGGGATAGCGTAGTCATCGAAAAACCTTCCCTTGACGAGATCATGCTCTACTTTACAAGGAGGCCGCAAAGTGTCTAGCCTGATTTTAAAAGACCTGCTTATCCAGAAAAAGTTGGTTCTTCTTAGCGGTATATACATTATCGCCATGCTGTTGATTTTCCAGAATGTTGCCGGCATGGAATCTGCCGCCGGCCTCGCAGTATTTGCTGTTGCCATGGTGGCGGTGACCTACGTGCTGACCGGAAACGCCTGCGCTTACGAGGACAAAAGTAAGGCGGACGTTATTTTGAACAGTATGCCTGTAACGAGGGCGGAGATTGTGGCGGCTAGGTATCTTTCGGTGTACGTGTTTATGGCTATAGGTGTTGTTTATTATGTTTTGATCACCGGGGCGATTAATCTGGCGCATCTGCCGGTAAAGGTGCCTCCCCTCAGCGGGGAAGGCTTGTTTGTGGCGGCTTTCGCCGTTACCTTGATGAACAGTGTTTACCTGCCAACTTATTTTAAGTGGGGGTATATGAAGTCGAGAATGATCAGTGTCATCCTCTTTTTCATGTTTTTCTTCGGGGGCAACACCTTGGCGGAGGCGGTGTACAAAAACCAGGAAAGCGCCCTGATAAAGCAGTTGCTGCAATCTGTCGACGCTCAGCCCGACGCGGTGCTGGTTATCGGCTTGTTGTTCCTGATCATGGTGATCCTATACGTTTCCTACCTGATTTCCTTAAAGATATACATGCGTCGAGAATTCTAATCACAAAGAACGCCAAGTTTTGGATTTTTACCGGGATTTCGACACAGTTTCTGTTTAGGTTTTAAGGTTACATTTCTTTATGCATCTGCACCAAAAAGTAGATCATCGCCCCCTTTGAAAGCAGCAATGCGGCGACTAAAGCGTAAAGAAACCAGGCTTCGAGCTGAGTGTTGGCGTAAATGATGATTAGCAAAACGAACAGTGATATCACCACTTCATAAGCCTTGCTCTGAGCAATGTGTAATATAGTCTGATTACGCTCATCCGGGATTATTTCATGTTTCATCGTCGGGTATTTCTCCACCACGTGGTAAACGACACTCTTGTTTAGATAACGGAAAAACAGCCACCAGCCAAAGTAGATATTTAGCCCCAAAAGAATACGCTCCTGCGGTGACAAGTCTTTTAGCAGCAAGAAAAGAGCAAAAGTACCAGTAACAGCGATCAGCGCGCCGGCGGCGGCAAGCCAAAAACTCTTTGCGGTCTGTTTAATTTTCATTTTCTGTTTCCTCCTCATCGCTAAATATCTGCTCCACGGGCAGCCCAAAAAAGCGCCCGATACGCAAAGCTAGTCGCAGCGAGGGGTGGTAACGCCCGGTTTCCAGCGAACAGATGGTTTGCCTGGAGACTCCCAGCTCCAAAGCCAACTGTTCCTGCAATAGTCCGCGCTGCTTGCGCAGCTCTTCCAGCCTGTTTTTCATCTTCCGCCCCTTATTTAATCTCCATGGCCTGCCATACGGCGGTCATACCTTTCAGCGAGCGCCAGGTAACCGCTGCCGCCAGCGCCACAGTTATGAAAACAGCCGCGGCCATAGCCACAGGCTGCGGGATATTATGCATAAAGGACAATAGCCCGATCTGCCGGTAATAAAAAGCGATCGCCAGCGGCATAAGAAAAAGCGGACCGTAGAGCAGCAAGTCGGCTTCCCGTATAATCCTGCTGAGCAGCGGTAGCTCCTTGCCTGCCGAAGCGGCTTCCATGAGCATAGTCAGTTGCTGTAGCGCCGACGCCGAGACAGTCAGCAGCGCTGTCATTCCCGCCGCCGGGAGCAGCCCTCCGCCGGCTAGGCCGGTAAAATAACTCACCGGAATGATAAGCGCCAAAGCAAGGGTTAAGGACGGCAGGCAGTGAGCCAGAAAGAGCGACCCTGCAAACATGCTTTTCTCCACTGGGACAATCTTGTAGATCCAGTATTGCCGGTTTAGAACAAAACGGTCGGTAGCCATAGCATATGGTAAAATTATAATCAGTACGGACGTGTTGGCACAAAATGCGACTACGACCACGTTAAGCAGCATCACCCACGGCAGACCGGCAAAGGCGAATGTTTCTACGGCGAATATATAGGCGGGAAGCAGAACGAGGAAGAAGACAGTTCCCGCGTGCATTTCACGGTTACGCAACGCTGTCTTCCAATGTTCCCAAATTAGAAACAGAAACAAAGACTGTTTGGCTAAGCTCCTTCTTTCGGACACGCTATGGCCGGGCAGATTTTTTTTCGGCGTCCGCTTTTCCGCGGTCTGCAAGCGCTCATAGTTGTAAAAATAAATTCGTTCCAGCACCGTTAAAGTAAGGGCCATGACTGCAACAACGCTGCCGGCTAGTATAATAAGCGGCAGCCAGGGGCTAACATCTCCTCCCATCAGGCTAAGCAAAAAGTCGCGTGCAGCCGCCAAAGGCGGCAGACCCCATAAGACCCGTTCCACTCCGGCGAGCCGCGCAGCCCACCCGGTCAAGAGCGCTTGCGCGCCGCCCCAAAAAACATAAAATGACAACACGCCCAGCAGCAAATTTCCGGCTGCCAGCGCCTGATAAAGGCGCCGTGGAGGTAATACGCGCATGAGCAGCATCATCAGCGTAACGGCCAAAGCGGCCGGTATAACCCGGTAAACAAAGATCAGCGGCAAAAGCAGCACGTAGTAGAACCAGGGCGCCGCCACCGTAAGTCCCAGTGCCGCCAGCGGAGCCAGACCAAAGACAGCTGTTTCAAAGAAGCCGAAAAGGGTAAAAAAGGTAAATATCAGGAGCCGCTGCGCGAAGATAATTTTAGGGTTGACGGGCGTGGCCATCAGCAGTGCCATATCCGGTGCGAGAAATATGCGTTCCCGGGATATCTGTGCTGCGGAAAAAAAGAAAATAATAAACAGCCAAGCCAGGAGCAGCGCTAACAGGGGCGACAACGCATTCACCGTCAGGCTGCCTTGGACCGCTTCGGCGATAGGACTGAACCAGCGCAACACAGCTTTGGCGATTAACCCTGCCCCCACGGCTAAAACTAGCACCACAGCCATGGTTACTGCCGCCTGTTTGCCTGTACGCCAGTAGCTGTTGCGCCACAGGAGCAGATCTTTTTGGATCAGCAGGAGCAGCTGTTTCATCTCAGCGTACCCCTTCCCCGCCGGTCAGCTCATGCAAGACTTTCTGCGTTTCCGGGTCGTGGCCGCCGGTCAGCGCAAGGAATATCTCTTCCAGCGAGCCGCAGCGGATCTGCCGGCGCAGTTGCTCCATGTTCCCCATCGCCCGCAGCTTGCCACCTGCGATAATGGCGATGCGGTCACAGAGGGTTTCGGCGATCTCCATCACGTGGGTAGACAAAAAGACGGATCCCCCCTGCGCTTTGATCGACTGAAAAATGTCTTTGACCAGCCGCGCGCTTTTAGGGTCCAGGTTGGCTGTGGGTTCATCCACCAACAGCAAAGATGGTTTGTGCAGCAGGGCTGCCACCAGGGCGGTTTTCTGGCGCATGCCCCGGGAGTAGCCCTGGATTAGCTGATCACACTCACTCTCCATCTCAAAGAGGTGAAAATAGCTTCCCACTTTATCCCGCAGTCCTTCAGGTGCCACGCCATAAAGCCTGGCCACGAAACCGGCCATTTCTCTGCCGGTCAGTTTCTCATAGAGATAGGGGCTGTCTGGTACAAATCCCAGTAAAGCCTTGACCGAGGCCGGTTGTCTGCCCAAGTCGAAGCCGGCGATGCGGATGGTGCCGCCGCTTGGGCGCAGCAAGCCGGCGCAGCATTTCATCGTCGTAGTCTTTCCCGCGCCGTTAGGCCCGAGAAAACCGAATATTTCCCCTCTGTTCACCGTCAGGGAAATATTCTGCACAGCCGGCAGGCCGCCATAGCTTTTGGAGAGATTGTTCAGCTCCAAAATAATCTCTGGCACATTGTTCATGCAAACTCCTCCTCGAATAAGCGAAAAAGAGAATTAGTTTTTAATAACGCCCGTTCGCGTTTTCGGTAACGGTTTCACCGTCGGCTAATATCTCGCCTGCGGTTGGGAAGAGCATATTGGTGATGATATTCAGCAACGTAGTTTTACCAGCGCCATTCCTGCCCAAAAGGCCGTATATTTTATCCGGCAGAAATGTCAGGGAGACATTCTTCAGGGCAGCTGTCCTGCCGTAATTTTTGTAAACATTCTTAATCTCGATGGTAGGCATTGCGAACACCCCTTTCGGCTTCCGACGAAATTCTTCCCTATGACATGAAGATCAAAGACGCCTTCCGGTGGGCTAAGGAATTTCGTCCGGCCTTCGATTTACAGTATGCATATAAACTGGCGGATAAGTTTTCCCTTGATTCCGGCAAAAAAACGTATGAACTATCCACCGGTTACCGGACCATTATCAGATTGGTCCTGACTTTAGCGTCAGGCGCGCCGGTCATAATTTTCGACGAGCCGGCACTGGGGCTTGACGCTAACCACCGGGAGCTTTTTTACAAAGAACTGGTCGCCAACTACAGCGAACGGCCGAAAACGGTGGTTATCTCCACCCATTTAATCGATGAGATTTCCGCGGTGCTGGAAGAAGTGGTGATCATAAAAAACGGTGAGATTATTTTGAGCAGGCCGCTCGATGAAGTTTTGCAGGAGGCCTATACGATAACGGGAGAAGAGGCGGCCGTTGACCGCTATACCAAGCAAAAAAACGTGATCGGTGAAGAAACAATAGGAAACCTGAAAACGGCTTATATTTTCCAAAAACGTGACAGTGCGGATCAAGCTGCCGCCGGCGGGCTGGGGCTTAAAATGACGCCGGCAAAGCTGCAGGAGCTGTTTATCCGCCTGACCAATTCTTAAAGGAGGTTATGGAAAATGAGCAAGACATCAAAAATAGTAAAATACCAATTGGCGCGCCCGTACTTACAGGGACAGACTTTGCTATGTTTTTCCGTTATCTTTTTGAGTATTATCTTGTCGTTTGTCGTTCAGCGTTTTTTTGCAGGTACACGAGAAAACGGCGTGGGATCCACCGATCCTATCGCCCTCATTTGGATTTTTATCATCGGCCTTATTAGTGTTTTCGGCTGTGATTTTAAATACCTGTTGTCCCAAGGCATTTCCCGCAAAACATTTTTCCGGGCGGTTACGCTGACTTATATTATTTTTGCGGCAATCTGGGCGATTGGTGTTACCTTTTTTGTCATGATTGCAGCTGAGATAACGAGAATCCAAGTGCTGTACCAGATAATCTATCGTAACCTGGACGTTCCAGGGGTTATTACCTGGTTATTTGCCGCCTTGCTGCTGCTCCTGATGCTCGGCTGGTTTATTGCTCTGGTTTACCTTAGCAGTGATAAGCGTACCAGATATATAGTCAGTCTCGCGCCATTTATCATGTTCGGAATGCTGTCTGCGCTTAATCAGGCTGCGGGCGGCGTGGTTTTCCAAGCGGTATTAGCCATTTTGACGGCAGTCATGGGCCTTTCCACACCTGTTCCCAATCCGTATATCGCCGCCCTCAGTATGCTGCTTGTCACCGCTTTGCTCTGCGGCTGTAATTTCCTGCTGATTCGCAGAGCACAGTGAAATAGTAACTGGTCAGTTTTTTCGCCTTCCGTCTTTGTCGAAGTGCTTATGTAAACAAAACGAGACCCGACACCGGGGATGGATGAGGGCAGTTATTTCGCAGGTCTGTTCCTGGGTATAAGAGAAAATCCTTCCTGCATATAACAATCCCACAATCTTGCGTCCCAACATGCTACAAGCAGTTTTTCACCGTCAAGTCGCCTTGAAAGAATAATTGAGCTGGCCAAATGCAGCGCGTCAAAACCACGTAGGGGGTACTTGTCAACCAAGGTATTCACCCGTTGCAGGATAGAATCGGATACTTCCAAGGCAAAATAAAACTTCCAATCTTCATTGAAATTGGCAACAACGTCACGATATGCCTGAGTATCCAGTATCCCCTCCCGCCCAGCCCGGGCAAAAGTAGCTCTTGCTTCTGCGTAAGCCACCTTTGAAGTAGCTATAAAAGTACACTTTTGCATATAATCAGCAACAAGCTCACTGCCCTCTTCATCAACATAAAGTTTAACCAATGCGCTGGTGTCGAAATAACAGATCATCTCCGGTCCTCGCTCACAATCTCAGACAGATTACTGGCCTTAATATCTTTCTTGCTGACAGAGATAATCCGACCCGGCTTGCTACCCTGCCAAGATGCCAAACCTTCCCTCACCATCCTGAAGGCATCTTCCGGCACATTCAAAGAGACAGGAGAAAGCTTGGCTACGGGAACGCCTCTTTCCGTAATGGTAATGGTTTCTCCCTTTTTTACCATACGGATATAAAAGCTTAATGATTTTTTTAATTCCCTGATTCCTGCCTTTTCCATATATAAATCCTCCCTAGAATAACAGTAACTACATTATACTGTTTTTGTAACCACCAGGCAAGCGTGAATAAAGAAAAACCGGAGGTCAGGTCTATTGTTAAAGTATAAAATCGTTGCCCGCTCTTCTTAATCCTATTATGCATTGTATTTGAATCATTGCTGCTCTTATTTATTCCTGCACGTATCCATTGAAATGGTTTGCCGGCAGATGTTTAATTCATATCGATTCTGCCGTTTAGCAAGTAGGTAAGGCCTATGTATTGCAGAATCAGCGCCGAGGTTGTAATGAATATATTTCGCAAGGCCACGTTCCAGGGTGTTTGTAGCAAGCTGCCGCCGGCAATGGCAGCCCCCTCTGTCAGGTCTGCGATTGGCGCTGTCACTAACCCCGAGGGATTCAGGTCTGCATGAAATATCAGTAGGTAGATTGCCAGAATTATAGTCAAGAATCCCAACAGAGCGGCGCCGAACTGGTTTCCGGCGGCCGCGAGGAAGGAATGAGCAAGCATTAATATAATCAGGCTGATTGAGCCAAAGTAAAGGCTGAAAGCGAAGATATTAGCAATCGCCGGCAGGGTAACGCCGCCCGGCAGCAGGGTATAGGCAAACGGGTAAAACGAGACCCAGGAGGCTATAAAGAGCAAGGCAATGCTGCAGACCATCACGAGGTGGGAGGTGATCAGTTTGCCCGGCTTTTGCGGAATCTGCTGATATTGTAGGCTTGCTAAAGCGTTTCCCCTGAAGAATACCACATCCATGAAAATTATAATATTGATAACCGACAATAAAAACCACACGCCAAGCATTGCGCTTTGCCGCAGAAACTCCGGCAGCGCAGGGGCAAAGAGGTGTGAGGTCAGGCTGAACAGCAGATAGATTGCGAGATACCATAAGCGGTTTCCCAGCGCCAGAAAGGAGTACTTGAGCAGTGCCGGCAATTTGCATTCCCCCCTGATTAATAATTACTGTATTTCTCCAGCAGGCAAGCGGCGGTATAAAGCAAAAGAGCGCTTGACGCAAAAACAATCAGCGCCAGCAGGGACCGTGAGACAGCGATATGTTCCTGGAATACCCTGGAATGTAAAGGGATAATTACAACAGCTACCCAAAACGCAGAATTCATAACCGATGTTTCATTGGTGATCCACCAGGCAAGCTTACGTAAAAATCGAAGTTTTTTAGGCAATACCAGCCGGCCCTTCAGTGTCCCGGCGACGGCTAATTGACAAACATAGATTGATTGAGCCAGGATATACATACCCGCGAGCATCAGCCACTGCCAGCCGTCTAACAATTGAATGCCGGGCTGCTGCCGGAAAGCGAGGAGAAGGGCGAAGTAGCTGGTGGCAGTGGCAGCCCCTGCCGCCAGCGAGGCAAGCAGAGCGGCCAAAAGGGACCAAAGGTGCGGCAACGGGATCAGCAGGGGCAGAGAACTGACTTTTGTGTTTAAATGCATATACGACGTATAGTGTATGCAGATGCCGCCGCTTAGTACACCAACATAAAATATTGCGATGATAGTTAAGATCGTCCCGGCGGTTACATTAAAGAGCTGGTGGCTCAGCCAGCCAAGGAGCGTCACAAAAAGCAGGATGCCGAGGAACACTTTCATATCCAAACCGCGGTAGTTCATTAGTTGATATTTAAGTAGCTTTCGCATGGCGGAAAACCTCCAGGTAATATTCCCCGACAGATTGGTTTTTGCTTTGCCTGATCTCGTCGGCGGCGATCTCCCGGATCACCTTGCCGAATCAGGGCGTGTTGTGATTACCCCGGTTGCTGTGATTCCAAATGCATCTTTCTGTACAAGATGTTATCAATAGTAGCCGTATTTTTCTAGTAAATAGGAATTTACGTAAGTAATCACCACGCTAAAAGCGCATATAATTAAGGCCATCACGGGACGTGAGAGAGGCAAGTTGTCTCTGCCGAAGAAGAACACAGCTGCTCCAATGATCAAAACGTAATAGAAAACGGGCACGGTAATGTTCACCGTTGTGTTGTCTGTTACACGCCAATTGCTTAACCTACTCAAAAACCGCAGCCCCCTGGGCAGCGCCAGTCTGTCTTTTAGCAGCTGGTGGACTGCCAGCATGTTGACGAAACCCGAGATCCCCAGGAGGTAATAACTGGCGTACAGGAGCCATTGTTGGCCGCCGGGCAGAACAACGTACGGCTCCTGCCGGAAAGCATAGGCTAAAACTAGATACGAGGCGGCAGCGGCAGCACCAACAGGCAGCGAGGCGAGCAGGCGGGCAAGCAGCGACCACAGTTGCGGCATGGGAATATGCAGGGGTAAAGTGTGTTCTTGCCACGAGATAAACAGGGCCGTCACGTGAGGAATGTATTGCATTGCTGAGACACTGCCAAGAAAAATCACCTGCAGAATTGTTCTCATAGCCAGCAGCACAATATGGGCAGGTGCATTGAAGAGGGAATGGCTCAACCAGCCTAGGAATGTTGCTGCAACCAGCAGGCCAAACATGACTTGCACCGCAGGGCTGCGGTACTGCATTAATTGCAGCTTAAGTAGCTTTCGCATGGCGGAAAACCTCCAGGTAATATTCCCCGACAGATTGGCCGTTGTTCTGTCTGATCTCGTCGGCGGCGATCTCCCGGATCACCTTGCCGCGGTGCAACAGTTTCACCTCGTCCAGCAGCTGCTCCACATATTCGATGTGGTGGGTGGCTAGGATAATCGTGCTGTTATGGTCGAAGGTAGTAAGTATAATATCAATAATTTTCTCCCGCGTAACCGGGTCGACGCCGTCAAAGGCCTCGTCAAGCAAAAAAAGCCGGGCGCGCCGCGACAGGACAACAGCCAGCTTCAGCCGTGCCTCCATCCCCTTGGAGAGCTTGCTGACTGGAAAAGTCTTTTCCAGCTCAAGCTCACGCAACAGGTGTTCCGCTTTCGCTCTGTCGAAGTCAGCGAAAAAGTCGCTGAAGAAATTCACAGCATCACCAACCTTCATCCAGTCAAGGAAATAATTGCTGTCGGGAAGGTAAGCCACTTTCGCCTTGGTGGCCAGACCGGGCCTGACGCCGTCGATCAGCACCTGTCCCTGATAGATCATGATCAGGGCGGCGCAGATTTTTAAAAAAGTGGTCTTTCCGCTGGCGTTTGGACCAAGCAATCCATAAATCTTTCCGCTCTCAAAGCGGCAGTTGACCCCATTTAGTGCCTTTGTTTCGCCGTAGTGCTTCACCAGGTTGGATACGGTTAAGATTTCGCCCACGAGGCTCACTCCTTTTGGTTTTATGTGGTCAGCTGGTCTTTTTGTCATCTTTTACGCGGGACAGGAATTGCCGCAAATGTTCATAAATTTCCTCTGTACTAAATCCCAGCCGCGACATTTCGCTGATGAAGCGGGAGGTGTTGCGCTCCGCAATTTCTTCTTTCAGAGTACGCGCCAGGAGTGTACTTGTGCTGACAAAAGTACCCAGCCCCTTTTGCTTTGTGATAATGCGCTCCTGCTCAAGAAAAGCATATACCCTAGCCACCGTGTTGGGATTAACTCTCATGATGGCGGCCTGTTCCTTAATCGTAGGCAGCTGCATGCCGGGCGTCAGTCTGCCCAAAGCAATTTGAGTTTTAATCTCGCTTATAATCTGCAAATAGATTGGTTCGCGGTCGTTATAGCGCATAAAATATTCACCTCCGTGCTGCGGGGATGTCAGAGTTGTTTGCTGGCAGATTGCATAATAATTAACTAGTTTACTATTTTACTAGTATTATATACCCACAAAGCAAGATTGTCTAGGCGAAAGTTTCTGTAGACAATTTTAACTTGCTCTGAAGTTCTTTTTCAATCTTAAATATTTAAATTCATTTACGTAATATTTTTTGCTATTCTGCAGACAATTATGGTAAAAGGAGGTTTGGCAAAGATGAAAACAAGTGCCAAGAATCAACTTAAAGGTAAGATTACTGGAATTGAGCCGGGTGCTGTCAATGCTTTGGTAACACTTGACATCGGAGGCGGAAACATAATATATTCCACTATCACTATGGAAAG
>JAGXRV010000073.1 GCA_018335695.1 Clostridium sp.
CTTTTTCTCGCCACAATTACAGCGATATTCTGTATATCCGTTATTGAAGCTACCACAACTAAGCATTCTTTCAACTTCACGAATGATTGTTGGTCTTACTTTGCTTCTACCTATTGTTTCAACAAAGCCTTGCCAATGATCTGAAAAGATTTTTCGTATGATACCTTTCATAACAAAACCTTACCACATAGGCGTTTATCAAGCAACTCATTTCTAAAAAGTCTATATAATTTCCTTACCAATAAAAAACTGCCTTAAAATTTCATCCATATCCTGCTCACTTATGTTTTTTGCCAGAATTAACTCTGACACAAGAATTTGCCGAGCGCTGTCCAGCATTTTTCGTTCACCGGTTGACAAACCCTTTTCCTGCTCACGCAAAGCCAGATTTCTTACTACTTCGGCAACTTTAAAAATATCTCCGCTTTTAATTTTCTCCATATTCGCGCGATAACGCCTGTTCCAATTAGCAGACATTTTACTGTGATTATCCCGCAAAATACTGAAAACCTGCTCTACGCCATCACCGTCAATAACTTCACGCAAACCAACTTGCCCCACATTATCGAGGGGAATCATAACTTTCATATCCCCGATGGGAATATTCATGATGTAATATTTCTTCCATGCCCCCAAGATTTCTTTTTCCTCAATAGCCTCAATCACTCCGGCTCCGTGCATGGGGTATACCACTTTATCACCAATATTAAACATCGGTATCCCTCCAAGGTTAACCTACTAGACCATTTTAACACAGAAGGGTCAAGCTGTCAAACAAAAACGTTATTCTATCATAATTGCATACCCTTGTCAACGCTCCACAAAATTTTTTCTGTGTCAAGGGGACGGGGTTGTTGACACATTATCCGCCAGTTACATTTATGCCCGGCAGACAATGCCCCGGTTCATCCCCTGAGCCGCAATTGCTCTTTTCCCTGGGCTCGACTTGGCATAAACAGCATATCCTTATCGCACTGATATAAAGCTGGCAGTGTGTCAACAACCCCGTCCCCTTGACACACCCTTGACAACCTTTTGTTGATGTCATTATAATTGTATTGATGCAAGATGAATCAGCAGCTTAAGAGGGGGATTACAGTGAAAGATGATGTAGTAGACCAGTTTCAAAACAAGGTTTCTGAATTACTGGTCCGCCACCGTAGCATCTTAGACAGCCTGTCGAAGTTTCAGCAGTCAGGCAGTAGGGCAAACCGTGCCATCGTTAAAGCTGTGACTAACTGTGGTTGTCTTTCGGTTTGCGCATCCAGGCAATCCTGCCCGCCGGAAATTGATTTAAAAGATTGCAAACAATATATGGAGTCCCACGTCAAAGGGGAGTTATGCGAACAATGCCGTGAAACGGTTGAAGAGGAACTGGGCAATCACCTCTTCTACCTTGCCGCTGTCTGCCATCTCTTGAATCTAGATTTAGTTGATGTCTTTGACAGAGAGTTTCAAAAGATTTCCACACTTGGCGTCTTCCATCTTTCATAGAGGAGGAAAAACCCTATGAGTGAATACGGATTCTGTGCTAAAATCAGCGGCCCTTTTGACCAGGCGGTAGAAAAGGTTACCGCCGCACTCAAAACCGAAGGCTTTGGCGTCTTGACCGACATCGACGTACAGGCGACCATGAAAACAAAACTAAACGTCGACCTCCGCCCTTACCGCATTTTAGGCGCCTGCAATCCTGTGCTGGCGCACCAAGCAATCATTGCCGAACCGGATATCGGCATGCTGTTGCCTTGCAACGTGGTTGTGCGTGAAGAAGAAGACGGCATGGTAATCGTGTCCTTCCTTGATCCCGGCACTATGCAAAAGCTGGTCAACAATCCTGTCGTCTACACAACTGCAAACGAAGCGCGCGCCCGCCTGATGCGCGTAAAAGACAGCCTGACTGACTAAGCAGTCTGCAGCAGCACTAAAGAAGCATATAAAAAAAGCCCGCATTTGCGGGCTTTTTTTATATGCTCTCTTCCGCTACAAAATTTTACTAAGAAAAGTCTTTGTCCGCTCTTGTTTAGGGTTATTAAAAATCGCCTGCGGCAGCCCTTCCTCAACAATCAGCCCCTCGTCGATGAAAATCACACGGTCGGCTACCTCTCTGGCAAATCCCATTTCATGAGTTACCAACACCATAGTCATGCCTTCCTCTGCCAGTTGCTTCATGACTTGCAGCACTTCTTTGATCATTTCCGGATCCAACGCCGATGTAGGCTCGTCAAAAAGCATCACTTTTGGCTGCATGGCCAGCGCGCGGGCAATGGCAACCCGTTGTTGCTGCCCGCCGGAAAGCTGTTTTGGATATGCTCCCGCCTTTTCAGAAAGCCCTACTTTGCGCAACAGTTCCAACCCCTGCTCTCTGGCCGCACTAAAACTCACCCGCTTCACTCGTACCGGGGATAGCATAATGTTTTGCAGAACAGACATATGCGGAAACAGGTTAAACTGCTGAAAAACCATCCCTACATTCTGGCGCACCACGTTAATATCCGTATTTTTAGCGAGAATCTGCACATCATCTAAATAAATCTCACCCCGTTCGGGCAGTTCCAGTAAATTTAAGCAGCGCAAAAATGTGCTCTTGCCTGAACCGCTGGCACCGATAACAACGACTACTTCCCCGCGCGGTATTTCCGTAGAGATTCCGCGCAAAACTTCCAGACTGCCAAAGCGTTTGTGCAGATCAACAACTTTAATCATGGATGCGCGTCCTCCCTTCTATATAACCAGCCACTTTCGATAGAGCGAAGGTTATCATAAAATAAATGACGGCAATCGCAAGGTAAAGTTCAAAATAGTTAAATGTTCTCGCTTGAATATTTTGGGCGCGCTTAGTCAATTCCATCATGCCAATAAAAGCAAGCAAAGAAGAATCTTTGATCAGCATGATAAATTCATTAACCAACGGAGGGATAATCCTTCTAAATGCCTGCGGCAAAATAATAAATCGCATGGCGGAAGCGTAATTCATTCCCAGAGAACGCGCTGCTTCCATCTGCCCTTTATCTATTGACTGAATACCGGAACGAACAATTTCAGCCACATAGGCGCCGCTGTTGATAGATAAAGCAATAACTCCACCCACAAATCGGCTTTCAATACGAATCCCAAGTGATGGCAAGCCAAACCAGATAAGCAGAATTTGCACAAGCAGCGGCGTTCCTCTGATAAATTCCACATAAGCGGAGGCAACTGCACGCACCAGCCTAACTGTTGAAACTCTGGCAAGACCAACAAAAGAGCCGATAATCAGGCCCGCCGCCACCGAAAATGCAGACACCTGCACCGTAATTACGGCGCCCTCAAAAAGATAACGCCAGTTTTGCAGCACTATGGAAAATTCAAGACCTTGCAATTTTTCCGGCTCCCTTCTTTGCGAAGACAGTCTTAATAGCCGAAGAAAAAGCAAAGCGAAAATTCGCTTTGCTTTTTCTCAGACAAGAGATTACTCAAACCATTTGCTGATTAGCTCATCGTATTTTCCGCTTGCCCTGATTTCTGCCAGCGCCTCATTTACGTCTGCAAGCAGCTCAGGATTATTCTTGTTGATGGCGATGCCGAAAAACTCCTCAGTCAGCGTTTCACCGACAATTTTAAAGCCTTCCCTTACCTCCGTGTAGCGCTCTGCTACCGGAACATCAATGATAATCGCATCAATCCGTCCTGTGGCCAGCTCCTCAAAGACTAAGCCGATTTGCTGAAAACGAATGATATTTTCACTTGCGGTAATTTCCTGCGCCTTAAAGTCACCGGTTGTGCCAAGCTGCACACCAATTTTCTTGCCTTCCGCCAGATCCTCAACACCTTGAATATCCACATTGTCGGCTCTGACGACTACAACCTGTCCGGCATTAAAATATGGCTCGGAAAAAGCAACTTGTTCACGGCGATCATCGCGAATTGTCATGGCGGCAACCACCATATCCAACCGGTCAGCCTGCAGTGCGGGAATCAAAGCATCAAATGCCATATCCTGGATTACCAATTCCTTTCCAAGGATAGCAGCTATCTCCTTTGCCAGATCAATATCAAAACCATCAAATTCGTTGTTCTCATTTAGAAACTCGAACGGAGGAAACTCAGCGTTAGTGCCCATTACCAGTTGCTCTACCGCCGGCGTCTGGTTTTGATTTTCAGCAGGAGTGGGAGTTGCACCCCCGCCGCCACAACCGATAAAAGTAGTAAGTGCAAAAACAAAAACAAGACATAATGCCAACCATTTAAATCTTACTTGCATCAATAATCCCCCTCTGCTGATTTTGCGAACGTTATCAAAAAGAACGCCCCTCTAACCAAATCATTATACCATGGAACTATTTTTTTCAACAAGAAAAAATTTGTCTTCTCCCCTCTCCCCCCTGCCGCCTTATCCGGGCTATTCCAAAAAGAAGCAGATAAATTTTACCGGAGGGCGGCCTTCTTTGCTTGGTCGGAAGCCAATCTTTTTAAGAAACCACCCCGCCCTGACGGGCACCCCTCCAGCGGAGGGGAATTTTTGAAAGGAGAGATGAGGGCAGGGTTGCGCATTTCATGACCTTGACAAGGTATTCAACAGTTGATAGAATATAAAAAATCTAGCACCTTTAACTTAGTCCTGAGAGGCTAAAAAGGAGGCTTTGCCCATGAGTGTCTATAAAATGTCTTTAATCTGTAATCCGGCTAACCGAAGTGGCTGATCTTTTGCTGCCTGGTTAGCTTTTTTCATTGTGTAGACACCCATACGGCCTACGGCACCATCAAAAAGATGAAAATAATTCTCTGACCTTTGGTCTGCCTTCATCCTAGCCCCCTCCAGGGGGAGAGGGGTTAGGATGAAGGCAGCAGAAATTTAAACAGGAGGGAACAAACATGTTTGCACGTTTGGCTCTGGAAAACGGAGAAATATTTTATGGCGAAGGCTTCGGCGCTAGCGGCAGTTGTGAAGGCGAGGTAATATTTAACACTGCCATGACCGGCTATCAGGAAATCTTGACGGACCCTTCAAACTGTGGCCAAATTCTGGCGATGACCTATCCGTTAATCGGCAACTATGGTATTAACCCTGCCGACTTTGAGTCAAGGCAGCCATTTCTGCGCGGATTTGTGGTAAGGGAGGTCTGCAGTCATCCAAGCAACTGGCGAGCCACCGAAACCCTACCCGCATATCTAAAACGGAACAACATCCTTGCCCTTTCAGGGATCGATACCCGGGCATTGACCAGAATAATCCGGCAGTCGGGAACCATGCGCGGAGTTATTTCCACAGAAGACGTTGATGACCGGGAGCTGATAGAAAGAGCCGGCAGTGCGTTAACCATCTCCGGGCAAAATCTGTTAAACGAAGTAACTACTCCTGCAAACTATACGATTGAAGGCGAAGGTCCCCGGATAGTCGTTTTGGATCTTGGTTTAAAACAGAGCATCATCACAAATCTCAGCAAAGCCGGCTATGAGGTAGTGGTAGTACCGGCGATGACTACAGCCGAAGAAATTCTTGCCTTAAACCCGGGCGGCATGCTGCTCTCTAATGGTCCCGGAGACCCGAAAGATGCTAAACAGCCTCTTGAAACTGTCAAAAAACTCATCGGTAAGCTGCCGCTTTTTGGCATTTGTCTTGGCCACCAGATTCTTGCTCTTGCCTTGGGCGCAGACACCTACAAACTTAAGTTTGGTCATCGCGGCGCAAACCAACCGGTTAAAGACCTGGAAAGCACAAAAGTGCAAATCACAGCCCAAAATCACGGCTATGTAATTGATGAAAAAACACTGACAGGCCTTGATATTACTGTCACGCACCGCAACCTGCATGACTGGACGGTGGAAGGCATAAGGCATAATACCCTGCCCATTTTCAGCGTCCAATACCATCCTGAAGCATTTCCCAGCTCCAGCGGCTCGCCGCATATCTTTCAACGCTTTCTTTCGCTGATGAAAGCCTAAGTGCAAAATAAAGGAGGTAACAACATGCCTAAATATAAAGATATTAAGAAAGTTATGGTTATCGGCTCCGGCCCCATCATTATCGGGCAAGCCGCCGAATTCGACTACGCAGGGACGCAGGCTTGCCGTGCCCTAAAAGAAGAAGGAATCGAGGTCGTGCTGGTTAACAGCAACCCGGCGACGATCATGACTGATACAAATATCGCAGACAGGGTTTATATTGAACCGCTGCAAATCTCCACACTGACGGAAATTATCGCCAAAGAACGCCCGGATGGCCTCCTGCCCACACTGGGGGGACAGGTTGGGTTAAACGCCGGCAAGGATCTAGCTGAACTGGGCGTCTTGGAGAAATATGGCGTGCGGCTCCTGGGCACCCCTCTTGCCGCCATTATCCGAGCCGAGGACAGAGACCACTTCAAACAAACTATGAAGTTCTTAGGAGAGCCTATCCCCGCATCTGCTATTGTCTCCACAGTGGATGATGCCCTTGCTTTCGCCCATGGAACAGGCTATCCCGTTGTAGTACGTCCTGCCTATACCATGGGCGGCACAGGCGGCGGCTTCGCCAAAAATGAAGAAGAATTGCGGATTACAGCTCAACGCGGCTTAAAAGCGAGCCCCATCTCTCAGATTCTCGTGGAGGAAAGCGTAGCCGGCTGGAAAGAGATTGAATTTGAAGTGATGAGGGACGGCAACGATAATTGTATCACCATCTGCAGCATGGAAAATATTGACCCGGTCGGAGTTCATACCGGTGATTCAATTGTGGTAGCGCCCGCGCAAACATTGACTGATCAAGAGTTTCAGTTGCTGCGCAACGCATCTTTGAAAATTATTCGCGCCTTAGGCATCGAAGGCGGCTGCAATATTCAGTTTGCACTTGACACCGACAGCTTCAATTATGTTGTCATTGAGGTAAATCCGCGTGTTTCCCGCTCATCCGCCTTAGCTTCCAAAGCGACCGGCTATCCCATCGCCAAAGTGGCGACAAAAATAGCCATCGGTCTGACACTTGATGAAATTCAAAACGCAGTAACCCAGAAAACCTCGGCTTGCTTTGAACCCAACATAGACTATGTTGTAATTAAAGTGCCCCGCTGGCCATTCGATAAATTTGCTCTCGCTCAACGCTCTCTGGGAACACAAATGAAGGCGACAGGCGAAGTAATGGCGATTGACAGAAATCTGGAAGCCGCCATCTTAAAAGCGGTGCGCTCCTTGGAGATAGGTGTTCACAGCTTGCATCTGCCAAACATTTCGGCACTTAGCATCGAAGACCTTAAAGAATATATCTCACGTCCTAATGATGAGCGCTTATTTGTTTTGGCGGAAGCGCTGCGCCGCGGCATCAGCACCGAAGAGATCTACAATATTTCCCGGATTGACCCGTTCTTTAGCCAAAAAATTAAAAATATTATCGACATGGAAAAGAAAATCGCCGTCTATGCAGCTCAGGAACCAAGCGAACTGCCCCGCAGCCTCTGGCTGGCCGCTAAGGAAATGGGCTTTGCCGATGAAACGATTGCCTATTTGCTGCAATCAACCGAAGCTGCAGTGCGAACAGCTAGAAAAGCGGCAGGCGTCCTGCCGGTTTATAAGATGGTCGATACCTGCGCTGCGGAGTTTGAGGCCGACACGCCGTATTTCTACTCGACATATGGCTGCGAAAACGAAGCTGTGCCCACGAATATGAGAAAAATTGTGGTTCTGGGCTCCGGCCCTATCCGAATAGGTCAAGGCATTGAATTTGACTACTGTTCGGTTCATTCCGTCTGGGCTCTGCAAGAGGAAGACTTTGAAACGATCATCATTAATAATAACCCTGAAACTGTCTCCACCGATTTTGACACGGCAGACCGCCTGTATTTTGAGCCTCTCCAGACGGAAGATGTTCTCAATATTCTCGACCGTGAAAAACCGGCAGGCGTTATCGTCCAATTTGGCGGCCAGACTGCCATTAATCTGGCAGAACCCCTTTATAATGCCGGCATCCCGATTATCGGCACCGCAGTCGAAGATATTGATCGAGCCGAAGACCGGGACAAATTTGATCTGCTCCTCAGCCAACTAAATATTCCCCGCCCTTCCGGCCGTTCCGTCAAGTCTGCCGCCGATGCTCTGCCTGCCGCACGCGCAATCGGTTATCCGGTTGTGGTAAGGCCTTCTTATGTGCTGGGCGGCAGAGCGATGGAGATAGTTTACTCCGACGCAGAACTTACGGAATATATGAACAGCGCCGTCAAAGTTTCCCCGCGCCACCCCGTTCTGGTGGATAAATATCTGCTGGGCACAGAACTCGAAGTCGATGCGATTTCAGACGGAGAAGACGTACTAATCCCAGGAATCATGGAGCATATCGAGCGTGCCGGCGTACATTCAGGCGACAGTATTGCTGTTTATCCGCCCCAGTCTCTCACAGCAAAACAGAAAACACTCTTGGTTGAATATACCACCTCTTTGGCTCGTGCTTTAAGAGTAAAAGGAATTATCAATATCCAATATGTCCTGTTTGAAGATAACATCTACGTTCTGGAAGTTAACCCACGCTCGTCCCGCACTGTCCCCTTCTTGTCTAAGGTAACAGGCATCCCCATGGTCCAACTGGCAACACGTTGTGCCCTTGGCAAAAAACTCTCTGAGATGGACTATCAAAGCGGCCTTCATCCGGATATGCCCTTTGTCGCCGTTAAAGCGCCCGTCTTTTCCTTCGCCAAGCTGGCAGATCTGGAAACTTCTCTCGGACCGGAAATGAAATCCACCGGTGAAGTAATGGGAATTGACAGCGACCTGCCGCGCGCTCTGTACAAAGCGCTGCTGGCTGCCAACCTCTACATTCCTCCTTCCGGCAACATTCTAGCGACTGTCGCTGAAAAAGATAAGCAAGAGGCGATTCCCATTCTGAAACAGTTTGCCGCACTTGGCTTCACACTCTTTGCCACAAATGCTACCGCCGCCGCACTGGCGGAAGCAGGCTGTGAAGTAACCAGGGTTAATAAAATTGCGGAAGGCTCCCCCCATGTGGTTGACATGATTCGCGGCGGTAAAGTAGATGTCGTGTTTAACACCTTAACTAAAGGAAAAACCCCGCAACGTGACGGTTTCCGAATCCGCCGAGCCGCTGTGGAGTTAAACATTCCTTGCCTCACATCCCTGGACACTTCCAAAGCAATCCTGCACGTCATGGAGACCCTTAAAAAAGGTGGCAGTGTAAACCACGTTCCCATTCAGGAGTATCTCGGCTTATAATTCTAAGCTCTAAAGCCTGCGGCACCACAACAAGGCCGCAAACATCCCCTCACCCTACCCTCTCCCTCACCCTACCCTCTCCCAGGGGGAGAGGGGGATGGTTCTGCGGCACCACAGTAAGGCCGTAAACATCCCCTCACCCTAACCTCTTCCCTCACCCTACCCTCTCCCAGGGGGAGAGGGGGATGGTTCTGCGGCACCACAACAAGGCCGCAAACATCCCCTCACCCTAACCTCTTCCCTCACCCTACCCTCTCCCAGGGGGAGAGGGGGATGGTTCTGCGGCACCACAACAAGGCCGCAAACATCCCCTCACCCTAACCTCTCCCTCACCCTACCCTCTCCCTCACCCTACCCTCTCCCAGGGGGAGAGGTTAGGGTGAGGGAGAGGGGATTTGTTGTTGCTTCTGCTGCTTTTTCGTTAGTATTCAGCCGGCAGTTGCTGAAGCTGGGCTAAGGAAAAGACCGGACCGTCTTTGCAGACATATTTATCACCGATATTGCAGCGGCCGCATTTACCGATACCGCACTTCATCTTCATTTCCAGCGTGGTAATGATATTTTCCGGCTGATAATTCATTTTAGCCAAACTCTGCAGCACAAATTTAATCATTACCGGCGGACCGCAAGTAATCGTTATTTTGCCTGCCGGGCTGGGGTTTAGCTGCTCCAGAAATGCCGGCACAAAACCTACATTGCCAGTCCAGTCGGGGGAAGCTGCATCAACCGTCAAATAAACATGCGTATCAGTGCATTTAGGCCAGTTTTCCAGCAATTCCACTCGCTGAACCAAATCTTTGGCTGAACGTGCTCCGTAGATGATTTCGATTTTGCCGTATTCTTGCCTGTTATCCAGACAATAATTGATCAGGGAACGCAGCGGAGCAAGAGCGATTCCGCCACCGATGAAGAGCAAATCTTTACCCTTCATCAAGTCGTAAGGAAAACCTTTGCCATAAGGTCCGCGCAGACCGATGAAAGCGCCCGGCTCGATTTCATGCAGCGCACGGGTCAGCATACCGGTATTTTTAATGCTGAACTCTAAGTAGCCTTTGCGCGTAGGCGTAGAAGTGATGGAAAACAACGCTTCGCCTACAGGAAAAAGGGAAACCATAGCACATTGACCCGGCTGATAATCAAACAACTCCCCGCCGTCGGCGGCTGTCACACGCAACGTTTTTACATCCGGCGTTTCCTGGCGGATTTCTTTAACGATTGCTTTACCGGGCAGCAGCGGATTTTGCTTACATCCCATCGTCTGCACCTCCCGCCTCGCGGATAACTTCCAAAATATCAAGGCTAACGGGACATTTGCGCACACAGCGGCCGCAACCGACACAAGCATAATCACCGTGTTGACGGGGGAAATAATTTAGCTTATGCATAAAACGCTGGCGAACCCGCTCTTTCTGGGACGGCCGCGGATTATGTCCGCCTGCCATTTGCGTAAAATCAGCAAACATACAGGCATCCCAACAGCGAATTCGTTCGCCGCGGTTACCTGCGGCATATTCCTGAAGATCAAAACAGTGACAGGTAGGACAGAGAAATGTGCATGTTCCGCAACCGATACAACGCTTATAAAGCTGCTCCCAGTAGTCGGCAGCAAACATTCCGTCAAGTTTCTCCATCATTCCCCGGAGGCTTACGCTTGTCACATACCGCCCTTCAATTTTTTCCTGCTCATCTTTAACTCTATTTTCGTCGCCGGAGGTTGCCTCGCTCAATAAGCCGTTTTGAGCGCTGACCAGCTTTTCTCCTTTTTCTGTCTGCGCAACTAACACCAGCTCAAGACCTATGTCGATTGCCAACACATCAGCCCCGGGAGCTTTTGCGGCATCGATATCAAAAGAGCGGCAAAAGCAGGTTTCATCAGGTTCGCCGCACCCTAGGGCGATCACAGTCGTATTTTCCCGGCGGCGACGATACGCCTCGTCAGGCGGCTCATCCAAATAGACCTTATCCATCATCGCAAAACTGGAAACATCACAGGGGCGGGCGGCAAAAAGAATCGTTTTCTCTCCCGCTTTACAGGCAAAGTCTTCAAGCTGCAAATCTTCTCCCCATTCATATTTTAGCACCGTTTCAGTTTGCGGATAGAAAAACTTCTTCGGGGGCACAAGCACATTGAGCGCCGTAAGCGTCACAGTCAGTCCTTCCTGCCAAAGCGTAAAATTAACTATGCCGTCTGAGAGAGCAGGAACATACAGCTTAGCCTCGGCCGCCATGGACGAAAAAAGCTCTGAAAGTTTCGTCTTGGCTACTTTTTTCATTTGCGCTCCACCCCCTAACTTTCATCGAAGCCGGCCGGATCTTCACCGCGGTATGTGCCTAAAGGCGGCTGGTCTGTCACGTCTAAGCCTGCTTCATAGTCGCCATACGCTTCATTCATATCTTTAATCAATCTGCGATTTATTTCTTGCAGCGGCACACCGGCAGGACAGATACGCTCACACTCGCCACACTCAAAACAGCGGCCCGCCACATGAAATGCGCGGATAATCTGATAGTTTAGCGTATCAGCCGGGTCATTTGCTTTGCCGAGCCAACGCGGCTCAGCCTGGTCAAAAATGCAAACGCGACAATTACAGGCGGGACAAGTATTACGGCAAGCAAAGCAACGGATACAACGCTCAAATTGCCGCTGCCAATAAGCAAACCTTTCCTCCGATGCCATAGACGTCACCGCTTGCACACGCGCAAAACGGCTTTCGTCAGCCTTCTGCCGCGGCAAAACTTCTTCCCAGACCAGTTGGTCATAAACAACCGGGTTAGGATGGCGGCAAGTCAAACATTTGTCAAGCAGATATGCTTCCGCTGCAATACGTTCTTCTTTATCGCCGACTGCCAGAACCAGTTGCTCGCCAAGCAGACTTACGCTTTTAATCTCTTTAGCCGGGAATGAAGCGCGAATCTTCTCAGCATCTGCTTTGCCGCCGCACGGCAGACCATATACTACCACCCGCTCGCGCTCCAAGCGCTTATCTTGCAGAAGACGGTTAATCCCGCGGGAATCACAGCCTTTTACGAAGATACCAACCTTGGCGTTGCATCTCTCTTGCCAATCCAGCAGGAATTTTACCGGGCTATAGATCGTGAAAGGGTCCCAAACCAGCCGGTGCGCATCGGCTGGGTCCTCCAAGAAAACTACCGGCGACTGCCACCAAAAATCCTTCTTGCGCCAACCGATAACGGCTGCCACTTGCCGGTTTTTTAAAGCCTCTTCAGCTATTAGGCGAATTTTTGCGGTGTATTCTTTCAGCGGACATCCCTCAACTTTCTGTTAGGTCCAAGCCGTCTAATTTCCTCCGCAACGGAATTCATCACCATGGCAAATTTAGCGCCTTCCGAACCGGATATCCAGCGAACTTGGAAACGTTGAGGCTCAATACCCAAATATTCCATCAACTGTTTTAGCACAGAAAGACGCCGCCGGGTAAAGAAATTACCGCTATGGTAATGACAATCACCCGGATGACAGCCGGTCACCAGCACTCCGTCTGCACCGCGCTGGAAAGCACGAATAATAAAGCTGGGATTGACCCGGCTGGAACATGGCACGCGGATAATCCTGACATTGCTGGAATAACTCATCCGGTTAATGCCGGCCAAGTCGGCGCCTGCGTAACTGCACCAGTTGCAGCAAAAGGCTACGATCACCGGCTCAAAACCCTCATTGGTTACAGGCATATCGCATCAACCTCCGCCAAAATCTGCTGATCGGTGAAACCTTTAAGATTAATTGCTCCGGGACGACAGGCAACCGTGCAGGAACCGCAACCTTGGCATAAAGCAGCATTAACCTTGGCAATCTTCCTCGACACTGTTTCCCGTCCCCGTCGCTCTTCAACTACTTGTTCAGAAATAGCATTAAAAGGGCAGACTGTCATACAGGACATATCGCCTGAACAAAGCCTCTGATCAATTTCCGCCACAATTGGATTGCTCAGTAGGCTCTGTTTACTAAAGATTGCCGCCACTTTTACTGCGGCGGCAGACGCCTGTGCCACAGTTTCCGGGATATCTTTCGGCCCCTGGCACATCCCTGCCAAAAAGATACCTGCCGTCTGGGTATCGACAGGACGCAGTTTCGGATGAGCCTCAGTAAAAAACTTATGCTCATTAACAGTTATCGCCAATTTCTTAGCCAATTCTTTGGCATCTGCGCGTGCGTCGACCGACGCCGCGAGCACCACCATATCTACCCGCAGTTCAAGCAAAGCGCCGCTTAATACATCGACACTGCGCACCAGCAATTTATCGCCATCGGGAAAGACTTTGGAAACATTCCCTTTTATATAACCGGCATTGCATTCTTCATAGGCGCGGTTGTAGAATTCTTCGTAATCTTTGCCTGCCGTGCGAACATCAATATAAAAAACATAAGCTTTCGAACCGGGAACTTTCTCACTTAGCAAAATGGCGTGCTTTGCTGTATACATACAGCAAACCTTCGCACAATAAGGATTACCTTTTGCTTTGTCCCTGGAACCGACACACTGAATAAATGCGACAGTTTCAGGCGCCTTACCGTCGGAAGGACGCAAAATTTTGCCGCCTGTCGGGCCGGAAGCATTAAGCAATCGCTCAAACTCAAGACTCGTAAGCACATCCGGGTGTTTGCCGTACGCATACTCTCCGTAATCATTTAACTTATGGATGTCAAAACCGGTCGCCACCACAATCGCACCATAGCCGTTTGTCAGCAGCAAATCTTCCATTGCATAATCAATCGCCTCGGCAGGACAGACTTTTTGGCAGACCTTACACTTTCCGGATGTAAAATAGCGGCAATGTGCACGGTCGATCGCTGGCTTATTAGGCACCGCCTGCGGGAAAGGCGTATATATTGCCCGACGCTGAACCAGCCCTTCTTCAAACTCACTGGCAACTTTTGACGGGCACTTAGCCAAACATTCGCCGCAGCCGGTACACTTCTGCAAATCAACACTTCGCGCCTTCTGCCGGATAGTAACAGTAAAATTACCCAGATAGCCTTCAACTTTTTCAACTTCGGCGTAGGTGTACAGCTTAATCTTCTCGTGTTGAGCCACATCGACCATTTTTGGTGTCAGGATACAGGCCGAACAGTCCAGAGTGGGAAAAGTCTTATCAAGCTGCGCCATACGGCCACCGATGCTTGGCTCGCGCTCCACCAGATCGACTTCAAAACCGGTGTCAGCAATATCGAGCGCTGCCTGAATGCCGGCGATACCGCCGCCGATAACAAGAGCACGACGGATAATCGGCATTTCGACAGCAAATAACGCCTCGTTCATGGCTGCTTTAGCCACTGCCGTGCGAATCAGAGAAATTGCTTTTGCCGTACCGGCTTCCCTGTCCTTATGAACCCAGGAACATTGTTCGCGGATGTTAGCAATTTCCAGATAGTATGGGTTTAGCCCGGCAGATACTACCGTTTTGCGAAATGTATTTTCGTGCATCCGCGGCGAACAGGCAGCGATAACGACCCTATTTAGGCTATATTCTTTGATAGCATCTCTGATCATTGCCTGCCCGATTTCGGAGCAGGTATACTTATTCTGGTCAACATAAACGACGCCGCTCATCGTTTTGGCTGCGGCAACCATTTTATCAATCTCTAATGTGCCGGCAATATTAGAACCGCACCAGCAGATAAAGACACCAATTCTCTTCACCGCAATCCCCTCCCGATTAGACTTTCTTACTTAGCGTATTTGCGGAACGCACTAACCAGCCCTTGCTGAGGCGCATTTTTCAGCACTTTAGCCGACAGGTCGTGCGGGTGAAGGTAGTTGCCGCCTTTATTTCGCAGTACAAGCAAACGGAGTGCTTCAATCACTTTGGGAATATCCACGTTCTGTGGACAACGCGAGTCGCAAGTCTGACAAGATGCACAGATCCATAAAGTTTTGCAATGCAAAAGTTTATCCACCAAACCGAGTTGTGCGTAACGGAGGACTTGGTGAGGCAAAACATCCATACTTAAAACAACGGGACAGCCGCCGCTGCACTTACCGCACTGGAAACATGCCGATACCTTCTGCCCGCTTACTTCTTCCACTTCCCTGACTAGGGTACTGTTAATCTCCTCTGCTGTAACCCTCATTCTTTTCCCTCACATTCTTTGTCACAACTTATAGAGCAAGCGCCTCCGCGAGAATCTCAGTGAAGTAATAGACAGGCAGCTTGGGATTAGCCTCTCTGCCGACTGCAAATAATTCTTTCTGATATTCTTCCAGATTGTACTTGCATAACGGACAGGCGACCACAAAGGATTCTGCACCGTTTTTATAGGCGGAATTAAGGATTCTTCCCACTGCGGTGGAGGCAATCTCCTCATTTGCCATTGACAGGTAGGAGCCGCAACATTCTGTCTTATAGGGGTACTCTACCGCCGCAGCCCCTAGAGCGCTGAGAAAATTTTCAAAAATCGTGGGATTTTCCACATCATCCAAGTCCATCTCAGCCCTTGGTTTTAAGAGCAGACAGCCGTAATAAGGCGCAAATTTCCTGCCTGTCAGTCTCTTTTTTACCCTTTCAGCCAAGATCTCGAAACCCAAGTCATTTTTCAGCACTTCCAGATAATGGACCACATCCACTTCACCCATGTAATCCTCTTCCAGGAAGGCGTTAATCTTACGGCGCAGCTCCTTATCCTCACGCACGGCTCTGTTGGTACGCTTAAAAACGTTGTAACAGCCGGCACAAAGCGTAAGCAACTTATCCTCTCCGGCTCCCCTAGCCTGAAGCAAGGCTCTGACCGGTGAAAAAAACGAGAAAATTTCATCAGTATTGAGCGGGTATAAGGCTCCGCAGCACTGCCACTCTTTTATTTCATGCAAATCTAACCCCAATGCCTTCGCTGTTGACAATGTTGTATCCTCATAAACCTTCGCCATTGTCTTTAGAGTACATCCCGGGTAATAACTGTAGCGCACCCCGACAACCTCCGTAATTACATTATTATTGAATA
>JAGXRV010000074.1 GCA_018335695.1 Clostridium sp.
TCGGTAACAACTTGACAAAGGAGGGCAACTTTATCTACAATGTAAGTAATTGAAGAAACCTAGGGGTACTCGCAAGCGCGAGTTGAGAGGCAAGGGCGATAAACTTGGCCAACTCTTTGAACCTGAGATGGGTAATACCAGCGGAGGGAAGGATCGGGCAGACGGTAAAAATGCCGGCATTTACCGTGGACAGCAGGGTCCACGGTTTTTATGTCTTTATTTCAAACCGGAGGGTGAGTTATGAAAAATTTAGATTTGTCTCTATATGTAATCAGCGGGCAATGTTTTACTCCCGATCGGGAATTGCTGAAGGTGATGGAGGATGCTCTGGTTGGTGGCGCCACAGTCATTCAGTTGCGCGAAAAAAATATGACTGTCAGGGAAATGGTGGAAGTTGGCAGCAAACTTCAGGAGCTGGCTCGACGGTATTGCGCCACTTTTATTATTAATGACCATGTAGATGTTGCTTTAGCGATTGATGCTGACGGAGTACATCTTGGTCAGGATGATCTGCCTGTTAGCGAAGCTCGGGCAAAACTCGGGTCTAAAAAAATCATCGGTCTTTCCACTCATTCTTTGGAACAGGCACTGGCGGCCGCCGCTTTGCCGCTTGACTATCTGGGTGTTGGTCCGGTTTTTACTACACCCACCAAACCTGAAGCGCTGCCGGTAGGCTTGGAGTTGGTTGCGAATGTGTCACGCCGGTTAACAGTCCCTTTTGTGGCTATCGGGGGGATTGATGAAACCAATCTTGAACAGGTTCTTGACGCCGGTGCCAGCAATGTCGCAGTTATTAGGGCGGTTGTAGCCGCCGAAGATGTTGTGGGAGCAGCAAGAAGGTTTAAGGCGCGTATTGCGGCAAAAAAAGCGTAAGTTAAGCGGGTGTTTTCCGGACTGCCTGGACATACGGCAGTTAAGGGTCTTTCAGCGCAAAAAGCAAGGAGGAAACAGAGATGGTTTGCGTAAAAGTTAACGGCCGGCAGGAAAAAGTGCCGGAGAATTGTACAATAAAACAGTTATTAAGCCAAAAGGAGCTTGACGCATCCTATGTGGTAGTGCAGTTAAACTTTGAGATTATCGAGCGTTCTTTATTGTCGGAAACCATCTTAAACGAAGGAGACCAACTTGAAATTTTGAAATTTTTGGGAGGTGGTTGAGCTTGGCTAAAGATTTGCTAACAATCGGTAATTCCTCAATCTCAAGCAGATTATTCCTTGGCACAGGCAAAATTCCGCTGCCAAAAATGAAGCAGGTAATTGAGGCTGCCGGGACGCAGGTTGTGACTGTCGCTTTGCGTCGTGTTGACTTTGATCAGCGCGAGGAAAATATTTTAGATTTTATTCCAGACGGAACGATTGTCATGCCTAATACTTCAGGCGCACGTACAGCCGCAGAGGCTATCCGGCTGGCTCACATTGCCAGAGCTGGCGGCTGCGGCGACTGGGTGAAAATCGAAGTGATCTCCGATCAAAAATATCTGTTGCCCGATAATTACGAAACTTTAAAAGCCACCGAACAATTGGTGAAGGATGGGTTTACCGTGCTTCCGTATATGTCGCCTGATTTGATGGTGGCAAAATCGCTGGAAGCGGTTGGGGCAGCGGCTGTGATGCCACTAGGGGCACCAATCGGCACCAACCGAGGCTTAAAATTGAAGGAGCTTATCAATATTATCATTGAAGAGTGTCATGTGCCGGTAATAGTGGATGCCGGAATCGGCAGACCGAGCCATGCGGCGGAGGCAATGGAAATGGGGGCATCGGCAGTATTGTTAAACACTGCTATTGCCACAGCCGATGATGCGGTAGCGATGGCACGGGCGTTTCGCTTAGCGGTAGAGTCGGGGAGATTAGCTTATTTGGCGGGAATGGGTGGGGAAACGAGTTATGCCCGTGCCAGTTCACCTTTGACCGGTTTTCTTGATTAAGGTGGTGTTCTGATGAGTTTTGCACAGTACATGGAGCGTTATGACCGGCAGGAATTTTGGCAGGGACTTGAATCAACAGATAGCAGTAAGGCAAGGATGCTCCTGGCTAAGGAAAGCATCTCTCCCGCAGATTTCCTCTTGCTCCTTTCTCCTGCGGCGGAAACTTTGCTTGAGCCCATGGCTCAAAAAGCCAGGCTGTTGACTATTAAGCATTTTGGTCGGAATATCTTGCTTTATACACCGCTTTATCTGAGCAATTACTGTATCAATCAGTGTCTTTATTGCCAATTTCACGCCGGGAAGCAGATTGTTCGGGAGCAGTTGAGCATTGACGAAGTGGAAGCCGAAGGCAAAAGTATTGCTGCCACAGGCATTAGACATTTGCTCCTTTTAACCGGGGAGTCCTGTACTCACGCTACTACCGCTTATCTGTCAGACTGTCTTCGGATACTTCAGCCTTATTTCGCATCCCTTGGTCTTGAGATTTATACTTTAAGTGTCGAAGAGTATGCGCAGATGATTCAGTCAGGGGCAGAGAGTCTTACTCTTTACCAAGAAACTTACCGGCAGGAGAGTTATGCCAAGCTTCATCTTGCCGGTCCGAAGCGTGACTATTTCAATCGTTTGCACGCAGCGGAAAGAGCCTGCCAAGCCGGGATGCGTCGGATTAACATCGGAGCCTTATTTGGGCTTGCCCCTTGGCGGCAGGAAGCTTTTTGGGCAGGTTTGCACGCTTATTATTTGCAAAAGCAATACCCTGCGACTGAAATTGCTATCTCTCTGCCAAGGGTTCGTGCAAGTCATGAGGGCTTTAGCGTTCCCTGCCCGGTAAATGATAAAGAATTGGTGCAGATTCTCTTGGCTTTTCGTCTTTTCTTGCCCCAAGCCGGCATTACTATCTCTACCCGTGAACGTGCGCAGTTGCGTGATCATCTTTTGCCTTTAGGTGTAACTACCATGTCAGTAGGTTCAAAAACTACGGTAGGCGGTTATTTTGCCGCAGAAAAAAAAGGCAATCAGCAGTTTCCCGTTGCTGATGAGCGGGGAATAGGGGAAATAAAAGAAATGATTAGGCGGCAGGGCTATCAGCCGGTAATGAAAGACTGGCCACATGGAGTCAAGGCGATGCCTGCGGGCGGTGCTTAAAAAAAAGAGGCTAAAAACTTGATTTTACAAGGAGAATGTGTTACTATCTCTTTACGCGCCCGTAGCTCAGTCGGATAGAGTAACTGACTACGAATCAGGAGGTCGGAGGTTCGAATCCTCCCGGGCGCGCCATTTAGAAAAGCTTGAACCATGAGAGCTTTTTGCCCTTGTGGTTTTTTCGTGCGCTTGACTTGGCGTAAAAATTATTGCTACATGTTCATCCTGCTGATAGAATGTTTTAAGAGTGAAGGGAGGTTGCCCAATGTTAAAAAAGTTTCAATTGCATGATGGTTCTTAGGTCATTGACTTATTGGGTGTTTTATGGTAAGTTGGCGTAGGCGGTAACATCCCTGAATCGTTTTGGTTTTACCCAAACCCATTATGCCACAATCGCGCTGGGTACCGCTGTTGGAACTACTTTTGCCATGGTTAGGAGGTGATAGTGTGGACGCCGATCCTAGTAGTTTATCAGGCAATTTCAAAGAACCGAACAGAACTATTGGGAAGGGCATGCACTATTACCTCATTGAGTCAGCTTGGATTTGATTATAATTCACTTGGTCATTCCTTCTGCCACTTAATGGGCTTACGTATTGCTGTCTGTTTCCTTTATGTTCTGATGCGGAAAGGAAAAATGGCGCAATATGTTCAAGTCTTTTTTATTTGACAGGAGGTTTCATCATGACATTAAAAGAACTTACGAAGCTCTCATCAATGAAGGATTACGCAACCCTTAAAAACGTATTATCAGAGATGTTTGCTGCCGATATTGCAGAGCTTCTGGAACACACTGATGATAAAAACTCAATCCTCGCTTTCCGTCTTCTTTCAAAGGATATGGCCGTTGATGTTTTCGCGCACTTGTCGACTGAAAAACAATCTGCAATTTCCAAGCTTACCAACGAAGATGAACTGTCTGAAATAGTAAACGGATTGTTTTTCGACGATAAAATTGACTTTCTAGAGGAAATGCCGGCTAATCTAGTTAAGAAGATACTCAAAAATTCTACCGAAACCGAAAGAAAGCTTGTTAACCAATTCCTGAAATACCCCAATAACTCCGCAGGCTCTTTGATGACCATTGAGTTCGTTGATTTAAATAAACAGATGACTGTGGCACAGGCATTCGAAAGAATACGTACAACTGCTCTCGATAAGGAAACAATATATACCTGCTATTGCGTTGATTCACACAGAAAGCTTGAAGGATCGGTATCACTCAAAGATCTTATCATGGCCTCACCGGAAACTGTAATTGAAGATATTATGCGCAAAGAGTTAGTATCGGTAAATACTCATGAAGATCAGGAATATATTGCTTCTGTGTTCAAAAAATACGATTTATTGAGCCTGCCGGTGGTAGACCATGAACGTAGATTAGTTGGAATAATCACCGTAGATGATGTGGTCAAGGTGATTGAGAAAGAAAATACCGAGGACTTTTATCTGATGGCGGCAGTTCACGGCACTACCATGAAGGATAAATTGTTGCAGGTTTCTGTGCTTAACGCCATACGCTTCCGCCTCCCGTGGCTTATCATAACTCTTTTTGGCGGACTGCTTGCGGGCGGCGTTATCGGAGTTTTCGAGGAAGCGTTGACTGCCGTCATTGTGCTGGCGATGTTTATACCGGTAATTATGGATATGGGTGGCGATGTAGGTATTCAGACTTCGACGATTGTCATCAGGGGTCTGGCAACCGGAGATATCAATAATAAGAATGTTTGGAAATGTCTTATGCGAGAAGTAGTAATCGGGATAACGATGGGTGTCATTTGTGGTGTTGTAATTGGCGCAGCGGGTCAACTATGGCAGGGTGTACCCATGATAGGCGTAGCCGTAGGCGGCGCTATGATTGCCACTATTACCGTGTCATCTTTTGTTGGTGCTTTTATGCCTGTAATATTTGATCGTTTCGGGGTTGATCCCGCCGTTGTGTCAGCACCGCTTATAACTACCATAAAAGACATCACCGGTCTTGTTATTTATTTCGGCATTGCAACTTTGGTCATGGGAATATAGGGGAAATTAAAAGGCAAGGTGTGTAATTCTGTTCTCGGCGGTCTAGGCAAGTTTGATTGCAGGCTATGCACAGGGATTAATGTAAATGCTTGACTAAGTCTGTGAGCTTGGGATATACTGTTTGTGGTTGGCTATGTAGTTATGCTCTTCTTTTTTCGCAGGCTCGGTTTGCGCTGTTTGCCGGTTGTTTCGGCAGCTAAAAATGCCAATGCTTAACGCATTGGCATTTTATCAATGATGCGGTTGAGAGTGATAAGCTTGACAGACCAGGAATTTATGCACGAGGCACTCTTCGAGGCCCGTAAAGCTTTTGATAAAGGAGAGGTGCCAATCGGCGCGGTACTTGTTCTTGACAGACAAATCATAGCTCGGGGTCATAATTTGCGTGAGGAACATGCAGATCCCACAGCTCATGCTGAGGTTGTAGCTTTGCGGGAAGCGGCAAGAAGGCTTGGGGGCTGGCGACTGTCAAATACTACGCTCTACGTCACTATCGAACCTTGCCCTATGTGTGCCGGCGCTTTGGTTCAGGCACGGGTATCCCGACTTGTTTACGGTGCCTTGGATTTAAAAGCGGGTGCTGTTCATTCTCTTTATGCTATTACTGAAGATGATCGTTTAAATCATCGGCTTGAAGTTACAGGCGGTATTTTGGCCGAAGAGGCTGCCAAGCTGATGCAGCAATTTTTCCGGAGCCGTCGTAAGTAGCAGAAAGTTTATAATTTCAGTTTTTTGGAAAGCGTTTTTCTGCTTCGGCAGTCAAACTATATACGGAGGGGTATCGAAGTGGTCATAACGGGGCTGACTCGAAATCAGTTTGCGAGCAATCGCACGCGGGTTCGAATCCCGCCCCCTCCGCCATTTTGGGGCTTTTAGCCCCACCAGCAATCCAAGGCCTGTTAAATATACGACAGGCTTTTTTTGTGCGCGCGCGGTATGCGCGACCTTGTGGAGAACACTAATTTACCGACAAATATAATTTTTTGTCGGTAAATTAGTGTTGACATCACCCCATGCTCTTTGTTATAATAACGCCAAAATACCGACGTTTGTATGTTTTTGTCGGTGATTTAGTGGTGATTCAAATGGATAAAAATGAACTTAAAAAAGTATTTGAAAGCAACAACGGGGTGCTTAAAACCTCGCAGCTTTCTTCGCTTAAAATCGACTCCACGGATATAAAGCGTCTGATCAAAAACGGAGTTATTGAAAAAATCAAGACAGGGTATTATCGTTTTCCATCGGACGATCTAGACGAAGCGGCCATTGTTGCCCGCCTCTTTCCTGATGGTGTGCTCTGGCTTAATACCGCTCTTTTCTATTATGGATACAGCGACAGGACGCCAATGCAATGGGATATCATCATAAGTAAAAATGCTTCCCGCTCCCGGTTCAAAATGGATTATCCTCATGTAAACCCGTTCTTTGTAACACCGGAGCGCCTCTCTTACGGTGTAACCACTATAGAGATTGATGGTTGTATTATGAAAATCTTTGACCGGGACAGGCTTATTTGCGAGTGCCTCAAATACGAATCTGACATGGATAAGGAAACTTTTAATAAAGCGGTTCAGGCATACCTCACTGATCCAAAAAAAAATATTAAGAACCTTCTGGCTTATGCCAAGCGCAGAAAAGCGACAAAGCGGATGTATGATGTTATAGGGGTGTGGCTGTGATAGATATAGGTGCTTCAGTAATTGCAAGGAGGTTGGATAATGGGTAAGCGAAATTCTTTAACTCAGCAGCTTGGCGTTGGCAAAGGCAGATTTAAGAAAGCTATACTTGATGGCTTGCTTTTATCCAATAACGATCCTTCGGCTTATGAATATAGTTTCAAGCAATTCAATAACTGCTGTGCGTATTGCGGAATGAGTGGCGATACAATTCAGTTATCGGCGGATCACTTGATACCATCATCAAAAGGTGGTCGATTCATTAAGGGCAATATTATCCCTGCCTGTCAAAAATGCAATTCTCTCAGGCGTGATTTAACTCTTGAGGAATTTGTTTCGGATAAATCCGTTTTAGAGAAAATCAAACATTTTCAAAGTCTACATAAAATATCTCAATCGGAAATAAACCTTGGCAACGAATTAGGCGAAAACGGCAAAATGATACTTAAGCAGCTTGATATGGCTCTGATCTTACTTCGTGATGTTGCAAGAAATGCTATCCGAGCAAATGAAACAAACAAGGAAATTCCGCTTAAAGAATGGGTCGATGAGCTAAAAGAAATAACTAAAAAGTACGGACTCATATAACCAACGTTACTACTACAGCGACATGGAGCATAACACCATGCCTTTTTTTGATTTATATTTTTTGCGCAGCTTGTGTAAATAAGGGAGTATGCGTAGACGATAAAGCAAAATTTTAATTTAAGCACATAATCCTTGTAACAATAAGCATTTTGTGCCATTATTAAAATGCAAGAGAGGCTTTGTCGGGTTTGAAGAGGAAACATTTTGGAAAATTAGTACATCGTAAAATTCTGCCACGTGCATTACGTGATTTGGTCGACCTATTTGAATAGACACTGTGTTCAAAAGGGAAGGGGTTGGGGATTATGGCTAAAGATGAGTCTTTTGATGTTGTTTCCAAAGTGAATATGCAAGAAGTAGACAACGCGATTAACCAGACGAATAAGGAAATACAGCAGCGCTATGACTTTAAGAACAGTAAGGCTGCTGTAAGTCTGGAAGAGGATGCTTTGAAAATTGTGGCTGAAGATGATTTTAGATTAAAAAGTGTAATTGATATTTTGCAGACAAAATTGCTGCGCAGGCAAGTGCCAATTCAAAATTTGGATTACGGTAAGCTGGAAAATGCCGGAGGCGGTACGGTGCGGCAGATGATTAAGTTAAAACAGGGTCTTGAAGTAGAGACGGCCAAACAGATAATCAAGGATATCAAAGGGTTGAAGTTAAAGGTTCAATCGCAAATTATGGAAGACCAAATTCGGATTTCCGGGAAAAATCGGGACGACCTGCAGCAAGTCATCGCGTTTCTAAGAGAGCAAGATTACGGCCAGGAATTGCAGTTTACTAATTATAGGTAACAGCCCACGCTCAGTCCGGCTGAAAAAGAAGATGTTCTAGCCTCCGCCCCCTGAAATGTGGGGCTTTTTTATTGCTTCTGAAAAAGATTTAACTTGCCAGAATTAATTGTATTCTATAATATTTATTCAGGGAAACAAACTTGGAGGTGGAAGTAGTGATTTTATTAAACCCAAGCCAGCTGCAGGATAGCTGTGGCGATGAGGCAACGCGCGAAATAGTCTTGAAAGTAGTTGCTTTCTTTGAGGATAAAGGTAAAAGGCAGTTGAAGAAGGATGACCGGGAACGGGTTTGGTATGATGACCTTATCCAATTTTTTAAGGAAAACGAGCTTTTATACACATTGCTGACACCACCGCAATATGGTGAGGGCCAATGTCGCTGGGATACTTGGCGAAATTGCGCATTTAACGAGGTGTTGGCATTCTATGGCCTTCATTATTGGTATACCTGGCAGGTTTCCATCCTTGGGCTGGGACCGATTTGGATGAGTCGTAACGAGGGGGCGAAACGGAAAGCGGCTCAGCTTTTAAAAAATGGGGAGCTGTTTGCCTTTGGTTTGTCGGAGCGACAGCATGGCGCTGATATCTACGCAACTGAGATGAGACTCTCGCCACAGCCGGATGGAAGTTTTCTGGCCAATGGAGAAAAGTATTATATCGGCAATGGTAATGCAGCAGAGATGGTTTCCACCTTTGGGAAGATGGGTGAGAGCGGAGAGTATGTGTTTTTTGTGGCCAACTATCGAAACCGAAAGTATGAACTTGTCAAAAATGTAGTGAATTCCCAGTCCTATGTGGCAGATTTTAGGTTGCACGATTACCCTGTGTCGGAGAGCGACCTTTTATCACAGGGTGAAGAAGCATGGGACGCAGCCTTAAATACTGTAAATGTGGGCAAATACAACTTAGGTTGGGCATCTATTGGCATCTGCACTCACGCTTTTTATGAGGCAATAAATCATGCGGCTAATCGTCGGCTTTACGGCATGTATGTTACAGATTTTCCGCATGTAAGGCAAATGTTCACAGAGGCCTATAGCCGCTTAGTTGCCATGAAACTTTTTGCGCTGCGGGCCGCAGATTATATGCGGGCTGCTTCTCCGCAAGACAGGCGGTATCTTTTATATAATCCTACGGTGAAAATGAAAGTTACAACCCAGGGCGAGGAAGTAATTAATTTGCTCTGGGATGTGATTGCGGCAAAAGGTTTTGAGGCAGATACATATTTTGAAATGGCTGCCAGGGATATCCGCGCGTTGCCAAAGCTGGAAGGGACTGTTCATGTTAATATTGCGCTGATTGTTAAATTTATGGCTAACTATTTCTTCAACAGCGCCGTCTATCCGGAGTTGCCAAAGCAGGATCAGCCAGCTAATGACGATTTTTTGTTTGCGCAGGGACCTGCGCGGGGTTTAAATAAAATATGTTTCCACGATTATAATCTTGCTTACGAGAGCAGGGATTTGCCCAATATCGTAGTGTTTCGGGAGCAGATAGCATTGTTTAAAAATATGTTGGCTAAGGCTACGCCTGATGAAGCACAGCGTCAGGACACAGATTTTCTTTTGGGGTTGGGTGAAATTTTCACACTGATAGTTTATGGGCAGTTGATTTTAGAAAACGCTGACATTTATCAATTAGATGACGACTTGGTTGATCAGATTTTTGATTTTATGGTCAGAGATTTTTCCAAATTTGCTCTTCAGCTTTACAGTAGGCAGGGTAGCACCGAAGCTCAGATGGAGTTATTGCAGAAAATGTTCCGTAAGCCTGTGGTAAATGGGGAGCGCTACCGGAGAGTTTGGGAAACTCAGGTTTATGCTTTAAATGGTGCTTATGAAATGAGCGAGTAGCCAGGTTTTGACCTGCCTTTTAAATTTGGCAGCATTAGCTACTTGAAAAAGAGCTAAAAGAGTAGTAGAATATATTAATGTCGAGGTGGATTCCTTGCTTTTGAAAAAGTGAGGTTTCGATTTTGTACTCCGGAGAGATGGCTGAGCTGGACGAAGGCGCTCGCCTGGAAAGCGAGTAGATGGGGCAAAACCTTGTCTCGAGGGTTCGAATCCCTCTCTCTCCGCCATATTTTTCTATAAAGTTTGGTCGTGCTAGATGGGGAGGTAGCGGTGCCCTGTACCTGCAACCCGCTATAGCAGGGTCGAATTCCTGTCCCCGGCCCCGGATTTTAGGGTCTGACCCCGGTAAGTGGTGTTGACGGTCGGGTCTCGTGCGGCGCAAGTTTGTAAACCCCGTCAGGTCCGGAAGGAAGCAGCGGTAAGCAAGTTCTTGCGGGTGTTACGGGGTAGCCTGGTTTGAGCTAACTACCAGGGTAACGCCTGGGAAAACGGGTCAAAGGCGGGTGCACGATCATTAACTTTAAAGAATTCCCCTTTAAATTTGGGGAATTTTTTATTGCACGGCAAATAATATGAGCGCTGCCCTCACCCTACCCTCTCCCAGAGGGAGAGGGAATTTTGTAACATGATGAATATTTGCCAAAAGTCAGGATAGTCTAGAGGATTTTCGGACGCAAGCGCTGAATTAGGAGTTAGAAGGAAGACGGCGGGTGGTTTTGTATGTATCAGGCACTTTATCGGCAATGGCGTCCACAGGTTTTTGCTGAGCTGGTGGGACAGGAGCATGTGGCCAGGACTTTGCAAAATGCTTTGGAACAAGAGCGGTTGGCTCATGCCTATTTGTTTTGCGGCCCGCGCGGCACCGGTAAAACTAGCGTGGCGAGAATTCTTGCGAAAGCAATTAACTGTGAGGCCGGTCCGGCTCGTGAGCCGTGCAATCTATGTGCAGCTTGTCTCGGTATTCAAGCGGGGCGTGTTATGGATGTGCTGGAAATTGACGCAGCTTCAAACCGCGGAATTGATGATATCCGGGAATTGCGCGAAAAAGTTCGCTATGCGCCGGTAGAAGTACGTTACAAAGTGGCTATAATAGATGAAGCGCATATGTTGTCACAAGAAGCCTTCAACGCATTGCTTAAAACCCTGGAGGATCCTCCCAGCCGAGTGCTGTTTGTCTTGGCCACTACGGAGCCGCATAAGCTGCCGGCAACCATAGTTTCGCGTTGTCAAAGATTAGATTTTCATCTGATTGGTATTGCGGAAATTGCTGAGAGGCTGCGTTCCGTCGCCCGGTCGAACGGTCGCACGATCAGCGAAGATGCTGTATATTTGCTTGCAGAAGAGGCAAACGGCGGACTGCGAGATGCGCTCTCTTTGTTGGAGCAGGTTTTGGCTTATTCTTCCGGTGAGGTAGAGCAGGAAGATGTTTTGGCAGTTTTGGGTGCCGTGGGCAGAGATGTCTTTCATTTGTTGACGGAGGCTTTGCTGCGGCGGGATTTGTCGGCTGCACTGTTTTTGCTTGATGATGTTGCTGTTGCCGGAAAGGATCTGTACCATTTTACACAGCAGGCAGTTCGTTATTACCGCGATTTGATGGTAGTCTTGGCATGCGGCAAAGAGGCTGAGCGGCTGAACATTGGACCTGACTGGTTGCAGCCGCTGACAAAACAGGCGGAAGCGTTGGGGATGGGGACAATCGGCGGCATATTGGCTGAGCTGCATGGGTTGCTGGCGGAAGTACGCTGGACAACTCGTCCCCGTCTTCTCTGGGAGTTGACTATTTTCCGTCTCTTTTTGTCAGGTGGAGGGGCGGCGCAGCTTGCGCCTGAGGCGAATGTTGTGACGATACAATCTGCCGCAGCGGAAATTAGCAGACCGGAGCAGTCTGCCGCAGCGACTGAAAAGATTCAGCCCCTGCCCAGTTTGACACGGATGTGGCCCCGGGTTATGGAGCTTCTAAAAAAAGAAAGCGTTAAGACGCATGCATTATTGCTATCAGGCGATGTGGGTTTTCGTGACGGCAGTACTTTGGAGGTGCGTTATGAAGCGCAGATCCATTGTGAAATGATGGACAGTCCTGAAAATAAGAAGCCGTTACAAGCTGTGTTAAAAGAAGTTTTTGGTGTGGAGCTTGCTGTCTGTTGTGTAAAAGTGACAAACGGCAGCGGAGCTGTTACTGTTGAAAAAGATCCGGAAGAAATGTTTAGTTCTGCAGTGGAAATATTTCACGGACAGGTGATTGACGAATTGAACAGATAAATGAAGGAGGTTTTTAGATGAATGGCAATATGGGCAATATGATGAAGCAAATTCAGAAGATGCAAAAAGAAATGCTGAAAATGCAGGAGGAATTACAACAGAAAACAGTGATGGCCTCAAGCGGCGGTGGAATGATACGTGTGGAGGTTAGCGGCAAAAAAGAATTGGTTAGCCTAACTATTGACCCTGAGGCTGTAGACCCGGCTGATCTTGAAATGTTGCAGGATATGATTATGGCTGCGGTAAATGAAGGTTTGCGTAAAGTGGAAGAGATGATGACAGCGGAGATGCAAAAACTCACCGGCGGTTTAAACCTGCCCCCCGGGTTGTTCTAAAACGGACGGAGGTTAGTGCGTGTATTATCCCGAACCGATTGCTCGTATGATTGAAGCATTTCAGAAATTGCCCGGGGTCGGGCCAAAGACAGCACAACGTTTAGCATTTTTTGTTCTTTCGCTGCCGCGAGAAGAAGTGGTGACGATGGCAAGGGCTATGGTGAATGCACGGGATAAAACGCGCTATTGTCAAAGTTGCGGAAATTTTAGCGACGACGAAACCTGTTTTGTTTGTCGTGATTCCCGCCGTGACCGCTCCTTGCTTTGTGTTGTTCAGGATCCACGCGATGTGTTAGCTTTAGAGCGGACACGGGAGTTTAAAGGTCTTTATCATGTTTTGGGCGGCGCAATTTCCCCTATCGACGGCATCGGTCCTGACCAGCTTCGCATTCGGGAGTTGCTAACAAGAATAAGCGAGGGGTCATTCCGGGAGGTTGTTTTAGCCACTAATCCCAATGTCGAAGGAGAGGCCACAGCGCTTTATATCGCCCGGATTTTAAAGCCGCTTGGGCTGCGTGTCACACGTATTGCCCATGGGCTGCCGGTAGGCGGCGACTTGGAGTATGCAGATGAGGTTACTCTTTCGCGCGCCATGGAAGGTCGGCGTGACTTCTAGTGTTTATATAGGTTGATTTGCTAATAACTGTGGATAATAAGGTGTTAAAAAGATAATTTCGCCGGATGCTCCGGCGAGTTTTTTTTGCAAAAAAACCGGACGACTGTAACAAATTTTGGGGCAATTGAATTGGAATAGGAAAGAATTGGACAACATATAGATTACTAACCGGATAGCAATTTGTCTGGAGGAGGAATCAATTTGATGAGAGTAGTCTTACAGAAGCAAGTGCTCGCTTTCTGGGCAGCTCTGTTGTCCAAGCTTTCACCGGTAGAGGAGTCCATGGGGACAAAGGAGAAAGATTTTTTTGAACTGGTCGAAGAAGCTCGCCTTGAGTGGTGGGCAGCGGCGACTCATTTTAATCATGTGACAGATCACGATTTGGTAGATTATGCTATTTATGCGATGGATGCGGCGGAACGAAAGTATACTTTCTTACTGAAAAAAGCTGACAAGGAGGGTTACAGGCTGCCGGCTACAATTGATGCATTGCGTGAAAGGAGGATTGCCCGTGCCAACAATTGACCTTAATGTGATATTGGCTGCGGTTTTTGGTTTGTTCGTGTTATATTTTGTGGGCAAAATGCTGGTAACGCCGGTTAGGTTTGCGGTCCGCGTGATGTTGAGCGGGATTTTGGGCGCTGTTTTGATTTTAGTTTTTAATCTGGTAGGATCTTTATTTGGTGCGGTAATCGGTGTTAATGCGTTTACCGTTTTAGTGGTAGGTTACTTAGGGCTGCCCGGGTTGGCCATGCTGCTTTTGTTGCAACAGATGTTAGCATAAAGCAATTTTCGACACAGCTTGACGCTATACTGAAAACAATGGTATAATTTGGATTGTGGCTAATCTTATTAAGACTTCTTGTGAAATTAAGGAGCTGTCGTTTTATTCAGATCAGTTTGTGTACGGCCCGGATGAGCTAAATGGCGTATCTAGGGTCGTTTTTCTTGTAATGAAGTGTTTGATTTAGGACAAGCTAAAGCTGGTATCAGCAAAAGGAGATATTCAGGTGCGCATTATGGAAGCATATGTGGGAGAATATGCCAGCGGAAAGAGTGAAGTAGCGATTAACCGAGCTTTGTCTTTGCTTGGCGGTGAACTGCCGGTGACATTGGTCGATCTGGATTTAGTAGAACCTTTTTATACGCTAAGACCGCTAAAGCGGGAGTTGGAAGCCATGGGCTTGGATGTTATTGCTTGGGAGACGAAAGATGTGCTGGGTTTTGGTGAAACAGGCTCTTTGTTGATGCCGCAAATGCGCTGGGCTCTGCAGAGAGAGGGCCATGTGATTATTGATGTCGGTTACGGTGTCTCAGGCAGTCGGGTGTTTAATATACTTGAGGGATTTGCAGCATCGGAGCTTAAAGTTTTTGCTGTGCTAAATGTTTCCCGGCCAATGACGGCTAACCTGGAAGATATTGTTGAATATTTACAGGGGTTTGAGCGGCTTGATGGACTGGTAAACAATACACATCTTGGCGACGAAACAGATTTAGCCGTAATCAATCAAGGTGTAGAACTTGGTGCAGCTGTAGCGGAAGTTTTGGGGATACCTGTTATCGCAACTGCTGTGGAGGAGCGTTTCCAGACTCAATTGGGCAGCGTGGACCGGCGCGGAAATCCTATCCGTTACTTGAAACGGTATATGGAAAAAGCCTTTTGGTAGCAAGAAGTGAATCAGATTTTTTGTCATTAAAGCGGAATTATTTAGCCGGGAGGCGTTTGCAAATGGATAAGCTGAGCAAAGCGGAAAAAAGAGTATTTATGACGGGGAATGAGGCTGTGGCTTGGGCGGCGGTGGCAGCAGGAGCTGAAATTATGAATGGGTATCCGATTACGCCGCAGAATGAAATCATGCACTACTGGACAAGGTTGGCTCCCAAGTTTAACAAAAAGTTTTTGCAGACGGAGGACGAGCTCTCTGCCGGTTTTACTACTATCGGCGGTGTGCTGGGAGGCAAAAAAGTTTTTTCTGCTACAGCCGGTCCGGGAACCACGCTCTTCCAGGAACCTTTGTCTATGGCTGAGATGATGCGTATTCCCATGGTTTTAGTGGTACAACAGCGAGGCGGTCCTTCTACAGCTACTGTGATTTACTCCCAGCAGGAGGTAAACATGGTGACATTTGGCGGGAACGGAGAAGGATGGCGGATAGTCTATTCCACCTCCTCCCACCAAGAGTTATATGATTATACGATTAAAGCGTTTGACGCCGCTTGGAAATATCGCTTTCCCGCCATAATCCTGGGGGATGGTTATCAGGCAAAAATGCGCGAGTCGCTGCTGATGCATGATCCGCAAGAGCGGGGCACTGCACTTGTGCAGCCTGAGGCTTTTTTGGGCAAACCGGGTTTGCCCGGCAGAGACCGTCCGGCAGACCACCTGCGTAACGCCTTTAGTGTTGAGGAGGAACTGTTTGAGGCAGCTATGAATATTCAACGGGAGTACGATCAAATGGCAGCAGAAATTGTTGAAGCAGATTTTCAGCAGATTGATGATGCAAAAGTGGTGATCGTTGCCCATGGGGTCGTTAGCCGTGCGGCAGTCGCGGCCATGAACCGCCTGCGGGCTAAAGGTTATAATGTTGGTTACTTTCGCCCGGTAACACTTCGTCCTTTCCCGGAGAAACAGTTACAGGCTGTTGCTGAAAAATGCAGCAATTTTCTGCTTGTGGAATCAGCGCTTGGACAATTGGCACGGCTTTTTAAGGAAGCGCTTTTTAATGTACCTGTGAAAACTTTTCAGACAATCTATAAGCCGGGCGTTGGTATTACTGCAGAGGAAATCGTGGAGCATATCGAGAGCCATAGCTAGAAAGGTGGGAGAAAAATGGCTGAGCGTTTAGCAATGCCTAAATCATGGCGCCTGGAATCCAAACCACATAAATTTTGCCCCGGCTGTGGCCATGGGATGGTGCTCAAAGTGTTGGGTGATGTGATTGATGAACTGGCTATTCAAGAAAAGCTTATTTTTGGGGTTGATATCGGTTGTTCCTTGCTGGCCTGGGATTTTTTTGATGTGGATACTGTGCAAACACATCATGGCCGTACCAACCCGGTGATGGTAGGTATTAAACGAGCCAGACCGGAGCTTCTTTGCATTGCTTATATGGGAGATGGCGGTGCCTATGCCATCGGTTCACAACATTTGGTAAACACTGCTTTTCGTAATGAAAAGATTATGGCTATTGTGGTAAATAACTGCAACTATGGAATGACGGGAGGCCAGATGTCACCGACTACGCTTCCCGGTCAGAAAACGGAGACCTCTCCTTACGGACGTGATATGAAGGAAACAGGCAGCCCCACACTAGGTCCGGAAATGGTGGCGGCGATTGCTTCACCAGGTGCATATGTGGCACGTGGGAGCGTTACTAATCTTAAGCAGTTAAAGAAATTCATGAAAAAAGCTGTGGAAAATCAATTGGCGGGCAATGGTTTTTCTTTCCTCGAGGTAATTTCTTGCTGTCCCACTAACTGGCGGACAAATGCTAAGCAGACGTGGGTTTTTATGGAAGAAGAGATGGCCGGCTATTTTAAAATTGGCGAATTTCTGACGGCGGAAAAAGATGAGGGGAACAGCTGATGGCTAAATTGATTAAGATTGCCATTGCAGGAGAAGGCGGCCAAGGAGTTCAATCAATCGGGGATATCTTAGCTGAAGCCGGTAACGAAGAGGGCAAAGAAGCTTTGTATATTCCTAACTTTGGCATAGAACAGCGCGGAGGTGTTTCGCTTGCCTTTGTGCAGATTTCTGAGGAACAGATTGGTTCTCCTAAATTTCAGACTGCAGATATAGTGATTGCTCTTAGCGAACGGGCTGTGGCAAGAACGCTTCAGTATGTTACTCATAATACCCTTTTTGTGTATGACAGCTCTTTGATTTCACCGCCGGAAGTGGCTGACGAAGTAATCGGGCTTCAGTCCTATGATACTGTGGCGCCTGAAGCGCAAGCCGGCAAAATAGGCAGGCAGGCAAAATCCAAAGAGGAGTCACTGCCGCAAAATGCTAAGCAATTGATTGGTATTCCGGCAACTGCTATCGCTCAAAAAGAACTGCACCCACGTGTATTTAATATGATTATCTTGGGGGCAACTGTGCGGGCGGCAGGCATTGTCGAGATGAAGACGATTGAGAAAGCGCTTGAGTCGAAATTGGGCAAAAAATTCACGGACAACCCCAAATTGCGGGAATTGAATTTTAACGCACTGCAAAAAGGCGTTGAATTGATGGATACTGCGTTGCGGGAGGAAGGAAAAGTATGAGCAGGAAAACTTTTCGCAAACTGCAATATGAAGGAACAAAAGGCTGTTTTAACATTTCTCCCGACCTCTGCAAAGGTTGCGGCTTGTGCAAAGAAAAGTGCCCTACAGATGTTTTGGACTGGGGTAAGGAGCTGGGAGTTTACGGGACACCGATTATTGTTCCTGCGCGCTTAGAACAATGTATCGTTTGCGGTATTTGTGAATTGGTTTGTCCCGACGCCGCAATTTTGATCGAAAAAAAAGAGAAAGAGAAAAAGAAAGCCAAAAAGTCGTAGAACATAGAGGCTGCAGCCGGACTGCCTTATATTGAAAGCATTTTTTGCGACTCTTGCCCTTTTGCCCAAGCAGGCAATGTGGTACAATGAAGATGAAAAACAGTGAAAGAAGTGGGTTTTTGTGAAGTGGAAAAAGGGAGACTTGCTGGTTGTCTTTGGCGTTTTGCTTGTGGCACTTGGGCTGATGGCCGTCAGAGCCTTGCCTGCAAGTACCGGCGACCGTTTATTGCGTGTCGAGCTGGATGGCGTTTTGCTTGAGGAAATTCCTTTTAATGAAGCAGACGTTGAGAAGTTTCCTATCGAGTTTCCCTCCGGAACGGCGACAGTAGAAATTGTCGGCGGTCGTGTCAGAGTGCTGCCCATGCCTAAGGAAACCTGTCCGCTGGGGATTTGTTCTTCCATCGGCTGGGTTGAACAAGCTGGAGATGCCATTGTCTGCCTGCCAAACCGTTTGGTTTTGACGGTAGTGGGTGGGGAGGTTAATGAGGTTTGGGACTCGGTCGACGGAGTGACTCGTTAGGTGGACAAGAAAAAGAAGACAATTTTGGTTAGCGCCTGTTTATTGGGCGCTCGCGTTAATTATTGCGGCGGTCATAATGAACATTTAGCCGTCCGCCTGCTAAGGGAAAAGGCCGTCTTGATTCCGGTTTGTCCTGAACAACTGGGAGGGTTGGCAACACCGAGGCCGGCTGCGGAAATTAAGGGCGGCACCGGGAAAGATGTTTGGAGCGGATCAGCTAAAGTTTTGACGGTGACAGGAGAAGATCGGACGGAGGCGTTTAAGCGTGGCGCCAGGGAAGTCTGGCTGCTGGCCGAGGTCTTAGGTGCCGAAGCAGCGCTTTTAAAGGCTCGGAGTCCTTCATGCGGTCATGGTGAAATTTATGATGGAACTTTTAGAGGCGTCAAAATTGACGGAGATGGAATAACAGCGGCCTTCTTGCTCGGGCAGAATCTGCCCGTTTTCAGCGAGGATGAGCTGGCGCTTTGCGAAAAGTGGCTGTCAACTCAGTACTGACGCATGAGTAACAAACCTTGCTGTTTGCATCGGGTTTAATGTATTAGCAAAAAAATTTTATCGCAAAAAGGACTGGACAAGCTTAAAAACGTATGAGATAATAGTGTGGAGAAACTGTAACAGGGAGGCCCGCACTATGGCTGATACTTCGAACAAAAACACCATCTTGCTGTTTGGACGGGACTTTACCGAACTTGATCTTTGGATTGTAAAAGAGACTGTTCGCCGGTATCCCCGGCTCTCCCAGAATGAGCTGGCCCACACCATCTGCGAGAACCTGAAATGGTTTGCCCCAAATGGCAACAACAAAGTCGATTCCTGTATACAGCTTTTACGAAAACTGGAATCGCAAGGCGTTATTAAATTACCGGCAATACGGAGTAAAAGAGTACCAAAGGATCAACGTATTGCGCCCACATTGCAAACAGACGCACCTGCTGAGATTGTGGCAGACTTATCCCAGATCGGCATCCAGGTTCAACCTGTACGGGAAGCTTCCCAGATGCGTCTGTGGAATGAGTATGTGGAGCGATATCATATTCTGGGATACAAACGTCCTTTTGGCGCCCATCAACGGTATTACATCCTTTCCGGTCAGGATCAACCCCTTGGGTGTATCCTGTTTTCTGCCGCTGCCTGGGCGCTGGAAGCCCGGGACCAATGGATTGGATGGACAGAAACTGACCGCAGCAAGAGGCTGCACCTGGTTGTTAACAATACCCGTTTTCTCATCTTCCCGTGGGTCCACGTTAAGAACCTGGCTAGCAAAGCCTTATCCTTAGCTGTCAAGCGTATCGGTTATGACTGGCAGGACCGTTATGGTTACAGCCCGGTGTTGCTGGAAACCTTTGTAGATCCGGAGGAATACCGGGGTACTTGTTACAAGGCAGCGAACTGGATACTGTTAGGATGGACAGCGGGACGAGGGCGGATGGATCGGCACACACAATATCTGTCTACTCCCAAACATATCTACGTGTATCCCCTGCATCGCGATTTCCGGGCAATCCTGCGCGGAGAAAGCGGGGGTGACCAATGAGCGAAACCGTCCTCGAACGTCGTGAACGGAGGAGGAAACAACAGGAGCTTAGAGAACAGTTGAAAAGGCTGGGGATACAATATCCCCGCACCCCCACTCTTCCGAACCGCAAGTCTGTCCATAAAACAACAGAGGAAGAACAGGAAGCAGTACAGGCTGCCACCGAAGAGAAGCTCAAAACTGCATATCAATTGCTGCCGGTGCTGTTAGAAAAATTATCCTGCGTTCCCGACCCCCGGGATCCGAAAAAAATCAAACACCAGATGTCAGTGATGATGCTCTATGGTATCCTCTTGTTTATGTTTCAACTCGCGTCACGGCGGAAAGGGAATGAAGAATTAACCGGCCCCCAGTTGAGGGAAAACCTGTGCTCCCTTTTTCCGTATCTGGAGGAAATGCCGCACCAGGATACCCTGTGCCGCCTGTTGGAAGAGCTGGATGTGGACCAGATTGAAGGCAGTTACTTAGATTTGTTGAGGCACTTAATCCGCAGAAAGAAGTTTCGGCATCTTCTGCGCAAGAACAGGTATCTTGTAGCCATTGATGGCACACAAAAATACGTCATGAAGGAATGTTGGGACAAACGCTATCTTTACCGCAAGATCCAAGGCAAAGATGGGGAATGGGAGTATTACGCCTACGTGCTGGAGGCAGTCCTGGTGTTTGCCAATGGCATGGTACTGCCGCTGATGAGCGAGTTTCTGGAGAACAGTGAGGAACTGGTGGCGGTTGAGGATTATGAGAAATGGAAACAGGACTGCGAACTGAAGGCCTTCCACCGTCTAGCCAAGCGATTAAAGCAGGCGTTTCCAAAACTGTCCCTGACCCTTCTTCTGGACGGACTGTACGCCAACGGGCCGGTCATGGAAGCCTGCCGCAAAAACAAGTGGGAATTCATGATCGTGCTCAAAGACAAATCACTGCCCTCGGTATGGAAAGAAGCGGAAGGCCTGATACGTCTGGATACCGAAGAAGAGTACCAACTAAAACGGATGTGGCAGGGCCGCAGGCAAATATTCCGGTGGGCCAACGGGCTTGAATATGACTATGGTGTTAACCGGCGCAAATCGCTGATAATTCATATTGTGGTGTGCGAGGAAGCTTTTGAAGAAATCGATGCCAAAACAGGATTCGTCGTAACAAAAACCAGCCGCCACGCCTGGATTTCCAGTAACCCCATGGAGCGCAAGAATATCCATGAACGCTGTAATCTGATAGCTCGGAAACGGTGGCTACAGGAGAATAACATATTGAAAGAAAAGCACCAGGGCTACAGTTATGAACACATCTTCTCCCATAACTGGAACGCCATGAAGGGCTACCACCACCTGATGCATATCGCTCGCATGATAAACGAGATGGCCCTTCATTCCGTCTCCCTGATTGAACATGTCAAAGAGGTTGGCATTCAGTCATTCATTAAAAAGTTCTACATAGCAATGGTCTACACAAAGTTGGACACAGGGCGGATTCGGCGATTGACTGAGTTGCCTGGTCAATTACGACTGGTGCAGGAAGAAAATTGGAGAACAAGCAGGTTGGCGGCATAACAAACATACACAGGCAGAACCAAAGTAAGCTCGCCACAGGATCCGTCTGCCCGTTGAAGGCGCCGGACCAGCTACACGCGTAGAAGAAATTTAGTAATAGAGGATTTGGCGTAACAGGCCAGCAATTTTCGGTGAAAAAGATGCATAACAGCTACTAAAGCGTCACTTTCCCGCTTAGCGGGATTCTTAAAAAATGTTCACGCGTCAGGTCTGCTGTCAACTGGAGAAAGTTGACAGCCGTCCGTGTTTTTGTTACGATGAAGCAAATTTTACAAGTTAGGCCAAGGGGGCGGTAAGTAATATGCATTGGGATAAATTTTTACTTAAAGAAGGGATAACTTTTGACGATGTGCTTCTCATCCCGTCAAAATCCTCTGTCCTTCCGTCTGAAGTGGATGTGAGCACGCAACTGACTAAAAGCATCAGGTTGAATATTCCGCTAATCAGTGCCGGGATGGATACGGTTACAGAGAGCCGAATGGCCATTGCCATGGCCCGGGAAGGAGGAGTTGGCGTTATTCATAAAAATATGTCTGTTGAGACGCAGGCTTCAGAAGTAGATAAAGTAAAACGTTCAGAGCATGGTGTGATTACTAATCCGTTCCACCTTTCCCCGGAACATAAAATTCAAGATGCTGCTGAGCTGATGAAGCGCTACCGTATTTCCGGTGTGCCAATTACTATCAACGGGAAACTGGTGGGAATTATTACTAACCGTGATTTGCGCTTCGAGCAGGACTACAACAGATATATTAAAGATGTGATGACAAAAGATAGGCTGGTCACAGCCCCCGTGGGTACCACACTGCAGGAGGCGCAGGAGATTTTACAACAGTACAAAGTGGAAAAACTGCCGATTGTGGACGAGCAGTTTATACTTAAAGGTCTGATTACCATTAAAGACATTGAAAAGGCAATTCAGTATCCCCGTTCTGCAAAAGATGCAAACGGACGGCTGTTGGCGGCGGCTGCCGTCGGCGTATCTTATGACACGATGGAGCGGGCACTGGCTTTGGCTGCTGCCGGCGTTGACATTTTGGTAGTCGATACTGCGCACGGACATTCGCTCAGTGTGCTGCGAACTGTAGAGCAGATTAAAAATAAGCATCCTGAAATTAATGTGGTTGCCGGTAATGTGGCGACCGGTGCAGGGACCAAGGATTTAATTGAGGCAGGCGCCGATGCGGTGAAAGTGGGTGTCGGACCCGGTTCGATCTGCACAACCAGAGTAGTCGCCGGTATTGGCGTGCCGCAAATTACTGCTATTTATGAGGCTGCAGAAGCAGCAAAGCCGTATAATATTCCCATCGTGGCCGATGGTGGTGTGAAATATTCGGGAGATATTACCAAAGCAATCGGCGCCGGTGCGGATGTGGTTATGATAGGCAGTCTGTTTGCAGGAGCTGAAGAAAGCCCGGGAGATATTGAGATTTTTCAGGGCAGAAGTTATAAAGTTTATCGGGGAATGGGTTCTTTGTCTGCCATGAAAGAAGGCAGTAAAGATCGCTATTTCCAAGAAAATGAACAGAAACTTGTTCCTGAAGGAATCGAAGGGAGAGTGCCTTATCGCGGCACGGCCGGGGACACGGTTTACCAGTTGATGGGCGGACTGCGTGCCGGTATGGGTTATTGTGGTGTAAAAGATATCCATGAGCTAAAGACAAAGACTACCTTTATGCGGATCAGCAGCGCTTCATTGCGTGAAAGTCACCCGCATGATGTGCATATTACCAAAGAAGCGCCAAACTATAGTCTATCTTAAATTGTTTCGGAAATTAGCCGATTTTTGGAAAAATGCCCTGCCCTTTGCAGGGTTTTTTATTGGGGGTGATTTGTCCCACTCGTCCACGCGACCACCCCGCCCTTGCGGGCACCCCTCCACCGGAGGGGAATTTTTGTAGCAGAAAATTTTTCCGACGTAATGGGTGGTATCGCAGGGTGAGTCCTTTTTGGGCGGGTTCGAAACACTCCTCTACCAAAGGGTGCTCAGGGCCAGCAGGCCCGCCGAAGGGGAGGTAGCCCGTAGGGACGGGTTTGAAATCCGCCCTGCAAGACGCGTTAGCTGACAGAAAACATAAAGCGTCTTTTTTATTATCTCAGGAAGGAACGAGTATTTTGCAGGTAAAAACTAAATTGTGTGGAAAAGGATAACGATATGAATCAGACACGTTTACCGATTTGGGAACAAGTAAAAAAATATCAATCGAGTGACCGCGTCTGGTTGCACTTTCCTGGGCATGGAGGCGGATTGGGGCTGCCGGCAGGTGAAGCGGCCGCCGCTTTTGCGGCAGTGGCTCGGCTTGATTTGACGGAACTGCCTGAACTGGATGATTTGCACAATCCAACCGGTGCTATTGCGGAAGCCCAGGAGTTGGCGGCAGACGTTTGGCATGCTGATAAAACCTATTTTCTTGTCAATGGCAGCAGTGCCGGTGTGCTAGCGATGGTGCTTGCTGCCTGTAGTCCAGGCGACTTGATTCTTGCGCCGAGAAATGCCCATAGTTCCTTTTATCACGCGCTTATTCTCTCCGGTGCGATGCCGCGCTATCTCCCTGTGGTCGAGCAAGACGGCCTCTCGCTTAATGTGACGCCAAAAGCCGTCCAAGAGGCTTTTGCGCGCCATCCTCAAGCCAGAGCGTTTTTTTTGACGAGCCCGGGTTATAATGGTATTTGTGCTGAGGTGACAGAAATTGCCGAGATTGTGCGTAGCTATGGAGCCTTGTTGCTTTTAGATGAGGCTCATGGTGCTCACTTGGGTTTCTCTCACAGCCTGCCGGTCTCGGCAGGCCACTTGGCTGACGTTCGTGTTCAGAGCTGGCATAAAACGTTAGCTGCGCTGACTCCCGGAGCGGTGCTTCATCAACACGGGGTGCGCCTAGACCAGCACCGTCTGCGTTCTGCTCTGCAGCTCGTGCAAACGAGCAGCCCTTCATACCCGTTACTCCTTTCTCTGGACACGGTACGGAGAGAAATGGCATTGAACGGGAAGGCTGTTGTTGATGAGATGGCAGAAAAAGCCGGACAACTACGCTTTGCCTTAGCTAAGTTGCTGCCCGTGCTGACAGAATCTGACCTTGTATCTGCAGTTTTTCAGCTCGATACCACGCGGGTTACAATTTTGACAAGCGAGATGGGGGTTAGCGGTTTTGCAGCCGCCCGTCTGTTAACTCAATTAGGGATTGATCTGGAAATGGTTCAAGCGGGAGCTCTGCTTGCCGTAGTAGGACCAGGCTTCCAGGTGAAGAACATAGAACGGCTGGTTAGCGCTTTCAGCTCTTTAACGCAGCAGAAATCTGACAGGCGCAGACTTCTTCCTCCTTTGCCGCAAGCCGATGTTGTATTGTCACCGCGAGAAGCATTTTACTCTGCTTCTCGCTATGTCGCACTTCAGGATGCAAGAGGCCAAATAGCTGCTGTTACGGTAGCAGCATATCCGCCCGGGATGCCGCTTGTGGCACCGGGCGAGCGAATTACTAACGAAGTAGTTGACTATCTGCAACTGGCAAGCCGTGCCGGCGTCTGCTTTCGCGGTCTTGACGGGGAGGGTAGGATCAAGATTTGCGGATTAGAGAAATAAGAGGTGGGTTATGAAGAAAGGATATTTTGTCAGTCTGGAAGGTCCAGATGGCGCGGGCAAGACTACCCAGGGGCTCCGTTTGGCTGCCGCTGCCAGAGCGCTTGGTGTTGATACAATTCTTACCCGGGAGCCGGGGGGTACTTCCTTAGGCGATGCGGTGCGAGAAATCCTGCTTGAGCCGGCCTTTCGGGAAATGGTGCCGCTGACGGAGGTTTTCTTATATGCGGCGGCGAGAGCCCAGTTGTATCATGAAGTGATTGCGCCGGGACTGGCAGCCGGCAATTTCCTGCTCTGTGACAGATTTATTGATTCCACGCTTGCGTATCAGGCCTATGGCGGAAAGATGGATTTTGATTTTGTCTTGCAGACAAATTTGCGGGCTATTCAAGGCAGGCTGCCTGATAAAACTTTTGTGCTAGACCTTGATCCTGCGAACGGATTGGCTAGGCGAGGTGGCGGTGCCGCCGATCGTGTGGAACAAAAGCCGCTCTCTTTTCACAGTCGGGTACGGGAAGGCTTTTTACTTTTGGCGCGCCAATTCCCGCAAAGGATTGTGGTGTTAGACGGAAGCGCGCCGCAGGATGAACTGACAGACATCATTTGGAGCATTGTGTGCCCTGAGCTAGAAAAACTGCGTTAGGCAGTCATTTTGTGGTATAATAAGATAACTCATGAGGTTAGTCATGAACTGGAAAGATATTCACGGACGTCAACAAATTCTCCGTGCATTGCGGGCAGCACTGGCAAGCGGCAATGTGCCGCACGCTTATCTTTTTTGCGGGCCGGAGGGAATCGGTAAAAAAACGCTGGCAAAGGCTTTGTCGTCAGCGCTCGTTTGCCAAGAATCTTTGGGGGAGCCGTGCGGAAGTTGTCCGGACTGCAAGCAAAGCAAGACTCTCTCTCATCCGGATATTCACTGGATTACGCCGGATGGGAATAAGTCCCTGAAAATCAGTCAGACGCGTGAAATTAAAAGAGCGGCTTATTTTAAACCGCATGAAGCGCGCTATCAAGTCTTTATTGTGGAGCGGACAGAAACATTAACGGCAGAGGCAGCCAACAGTCTGCTTGTGTTGCTAGAAGATCCGCCGCCGCAGTCTGTTTTTATTTTGCTGGCGAATAGTTCGGCGGCTCTTTTACCGACAGTAGTCTCGCGTTGCCAGCTTTTTCAACTGCCCAGACTTGATAATGATAGTTTGATTAATATTTTGAATGTGTCAGGCAGTCAGCTTTCTTTGGCGGAATCTAAGCGGATCGTCCATGCTGCTGCGGGGATACCGGGTCGTGCGCTGCTTTTGGCGCGGGAGGATCGGCAGAAGTCGTATGCTGAGGCTGTGGAGTTGCTTAGGCAGCTTCTGGCAAATGAGTCTATTATTGTTTTGGCAGATAAGTTGGCGGCAGATGATAATCTTTTGTTGTCGCTGGAAGCGTTGTTGACAGTGCTGCGTGATACTATGGTACTCCGCTCTGCCGGAAACAACCGTCTGATTATGCCGATAAATGATGGAGTCAGCTTGGATTCTTTGCCGGCCAACTTATCCTTGTTTAACTGCATGGCAGCAACAGAAGTAATTTTGAAATTAGAAAAAGATCTGCAAATTTCGGTGAATGTGCGGCTGGCTGTTGAGAAAGCCTTGCGCAGGCTTAAGGAGGTATTTGACAATGTTGACGGTAGCGGGGATACGCTTTAAGAAAGCAGGTAAAATATATTACTTTGATCCGGATGAGAATGAGTTAGTAAGAGGCGCATTTGCTATTGTGGAAACATCCCGTGGATTAGAGTTTGGAGAAGTGGTGGTTGCTCCGAAGGAAGTGGCGGATGAGGAAGTTGTTCAACCTTTGAAGAAAGTTGTTCGTACTGCCAGTGAAGAAGATTGCCAGAAGATTTTGGAAAATCGGCAGAAAGAAGAGGAAGCCTTTGAGCTGGCGCTGCAAAAAATCCACGAACATAACCTTGAAATGAAGTTGGTCGATGTGGAATATACTTTCGATCGCTCCAAAATCATTTTTTATTTCACAGCCGACGGACGAGTGGATTTTCGTGAACTTGTTAAAGATTTAGCAACTATGTTTCGTACTAGAATCGAGTTGCGGCAAATTGGTGTGCGTGATGAAGCAAAAATGGTGGGCGGTCTTGGTCCCTGTGGCAGAATCTTGTGTTGTCATACTTTTCTGGGAGAATTTGAACCGGTTTCTATCCGTATGGCAAAAGACCAGAATTTGTCGTTAAATCCAACAAAGATCTCCGGAGTCTGCGGACGCCTGATGTGTTGTCTGCGCTACGAGTCGGACGCCTATGATTTAGCCCGGGCGGAAAATAAACTTCTAAAGCAGGCCAAAGGAGAGCTGTCTGCTATTGATGATAGGATTATTGAATAATTTCGTCATTTTTATGGGGGGAGTCCCATGCCCGGTATCTTATATTTGTGTCCAACGCCTCTTGGCAATATGGAGGATATTACATTGCGCGTTCTGCGTGTCCTGGGCGAAGCAGATAAGGTAGCGGCCGAGGATACGCGGCGTACCCGGAAACTTTTAAACCATTTTAAGATTCAGGCACCGCTTACCAGCTACCATGAGCATAATAAATTCAAAAAAGGAGCAGTGATTCTCGCCTGGCTCCAAGCGGGGCTGCAGGTAGCTCTTGTTAGTGACGCGGGAACCCCTGGCATTGCGGATCCAGGAGAGGATTTAGTAAAAGGAGCACTCAGTAACGGCATTCAGGTTGTTTCTTTGCCTGGTCCGGTAGCGGCAGTTACCGCACTGGTGGCCTCGGGTTTGCCTTCTGTACCCTTTGCATTTTACGGTTTCTTGCCGGCGCGTGGTTCAGAGAGGAAAGCGACTGTCAGTAGAATTTTGGATGAAGATAAAACTGTGGTTTTTTACGAAGCTCCTCACAGGTTAGTTAAAACGCTGACGGAGCTTCAGGCTGACGAACAGAACCGCCAGGTGGTTGTGGCGCGCGAATTGACCAAGATTTATGAGCAATTTGTCAGAGGCACACTTACTGAAGTGCAAGCACATTTTTCCGCAAACGAACCGCGAGGGGAATGTACTGTGCTGTTAGCGGGCAAAGGTAAAAAACTTTGCTTGGCAGAGCCGGCAATGCTTGTTGAAGATTTGCTTAAGGAAGGGTTAACAAAAAAAGAAGCCATTCGAGAAGCGGCTAATCGTCTAAAGCTGCCTCGCAATGACGTGTACAAAAGAGTGTTGGAAAAAAATAAGGACAGTTAAACTGCCCTTATTCTGCCGCCATTTTATTGATGCATTCTTGACAAACAATACGGCCGCTGTGACGCTTCACTTGGTCGGTGCTGCCGCAGAACAGGCAACCCGGCTCATATTTTTTCAGGATGATTCTTTCGTTGTCAACGAAGATTTCAAGTGAGTCTTTTACCGCAATTCCTAAAGTCTTCCGCAGTTCAATAGGAATAACAACACGCCCAAGCGTGTCCGCTCTGCGCACAATTCCAGTAGATTTCAACAATATCTCCCCCTGCTCAGCATAATTCGACAAACATAGTATACAAGCAATTTCCAAAATAAGCAAGTATCTTTTTCCAGTTTGTGTGTATAATCTTGCCTTTGGAGATCATTTTTTGTTATAATAAGCTATCTTGCCAAAGATGGTTTTCTATCTAATAAAGGAGTGTCTGTTTTGCATAAAAAGACATTTTATATCACTACCCCTATCTACTATCCAAGCGATAAATTACATATTGGTCACTCGTATACTACTGTAGCCGCCGACGTCATGTCGCGCTTTAAAAGGCTTACAGGCTATCAAGTTCACTTTCTTACAGGCACGGATGAGCATGGTCAAAAAATAGAGCGGCAGGCACAGCAGGTTGGCAAAGAACCACAGGTTTTTGTTGATGAAATTGTTATTTGGATTAAAAAGTTGTGGAATATCTTTGACATTTCTGCAGATGATTTCATCCGTACTACAGAAGAGCGCCACAAAAACTCTGTACAGAAAATATTTCAGCGATTTTATGAACAGGGTGACATCTATAAGTCCAAGTATGAAGGATGGTATTGCACTCCTTGTGAAGCATTTTGGACAGAGCGTCAGTTGGTTGATAAGAATTGTCCTGACTGCAAGCGCTCGGTAGAGTTGGTAGCGGAAGAAAGTTACTTTTTTAGAATGAGCAAATATGCCGACAGGCTGATTGATTACATTGAAAAGAATCCGGATTTTATTCAACCGGTTTCCCGCAAGAATGAAATGATTAATAATTTTCTTAAACCCGGCCTGGAAGACTTGTGTGTCTCCCGAACTTCTTTTAGCTGGGGGATTCCTGTGCCGTTTGATCCGGAACATGTGATTTATGTTTGGCTTGATGCGCTCAGCAATTATATCACCGCATTAGGCTATTTATCGGATGACCAAAGCAAAATGCAGACTTTTTGGCCGGCTGATGTACAGTTAATCGGCAAAGAGATTGTCCGCTTTCACACTATCTATTGGCCTATCTTTCTGATGGCGCTGGGGCTTGATCTGCCTAAGCGAGTTTTTGGCCATGGCTGGTTGCTTCTTGAAGAAGGAAAAATGTCAAAATCTAAAGGTAACGTAATTGATCCCGAAGTGCTAATCAAACGATACGGTTCTGATGCCATTCGTTATTTTTTGATGCGAGAAATACCTTTTGGCGCGGATGGTCATTTTAGTGAAACAGCTTTGATTCAGCGTTTGAACTTCGATTTGGCCAATGATTTAGGAAATCTACTAAACCGCACATTAGCCATGCTTAATAAGTATTTCGGGGGAAGAGTTCCTTCCTCTGGCAACCGGGAAGTGTTGGACCAGGAGTTATGCGGTATGGCGGTTGCCTTGTCTGGCGTCATGGAGCAGTTAATGGATCAGCTGCAGTTTTCCAACGCGCTTGCTGAGTTATGGAAATTTATCGGCCGAGCAAATAAATACATTGATGAAACGGCTCCGTGGGCTTTGGCTAAGGCAGGACGTCAAGAACGCTTAGCTACTGTAATGTATAATCTGTTAGAAAGTATTCGGATCGTTTCAGTTTTGCTTTTGCCGTTTATGCCTCGTACGCCGGAAAGAATTTGGCAGCAGTTAGGGATTGCCAGCGAGACAGATATTCAGAGTTGGGAGAGTATCAGGCAATTTGGCGGGCTTCCGAGCGGAACGCAAACTGTGGCCGACTGCGAAGTACTATTCCCCCGTTTGGAATTGACGGAAGAGGGAGGCGCCCCGGTTCGTCAGGCAACAAAAAAAGATAAGCCGCCGGCAGCAGCAAAGGAGGCGTCAAAGGTGGAAGAGGCAGAAGGCCTGATTTCTATAGAAGAATTTGGGCGTGTTGATTTGCGCATGGTAGAGATTATTACTGCAGAGAAAGTTGAAGGCGCTGATAAATTATTGAAACTTACCGTCAGCCTTGGGGAAGAAGAGCGTCAGGTTGTAGCTGGAATTGCCAAGCATTATGAGCCGGAATCACTGCTTGGTAAGAGAGTGTTGTTTGTGGCAAACTTGAAGCCGGTTAAACTGTGTGGGCTTCGCTCAGAGGGGATGCTGCTTGCGGCAGCAGATGAGCAGGGAAATTTAGCGTTGATCACTACAGAGAGGCCCATCAGTCCAGGCAGCAAGGTGAAATAAATAATGAACTTAATCGATACACATGCACATTTAACTGATAACCGTTTTGCCCATGACTTAGATGAAGTATTGTTGCGTGCTGAGAAGTCAGGCGTCAGGGCGATGATTAATGTGGGTTATGATTTGCCGTCGTCACGGCGTTGCGTGGCACTTGCTTCTAAGAGAGAGATGTTTTTTGCGGCAGTTGGTATTCATCCGCATGAGGCAGCCAAGGCGAGTAAGCAAGCTCTTGTTCAGCTAAGGCAATTAGCTCTCGGCGGGAACGTGGTCGCGCTTGGAGAAATCGGACTTGACTACTATTACAATCATTCCCCACGCAATCTTCAACAGCAGTTGTTTCGTCAACAGATTCGTTTGGCCAAATCCCTCTCTTTGCCGATTATTGTCCATGACCGTGATGCTCATGAAGATGTTTTGACTATTTTAAGGGAAGAAGGTGCGGAGACTGTAGGAGGAGTCTTGCACTGTTTTTCCGGTGATCGCAATTTCGCGCTCCGCTGTCTCAGTTTAGGTTTTCATCTTTCTTTGGCGGGGCCGATTACATTTAACAATAGCAGAGATCTGGCGGCGGTGGCGGAAATTGTTCCCGCAGATAGACTGCTTTTGGAAACTGACGCTCCATATCTTGCGCCCGTTCCTTATCGCGGCAAAAGAAATGAACCAGCCTATTTGCTCGCGGTGGCTGAAAAAGTTGCAACTCTTCGCGGTATAACTGTTGAAGAATTAGCTGACAGCACAACCGAGAATGCTAAAAAATTATTCAGATTGGAGATTAGAGGAAATTGCGGTGCATAAATTTGGAAATAAAGGCCATAAATATTTATCAGGCAGCAAAATAAGAAGAGGGGGGATGAACGTGACCCTTCCCGGGTGGTGTAGCAAGCTAAAAGTTATGCAGATAATGGGAAAAGGGCTGTTAATTGTTTTTCTGCTGGTTATTTTTTCCTTGGTTGTTTACCCTCGAGTAACTACAAAACAGGTTGTTTTAGTTGTGGACGGCAAAGCAGGGCAGGTTTTAACCGGTGCTGAAACGGTTGGCCAAGTTTTGGCAGAGAGCGGTCTGTTTCTTAGAGAGAACGATTTGCTGACGCCTGCGCAGGAGACTGAGCTGAAAAGGGGCATGGAAATTCGGCTGCAAAGAGCCGTGCCGCTTTTTTTGCAGGTTGACGGACGAACAACTCTGGTTTATTCCAACGCGAATACTACAGCAGAGTTGTTGAGCGAATTAGGTATTTCGTTGGGACAAAACGACCGGGTTACGCCCGGCTTGAATCAACAGTTGGCAGAAGGCGCTAAAGTGCATGTCAGCCGTGTTCGCAGGGAAGTCTCTCGTAAAGAAGTAGCTATTCCTTTTAAAACGCAACAAAAAAATGATCCTGAGTTAGCCAGCGGACGTCGTAGAGTGGCTGTTGCCGGAAAGCCCGGAACGATGGTTCGGAGCTATGAAGTTGTTTATGTTGACGGTCAAGAGGAAGAGCGTAACTTTATTGAGGAAAAGCGGGTATCTGAACCGGTCGACAGTGTTGTTTATGTAGGAACCAAGAAGGTGGCGCCGGTAATCACTGCCAGTGCCCGAGATGGTCGTCGGGTCAGCAAGGTGATGGAAGGATTGGCTTCCTGGTATGGCGCTGATTTTCAGGGAAATAGAACGGCCTATGGAGATATTTTTGATAAGAACAAATTAACAGCAGCTTCTCCTTCACGGGCAATGGCCGGAAAAATGGTGCGCGTTACTTATTTAAGGAGCGGTCGCAGCGTCGATGTTTTAATTAATGATTATGGTCCGCATATTCCGGGGAGAATAATTGACCTCTCGATGGCGGCGGCTCGTGCCATTGGCATGCTTTCTTCCGGTGTCGGCAGAGTAAGGGTGGAAGTATTAGAGTAGGCAAGGTGTCATTAATGCAAAAAATCTAATCCGGGCTGCCCGGATTTTTTCTTCTGTCTCACCCTAGTATGGGAACCAGCTTTTTATGGGGCATGTGTGTAATAAAGGAGTATGGATAATGGTTAAATTGTCAAATCCGGCAAATGTTGCAAATCTCTTGGCACAGCAAGGTATACGTCTGAAAAAAAAATGGGGACAAAACTTTTTGGTAGACGAAAATATCTTGCAGAAAATTGTAAGCACAGCAAATCTTGAGCCGACGGATTTTGTACTGGAAATCGGACCGGGCATCGGATCCTTGACTCAGAAGCTGGCTGAAAAAGCAAAGGCAGTTACTGCAGTGGAAATTGATGCGCGCCTGTTGTCCGTATTACAGGTAACACTTGCGGATTATGATAATGTTTATCTTATTCATCAGGATGCTATGGATGTAGACTGGAGAGCAAACTGTTCGCGGAAACCGGTCAAACTGGTGGCAAACTTGCCCTATAATGTGGCAACACCGCTTTTTTACCGCTGGCTTAAAGAATATCGGGATTGTTTCTCGCTGTTTGTTTGTATGGTGCAAAAGGAAGTTGCCCAGCGGATAGTTGCGCAGCCCGGAGGGAAGGAATACGGAGCGCTTTCCGTGCTTTGTCAATATGCAGGTCGCTGCGAAATCGCTTTCTATGTGCCAAGAACAGTGTTTTTCCCCAGGCCGGACGTTTCTTCTGCTGTAGTCAAAATAACTCCGGCAGTCAGCCCAAGATATGACGCCGGTGATGAGCCGTTCTTTTTTCGGTTGGTTGATGCCGTATTCTCTCAGAGGCGTAAAACTTTGCTTAACACAATACATGCCTCACTGCCATTTTCAAAAGAAGAATTGGCTGAAGTTGGTGTTGCGACAGGCATTGACATGTCAAGGCGCGCAGAGACGCTAAGTGTCGAAGAGTTTGCAAAAATTTCACGTTTGCTTTATACTATAAGCGGTGGCATCTGAGAAAACGTTTGGAGGTGCAAGATGAACATTAGTTTTCACAGCCCTTCCCGCGGCAATTTAACTCTAGATGAAACATACGCTGAGATTATGGCCTATATAGCCGAAAATCCAAAAGAGCAATACAAACTGATTTTCGGGACCGATTCTCATCCACACCATCGTCGGGAGGTTTGTTTTGTTACCGCGATAATAATTCACAGGGTAGGAAAAGGTGCTCGCTATTTTTATCGGCGTCAACGCCACAACTATATGTCAAGTCTGCGTCAGCGAATCTATTATGAGACTTATCTGAGCTTGGAAGTGGCTACGCTTGTAACAGCCAAACTTGCAAAAGGAGTTTATCCGCGGCTGAATATTGAAATCCATCTTGATGTGGGTGAAAAAGGTGATACTAAAGAACTTATTCGTGAAGTGGTAGGGATGGTAATCGGCAGCGGTTTTCAGGCTTGTATTAAACCTGATTCGTACTGTGCCACAAAGGTAGCTGATAAATACACAAAATGAGTTCTTTGCATGCTTACGCCTTTAGGCGTTTTTTTGTTTCTTTAGTTCAGCAAGTGGCCGGCAAGAAACTGCTGCAGCAGATCAAGTCGTCTCTTTTTGTGATAGCCTAGATAAGCTTTCCCTTCATAATTCCGGCTGCGTGTTTCTTTTTTGGCCAAAGCAAGAGCTTCCAGGCAGTCGCCTGCAATGGTATCAACAATTTGTTTACTATGTGTGCTGTTTTTAATTTGTGAACCGAGGCAGATATGCGGAATTTCGCCGACAATACGGATGTCTAGGTTGGCAAAAGAGGCATGGACTAGCAGCGTGGGAGGCACGCAAAAGTCTTCCCAAGGAGTCAGTGATAACAGACGTCTTGACACAAGATGGGGGCCGTGTGATGGGGAAGCAATGCCAATATCGTTGTAAATACCAAGCTCTTTATTGAGTAAACGCCGGAAAAAGAAAAGTGGTTCGTTAAGCGTTTCAATAGGAGGACTTTGCGGGTAGCAATTTACAAGAGCCAGATCGGGGCTTTCCGCTGCCGTTTTAGCTAATATTTCGGAAAGTTGGCTGGTTATTTCTCCGACCAAATCGCCATCAATAAACAGGGCATGTGCGGCAGTGCTTTCGTAAACCAGTTTTGCTCCTATTGCTCTTGGCACATCAATCCCAAGCGCTTCTTTAAAACGGAGAACACTAATTTTTGCCGTATTCTCATGATAAACGGACTCCACTTCTGCTTGTGTGCTTTGGTTGGAACCGTTTTCGACTACGAAAATCTTTGTTATGGAAGGGAGAGCCAGGAGGCGCCTGAGCAGGCCGCCCACCCTCAATTCCTCATTGTGAACAGGAACTACAGCTGCAAACAAATAGATCTCCTCCTGCCAACAGTATATTATAATCGTCGGCAAATGAGCATAGCGGTCAGACACAAATGCGGCTTCGCTCTCATATATATGCAGTGTATAATAACGCGTGGCTATGGTTAGCAGGAAGGCAGGTGCTAAAATGTGAGCTTTTCCGTAGGCGACATTGTGGGGCGAAAATCGTATGGAATGGACATTATGTTCAAAATTATTGCAATTGACGAAAGCAAACAGGAAGCAGTCCTAAAAGGCTTAAATATGAGATTGCTGGCAGATGCTAAACTCTCTGACTTAAAATTTCCAGAACCTATGGTTTTGCAAAATTATCGTTCTCGCTCGGACCATGCGCAAAAAGAATGTATTACAAAAATTTATCGGCGACGTGGTTTGGAGAGAGAACAGACACGTAGTATCAGCGGCAGGGCGCCGGATGAATTTTTTGAGTTGCCCGGTAAAATTTTGCATCTGGACGGTGACGAAGATTATCTTGCGGAGTGTCTTAAGGCATATCACTCCCTGCAATTGGATGCGACAGGTTTTTATATTCCTGAAAAAGAGCAGCCTCATAAAATTTGGAGCCTTCTGCATAAGCACAGGCCGGATATTTTAATAATGACCGGGCATGATGCCTATATTAAAACGAAAAGAAATTTTCAAGATATCAAGAGTTACCGCAATTCACAGTACTTTGTGGCTGCCACTTTAAAGGCAAGGCAGTATGAGCCGGGGAAAGATGAGCTGGTAATTTTTGCAGGAGCCTGCCAGTCGCATTATGAAGCCATTCTTGCTGCAGGCGCCAATTTTGCGAGTTCACCGCAGCGCGTTTTAATCCACGCTTTAGACCCGGTCTTTATCATGGAAAACGTGGCTTATACTTCTATAAACAGTTCAGTCAATATTTATGAAGTTATTAGGCATACTATCACCGGCTTAGATGGTATAGGAGGAGTCGAAACACGGGGGAAATTCCGTTTGGGATTGCCTAAATCTCCTTATTAGGCCTCTATGCCCCTGCTTTGCAACATTCAGGCGCAAAAAAATCTTGACATAAGCTAAAATCTGCTGATATAATAAAGTTTCATAATTTGACAATATTCTTGTAGTATGTTAGAATAGCAGTGTAAACAACGTCTGGGGTGATAAACATTGGCAGCCGGTACTTCATTACTGCAAATCAGGCGTAGCCTGGAATCCCATGTCGGACAGAAAATTCGTTTGCGTGCCCATCGCGGACGTCGGAAAACTTTGGAGAAAGTTGGCGTTCTGGAGAATACGTATCCATCGATTTTTGTCGTAAGAATTGATGAACCGAATTATAACCAGCGTCTTTCCTTCTCATATGCCGATGTTCTGACAGAGACAGTGGAACTGACCCTTGTACACAAAGATGAAAAAACAAAACATCCTGCCTAAGTTCAGTATTTATTTAAAAAAGCGCAGCCACAAAGCTGCGCTTTTTTAATACCAGAAAATAATATGGAAGTATTTTTTGCAGATAATGCGATTGCAAAGACTGTTTGGACATATTTTATTCATCCTTGCATAGATATTTAAAGATTTCAGTGTCGGCTGGACACACTTTGGCAGGTTAACTCATATAATTAAGCGGGTGATGCCTTGTGAAAGGAGGCGTGGGACACTTTTCCGTTATTTGCATATAGTGTAGGAAATTAACTGAAGGGGGGATGAAACATGGGTAAAGATGATCACGTTAAGCCGCTAGAATGCATAACCGAATTGCTGAAAGTGGAGCAGGTTGTGGGCGAAAATGCTACGCAGACTTCAGTAATTCGGGATATTACCCTGCCGGGGAGAGTAAGAAAAATCACTGAAGTAGATACTACTCTTCGTGATGTGCGGGGGCGCGTGATTGAAAACAAAGTGGTTGTGGAAGGAATCGTCCATAAACAGATTTTTTATGTAGATGATGATACCGGCCAGTTGAAGGAGTATACTGTGCCGGACGAGCGCTTCGTTCAGTTTGTGGACGTTCCCGGTGCGCTGCCAGGCATGAATGTGCAAATACATTCCAGGGTAGAATTTGTTGGTCACGATTTTATACGCGAAATTTGTTTTGACCACAAGAAACCTCATCATGACAAGAATGGTCACCATAATAATGATGATAACAATAAGTATGATAACATTGATCACGATAATGATCACGATCATGATTATCACAAAAAGGATTACGGTAAAGAGTGCCACAAAGGTCACCACTACGAAAAAGTTGAGTCGCTATATCGCCAGACGGTTATCCTGGAAATTTTTGCAAAAGTGACAGAGTCAATCCAATTAAACGTTGTGGTTGACGTAGTAGGAATTGACGAAAAAAGAATCCAGACTGAACTTTTAAAAGTGGAGAGCGTAATCGGAGAAGGCGCATCCCAGGTGGCTGTAACTGCAGACATTAGGTTTAATCGGCCCGCACGAAAGATTAAAAATATAGATTCTGAAATTCGTAATCTGGTTTCCCGGGTAATCGAGGATAAAGTGGTTGTGGAGGGCGTGCTCCACAAGCAAATTTTCTTTGTGGGTTTAGAAAATGACATAGTCTTTGAGGTGTCCGTCGATGAAAAATTCACTCACTTTGTAGATATTCCCGGTGCATTTCCCGGCGCCAATGTGCAAGTCTATCCACGGGTTGAATTTGTTAATGTGCAGATAGATGCCTACGACCCCACATTCGGCAAACAGACTGCTATCATTGACATCTTTGTCAAGGTAACGGAGACTGTGCAGGTTGATGTGGTCACCGACATTAAGGATGTAAAAGTTACAAAAGAGTTGCTAAAAGTGTCCCAGGTTGTCGGCGAAGGAGTTCGTCAGCAAACTATTGTGGCGGATCTTACAGCTCCGGCTCCCGCCAGAAAAATTGCCGGCCCGCCGGACACTCGCTTTGAAAACATCGTGACTAGGGTCATAGAGAACAAAGCTGTTATCGAAGGAGATTTGGTTAAACAAGTATACTTCGTTCGTGACGGTGATTTTCCTGAGGTGCTGGAGTTTGAAGTCCGTGAACACTTCACCAGTTTTATTGATATACCTGGAGCTTTGCCAGGTCAGGTTGTCCAGGTCTATCCGCGGGTAGAGTTTACTGACTTTGAAATTGATCCCTACGACCACAGGCATATCCGCCAGACTTCTGTGATCGAAATCTTTGTAAAAGTTACAGAATTTGTTCAGATTGAAGTGGTCATTGACTGTGATGTGAAACCGGTTCCTGCCGTGACTGTCTATGTCGTACAGAAAGGCGACACGCTCTTTAAAATTGCTGCACGCTTTAGCACCACAGTAGCTGCCATCCTATCGGCAAATCCTGATATTAAAGACCCAAACTTGATTTTCCCGGGACAGAAGATTCTTATCCCGGCACCTCCAAAAGGATAATGTAGCATCATTGATGCTACATTTTTTTATTTACTTGATTAGTAAACTTTTGTCTATCCTTAGCATACGATAGCAACGGAAGGCAGGGGAATTCATAATGAGCAAAGAGCCGGAACAAAAAAAGCGTATATTACCGTTGATTTTGACTGAGGGGAGTACTGCTATAACAGTACCTCTGACATGGTCACTGCCGGGGAATGTGCCGCAGTTTGATGAGCCGGAACTGACGGTAGTGGATGTAAAAGCGGTTGCTTTATCCGGAGAAGTAGTGGCAGAAGTAGTTATCGAACAGCTGACATTTTATCTCAATGAAGAAACTGGGTTGGTGGAAAAGCAGATCGTCACGCACCTGTTAACCGAGCTGTTACAAGTGCCTATCGCAAAACCGGGTAATCGGGTGATTGCGCATGTTGACGTGGGGGTGCTTGGAGGCTGGCGGACGGAACGCTTCAATCTGCGTGGGCAAAGAGCAACGATACTTAAAGGTGAATGTAAGCTTTTTGTCAGCTATACAGTACTTGGTGACCAGGAAGTTTTTATTTATAAGACTTCCGGTTTTGACGGTGAAGCGCTGTCGGAAACAGTAGAAGTGGAATCTCTGCAGAGTTGCTATCAGGAAGTTATCGATTTATCACTAGCGCTGGAAATGAATGCCACTCCTAAAAGTATGGGGGAAGTGAGCGGATATTTCAGAAATGCTAAAGTCACACCAATGTGTGGTTGGGTCAAGATTGAAGGTGAAATTGCTGCCACAGTCCCATACTTAACTGAAAATGAGCAGACAAATTGTGAAGTATTTGTCTTTCCGGTAAAATATTTCCTTGAGGCAAATACAGCCACGGCTGAAATGGATGCGGAAGTGACGGGAGATGTAAAATTTTTTACTTGTCTGCGTGAACCCGCTGAAAGAACGGGGATACTAAGAGGCTTGCTATATCTGGAGGGACGGCTTAGTCTGCTGGAACATCTGGGAGTGACAGTCAGAAGCCGGAATCATCCTGCCGGTTTCCAGCATAATTTGCCCCATCATCATCATCATAAGCCTTTTCTGTTGGAAGAAGTTATTGCCATGGGTTCATCGCAGACGCTGATACAGCGCGAAATATTTTTTCCCCGTCGCGTGCGTGGCGTGCGGGAACCGGTCGATGCTCAAGTTAGAAATCTACAGCATGAAGTAATCCCAAACAAAGTCATTGTGAAAGGTATATTACGCAAGCAGATTTATGCTATTGATGCTGAAACAGGCACAGTCTTTGCGGTAGACGTTAATGAGAATTTTGTCCATTTTGTTGACGTTCCAGGCGCTTCGCCCGGGATGCGTGCTCATGTTAAGGCGCGCGTAGAATTTGTGAAGGTGGATATTAATCCCGGAGGCGAATTGGCGCGGCAGGTAACAATCATTGAAATTACTGTCAAAGTTACCCGATTTATGAAAAAGGAAATAGCGGTAGACAATCTCTGGCCGGTTTTCCCGTGGCAGCCCGTGAAGCCTATGCCTCCGCATCCAGTGGCAAAAACATATATTGTTCGTTCAGGCGATACAATCTGGAAAATAGCAAATATGTTTGGCGTATCCATGGATGCGATTATTGCAGCAAATAACCTTACAAATCCTAATTTAATCTTTCCGGGGCAACAATTGATAATTCCGAAATAACTGGCAACTTTCACCATGTAAACGGATTTTCCTGACAGCGGCTTTGGCGGCCGCTGTTTTGTTGTTATTTGCTCAAACTCAAGCAGTTTCTCGCAAGATGGCTTTTGTCAGAGTTTGCCGCATAGTCTATAATGGAAAATGTGAAGTTATGTTAACAATTTAAAAAAAGGAGTGTGCTTTTGTGTATAAAAAAAGGACGAGCTTTCTTTCACTGGTGCTGTTAATCACAGTTTTACTGATGTCTTTCTCATCTACTGTTAACGCCTTAACGTTTACAAATACATTGACTGTCCGCCATGTTTTTCGGTGGACTCCCAGCGGATGGCAGAGGGTTTCTTCACCGCTGATCTTAGTTGGGAATACAAGCCAAATTGCTTTATACAGAGTGCAGTCAGGCGATACATTGCAGCGTATCAGCTCGCGTTTCAATACGACTGTTGCAGAGCTGATGCGGCTGAATCGTTTGACAAACACAACTATTGTTGTGAATCAGCTATTGCTTGTGCCTCGTCCTCAAGCTCAACCTGCTCCCCAACCCCAACCGGCGCCTCAGCCTCAACCCGCGCCACAACCCCAGCCTGCGCCTCAGCCTCAACCTGCTCCTCAGCCGCAGCCGACGCCCTCCAGTCAATTGAATCAGTTTGAGCAGAGAGTTTTTGAGCTGACCAATCTGGAACGGCAAAAACATGGAATAGCGCCGCTGCAAATCGATTTAGCTCTTTCTCAGGTAGCCAGACTAAAGTCGCAGGATATGCACGATGCCGGCTATTTCGCGCACAATTCTCCGCTGTATGGCTCACCCTTTGATATGATGAGGCGCTTTGGCATAGCTTTTCAAACCGCAGGGGAAAATATTGCCGCCGGACAGAGAACCCCTGAAGATGTGGTAAGGGCTTGGATGAATAGCCCGGGACATCGAGCGAACATTTTAAACAGCAGATTTACTCATTTTGGCAGCGGTTATTTCAGCGGACCCAACGGTTTTGGTCATTACTGGACGCAAATGTTTGTCGGCCGCTAGACAAAAGCAGTTAAAAGGAGCGTCAGGCTATTTTGCCTGACGCTCTTCGAATATTGGAATGAGAAGCATTTTGCCGGGATGAAGGTAGCGCGGGTGTTTAATTTTATTAAACTGAATCAGTTGTTCCGGCGTTATCTTGAAGCGGCGCGCAATAGTTTCCACCGTATCTCCTGGACGGACATAATAGATATCTTTACCGATGTGTTCAGGGACTTTTACCGCATCCTCACGATCAAAAATAATCACAGGGGTGCCGATGGGGACAAGCGGATAAATTTCTTCCACATCCTCGTTATACATCCGAACGCATCCTGCGGTAGCGGCGGTGTTGATGGTCCAGGGGTTAAAAGTGCCATGGATGCCATGGCGCTGGTAAGTAAACGCCATCCAACGTGTGCCTAAGCCGGGATGAGGACGAGGATTTTTTTCATAAACTTTATATTCACCCAACGGTGTAGGCGTTGCCGGTTTGCCAATGGCAATGGGAAATGTTTTGTAATACTGTCCTTGCTGGTAAAAGGTCAGTTTTTTCATTAACCGATTAACTTCTATTTTGGTCATGTTCTGCTCTCCCGTTTTACGTATTTTTTATAATATCCTATGTAGGAACGGGATGTTCTGACATTCAGGTAATAAAAGTTGGAATTAGCCAGAGTTAATCTCTGCTTTGGAAGAGGTATTTTAACCAAGATGTGGAATAGTAAAGCACGACTTATGGTTTTGTCTTTGTATACACCGAATAGTTTCTTGCGACGTGCCTGGGCAGATGGAGGGAAAAGGGTGAAAGAATTAGCCGGTTTGCAGGATGTTCAAGAGTTAAAGATAGAGAGTGACAGGCTAGTGCATTCGGCGACACATGAAGAAATTCTTGCCGGTTCCACCACAGATATTTATTTTATTCGTACACTAGAGATTTTAAGGAGTGCTGGAAAATCCGAGACTGAGGTGACCGCTGAAATCTTTGCGAGTCAGCCCGGTGTATTATGCGGCATAGAGGAGGCCATTCAGCTTTTAAAGAATAAAGATGTAAAGATATGGGCGCTGGGGGAAGGGGAAGAATTTGAGCAAAAAGACGTAGTCATGCGGATTCAAGGTCAATATAGCCGTTTTGGTATTTATGAGACAGCAATTCTTGGCATGCTGGCCAGCGCCAGCGGTTGGGCTACAGCAGCCCGGCGTTGTAAAACGATAGCCGGAGAGAAAAAAGTTTATTGTTTTGGGGCAAGACATGTTCACCCTGCTGTGGCACCTGTGATGGAACGAGCTGCTATAGTGGGTGGAGCAGACGGTTGTAGTTGTATCCTTGGTGCAAAGTTAGCCGGTCAAAAACCGGTTGGTACTGTGCCCCATGCAGCAGTGTTGATTGTGGGCGATACTGTTGAAGTTGCGCTAGCCTATGATAGTGTAATGCCAAAAGAAGATCCGCGGATTATCCTCGTGGATACTTTTAAAGACGAGGCGGAAGAAACTTTACGTGTTGCCGAGGCTTTAGGTAAAAAACTGGCGGGAATAAGGTTAGACACACCGAGAGAGCGGGGTGGCGTTACCCCGGAATTGGTTAGGGAAATCCGCGTCCGCCTGGATCAGGCTGATTTTAGTCAGGTAAAAATATTTGCTTCAGGAGGCTTAAACGAAGAAAGAATACCTCGTTTAAGTGAAGCCGGGGTAGATGCGTTTGGAGTAGGTAGTTTTATCTCCCGTGCTCCTGCAATTGACATGACTATGGATATTAAAGAGGTGGAAGGCAAACCCATGACGAAACGTGGTCGTATACCGGGAATTACTGAGTCACCCCGTTTGAAAAAGATTTTCTAAGATTTTTGGATTCTGGGGGTCGATGCGATGATACATGATTCGCGGGAAGATTTTTTTCTGCAGTTGTTGGCTGATTATGTGCTTTTAAATGAAATGTTGGCAGGAAATAATGCTGAACAGTTCTTGCGAAAAATCGGGATTAAATACGGGATGCGGCTGGAAGATCGCTACCGCTCAGCTTCTGATTATTCTGAAAATTTAACTGTTGAGCAGTTTAGCGAGTTGATTTTAAAATTTGCGCAGAGTATCGGCGGAGAATATGTGTTGCAGGCAGCAGACGAAGAAAAAGTGGTTATTTACTGTTACAGATGTCCATTCGGTCATGTTGTGCTAAAAACACCGGTATTATGCTCTGCATTGACAGCCTTATTTGGAGGGATTGCCTCCCGCAATTTTACTTATAGTAAAGTAAACAGAGAACATTCTATCGCTAAAAAAGCCGCCAACTGCCAAATTGTGATTTATTTGCAGGAGACGGAGGCGGCATTGGCTGCGGCGGGGAATGTTTTCGCCGACAGAGCTGTTGGCTATGTGCTGACACCTGCTGAGATAGATTTGATGAACAATGAAGTTCTTGCCGGCAACAACATCTATCATAAATATGTTGCCAGTTTCGAAAGTCTGAAAAGCAAGCATCAGTTTTTGGAAACTGAATACAATCAACTACGTAATGAAATATTTTCAGATTTAGGGTTGGGTGTATTAACCGTAAATGAAGCAGGTAAAATTACATATGTTAATAAAGAGGCCCAGGAATTATTGCCGGTGGCGGAAGATTGGGATGTCGGCGGCACAAAAGTTTTTCAGGCTCTATTGCAGGAGACGTTGACTAAACATACGCATTTTAGACAGCATTCGGTGCAAATTCCAGTTTCCGGTGAGGCACGTGAATATTCGGTAAATACTGCGCCACTTTTTCATGAAGAGGGTGGGCTAAGCGGAGCAGTCTGTGTTTTTCAGGATGAAACTCAAAAAAGGGCATTGGAGAATGAGCTTTTGCAGATGGAAAAGTTTTCTCTGGTGGCGGAGTTGGCTGCCGGCATTGCGCACGAAATTCGCAACCCCATTACAACGTTGCGCGGATTTTTGCAGATCTTAAGCAAGGAATTTAAGCATGAGACTAAAGGCGCCGAATATTGCACGATGATGATTGAAGAGATTGATCGTGCCAATAGTATTCTTAAAGAATTTTTGCTCCTGACAAAGCCGACTGCTCCAAAGATTCGGGAAGTAGATTTGCATGTAGTGTTGGAAGAGATATTTTTATTGATCGAAAGCAAGTCTTTGCTGGAAAACGTAGAACTCCGCAAGTGTTATGCGAAAAAGCTGCCTCTTGTCAAGGTCGACCCAGCGCAGATGAAACAGGTATTCTTGAATTTGGCTACTAACGCAATCCAGGCTATGCCTGATGGTGGTTACCTGACTATTTCTACATCGGAAGAGAAAGGAAAAGCGGTGGTTAGGTTCAGTGATACTGGTCTGGGCATGGAAGAAAGTCAGCTCAAGAAAATTTTCGATCCGTTTTTTTCTACCAAGGAACAGGGAACCGGCCTGGGCTTGACAGTTTCCTATCGGCTGATTGAAGCTCATTATGGCAAGCTCTATGCGGAAAGCACTCCAGGCAAAGGCTCTGTCTTTACAGTGGAATTGCCTGTGTTTCACAACGATGAATAGCGCGTAAAGCGCTTTTTTTTTTACCCAACCAGCAGAAGAACGAAATCGCTGCGCGATGGCTTTTCTAATGACAACTTCGCAAATATTTTTGTATAAATGAAAAAGTATGCCAATTCTATGGTATTGTTTAGTCACCACAACAAAACAAGCCAAGAAAAGGAGCATACTTTTTCTCCATGATTATACCACAACCTCAGCTAACGAAACAGATAATTTTCCAAGCAGGTAGAGGCCCTCCTGAGCACAGTATTAGCTGGATTACACTTTACACAGGAGGGAAAGCCATTGAAAGATTACCTAGGAGAAATTGAACTATATTTTGAGTTGAGAGGGATCCCTGAGTCCTCACAGGAATCGCATCGTAGAAGGATTCTTGCTTTTATTCTATTCATACAGGAGAGGCACACGAGCTTAGGGAATGTTACGGAAAACGATGTTCAGCAGTACATTCTACATCTAAAGAGAAAAAAAGGCCTCTCCCCCGGTACGATAAACAACTACATCTCATCGATTCGATTTTTTTACACACATGTACTAGAAAAAGAGTGGAACGCGAAGAAAGTCCCCCGGATGAAACGGATCAAAAAGTTTCCCCTGACACTTCCCAAGGAAGAAGTGTTGGCCATTCTAAACGCCACAAAGAATGTAAAACATAAAGCCATCTTAGTACTGCTTTATGGAAGCGGCCTTCGCGTTTCCGAAGTTGCCAAGCTAAAAATCAGCGACATCTGCAGCAAAACCATGCGAATCCGAGTGGATGGCGCAAAACATGGGACAAACCGTTACACGATTTTATCCGAAACGGCTTTGCATGTACTCCGACAATATTTCAGGGAAAAGCGCTCTGGCCTACCTTACCAGATGGATGACTGGCTCTTCCCCGGGCAAAATCACCATGAACATATTAACGTAAAGACCATTAAAAACACCATAATTAAGCTACGAAATCACTTGAATTTGGATAAAAAGGTGTCCGCCCATACGCTAAGGCACTGCTTTGCCACCCATGCGCTGGAAGATGGCACTAATCCCGTTTTCATTCAGCAACTTCTAGGGCATAAACACTTAAGCACAACTTCCATGTATCTGCACATGACATCAAAGAGCCTGATGGGTATTCGCAGTCCGCTAGACACGGAGCAGAAAGAGCGGACATCATGAGTACGGTGCAGGATATTTTTATGAGGTTCCATGACTCCTATTTAGAACAAGCGAAACCTACGCATCAACAGGCCAAAGTGGCCTCAGCAATTAAGCGCTGCAAAACCGCTTCCTTAGGCGGCCATGTTTGCGGCTGTGAGGAATGTGGTCATTTATCTATTCACTACAACTCTTGCCGAGACCGACATTGCCCGATGTGTCAGGAGGTCAACAAAGTTATCTGGGTGGATCAGCGCAGGCAAGATATTTTAAATGCCCCGTACTTCCATCTTGTTTTTACGGTACCTCAAGAACTTCACACCCTGATTTACCAGAACCAAAAACGCCTTTATCCTTTGATGTACAAAGCAGTCGCCGAAACTCTCACGGAGCTGTCTGCCGACGAAAAGTATCTTGGTGCCCAGATTGGTTTCTTCTCTCTCTTGCATACCTGGGCACAGGATTTGCATTATCATCCTCATATTCATGTGGTTGTGTTAGCCGGAGGGCTAACACATACAAATCAATGGAGAAACAGCAGCAAAAAGTTTTTTATCCCTGCCAAGGTTCTGTCCAAAAAGTTCCGGGGTAAGTTCTTACATCACCTAAAAAAGTTGTATGCCAAAGACAAGTTATCGTTTTTTGGCAGCATGGAGCATATCCGGGAAAACAAGGCGTTTCAGCAGTTAGTGGATACCTGTTATGAAAAGAAGTGGTATTCGTATGCCAAAGAAACGTTCGCGGGGCCTGAGGCTGTTGTTCAGTATTTAGGGCGGTACACTCACCGCATTGCCATCTCCAACGCCAGAGTCGTTACCATGGATGAGGATCGTGTTACCTTCCGCGTACGGGACCGGAAAAACGCCGGAAAGACAAAAAACATCTCCCTATCCGGTGTTGAATTCGTACGGCGCTTTCTGATGCATGTGCTTCCAAGAGGCTTTGTCAAAGTCCGCTACTACGGACTTTTGGCCCACCGGAACAAGCAGACTAAGTTAAAGCTCTGCAGAAAGCTGACCGGGTCCCCGGTGTGCAAACCCAAATTTGAAGGGCTGAAAGCTGTAGATGTTCTCAGCCTATTATTGAAACGTGATGTAACCCTTTGTCCGGATTGTCAGATGAAACTGACCAACATTCGTTTAGGGTCTTCACCATAGAGGACAGAAACTAAATATCTTTTACCATGCCTGTTTGGGGGAGGGGGGAATTATGCCCGTCGGAGGTATTGTTGACCCTTTAAACAGGATTAAATGGTAAAAAGACATTAGTTTAGCATCAACCAAGAGGAAAAGAAAAAGATTCAATCCCCATAGCTGAGTGCTCAGCGACTTCATTCTTCTGGACAATCAAAAATTTTGCGCAAGAAAGCAAGAGGCCCAGCTGTCGGCATCTAACCAACAGTTGGGCCCTATTACGCGCAAAACTTCCGATTGATCCCTTTAAGAACCGTCCCCCTGGTTGGGGGCATAGGATGCTTGGGCAGTGGTAATTCTATCAAGTGTGGGATTTTCTCCGGAGGTGCTTAAGCGTGACCCGGCAAAAAAATGGAAGCTTAGTAGTGATAGGCGGTGCGGAAGATAAGGAAGGAGACTGCAAAATTTTACATCGTTTCTTTCGTTTGTGCGGCGGGCGGGAGGCAAGAATCATAATCTTGTCGACTGCCAGCACAGACCCGGGCGCCGGAGAACAATACGGCGCTATTTTCACTGATTTTGGGGCTGATGATGTGCGGATCTTGGCTGTTTCAAGCAGAAAGGAAGCAAACCATGGTGAATTTAAGCAAATAGTTGCTGATTGCAGCGGTATTTTTTTTACCGGCGGTGATCAGTTGCGGATTACTGGAATTCTTGGTGGCAGCAGATTGGGCGATGCCCTTCGCCATGCCCATGACCGAGGAGCGGTAGTGGCCGGCACAAGCGCCGGAGCATCTGTTATGAGCGAAACAATGCTAGTTGGGGGAGTAGATGATGCCACTCCAAAAAAAGAGATTATTAGGATGGCACCCGGCCTGGGTTTATTGCGTCAGGTGGTGATCGACCAGCATTTTGCCCAACGGGGGCGTATTGGCAGATTGCTTTCTGCGGTAGCATATAATCCTGAAATGCTTGGTGCCGGCATAGATGAGGATACGGCGCTTTTAATCAGTGAAGACGGTGTGTGCGAGGTGGTCGGTTCCGGCACTGTTACTATAATTGACGGACGGAATGTGGCTCATTCAAATATTTCGGAGTCACGCCCCGGCCAACCTCTGGCATTAACAAATATTTGTTTACATATTCTTGCCGAACAGTATTGTTTCCATTTGAACAAACGCAATGTTTTTTTGCCTGAGACTAAGGAGGAAACAGGTAGATGAATATCAGGGAGATTCAGTTTTTTGCAGGGCGAAATATATATAGTCATCGTCCTGTGATGAAGATGCTTCTTGATTTGGGAGAGAGAAGATTATATCGTACAGATAGTATTTTTGCAGCCCGTTTGCTTGCAATGCTGCCGCGCCTGGCGGAACATTTCTGCTCTCGTCGTTATTCGGGAGGCTTCGTGGAGCGCCTTGAGGAAGGAACATATTTAGGTCATGTCATTGAGCATGTTTTTCTGGAGCTGCAGAGCATGGCAGGGATGGAAGCGAAGTATGGGAAAACTATGAACAGGGATGATGACTTAACGGAAGTCATCTGTGAATACATTTGCCGTCAAGCTGTCAGAGGGTTGGCTCTTGCAGCTATACGTGTGGTTGCTGCGGCGTTAAACGGTGACACTGTTAATATTAATAAATCGGTAGCCAAAGCAAGAAAGACAGCGCTTCGATTTTTGCCGGGACCGAGTACTGAAGCCATTCTGCAGGCGGCGCGAAGGCGCGGCATTCCGGCTCAGCAACTGGCGGAGGGCAGCAGTTTGTATCGTCTTGGAACCGGAAAATATCAGAAAAGAATTTTTGCCAGCATAAGTGAGGGGACAGGCTGCATTGCTGTGGAGATTGCCGGTAATAAACCGTTAACAAAGAATATTTTGGAACAGCATGGCTTACCGGTGCCGCCGGGCATAGTGGTTCGCAGCAAGAATGAAGCCTGTCGGGCGGCAAGATTTTTAGGCTTTCCTGTAGTGGTAAAGCCGGACAACGGCAATCAGGGTAAAGGCGTTTCATTAGAAATTTGCTCCAACAATGAAGTTGTTAAAGCATTCGAGGCTGCTGCAGTTTATAGTTCGACCGTTTTGATTGAAAAGTATTTATCCGGCAGGCATTATAGATTGTTGGTTGTCGGCGGTGAGCTGGCAGCAGCCGCCGAACGCATACCGGCTCACGTTTTTGGCGATGGGTTGCAGAATATTTTTCAACTTGTACAGCAGGAAAACAAAAATCCGTTGCGCGGCGAAGGGCATGAAAAGCCGCTTACCAAGCTTAAGCTTGATTCAGCCGCCTTAGCTTTGCTGGCAAAACAAGGATTGTCACTTACTTGTGTGCCTAAGCCGGGACAACAGGTCTGGCTGCGAAAAAATGATAATCTTTCTACCGGTGGGACAGCCAGCGATGTTACCGACTTGGTACATCCGCTCCAAGCTCAGCTTGCTGTACGTGCGGCTTCAGCAGTCGGTCTTGAAATTGCCGGAGTTGATCTGATTATGCAGGATATCAGTGCTCCCCCGGAAAGTCAACACGGAGCAATTATTGAAGTTAATGCTGCGCCCGGTCTGCGGATGCACCTTTACCCGAGCCAAGGTGAGAAAAGGGATGTTGGTCAGAAGATTGTCGAGCTGCTTTTCCCGCCGGGCACTATTTGCCGCGTGCCTGTATTTAGTGTTACCGGGACAAACGGCAAAACAACTACTGCAAGGATGCTAGAGTTTGCCTTGCGCCGCCATGGGCTTTCCCCGGGGCTGTGCTGTACCGATGGTATATATTTTAAAGGTCAGTTGATACAAAAAGGCGACTTAACAGGACCTGCCGGCGCCGAAACTGTTTTGGCCAACCCAGCTATTGACGTGGCTGTGCTGGAAACGGCCCGTGGCGGAATTATTCGCCGCGGCCTTGGTTATGACCGAGCTGATGTGGCTGTAATCTGCAATCTTCGCGAAGACCACTTGGGTCAGGACGGGATTGAGACTATGGCTGAGTTGGCTCATGTGAAGAGTTTGGTGGCAGAAGCAGTCTATTCTACCGGCACAGTAATCCTAAATGCGGATGATGGGTATGTAAACGATTTTGCTGCAGTCTGTTGGGCAGAAATCATTTACTTTAGCGTGCAGGCGGACAACATGCTCATGAGGCGTCATTTGAGCAATGGAGGCAGAGCTGTTTTAGTAAGGCAGGGTGCCATCGTGGCTGCAGAAGGAGAGCGCGTTTTGCTGATGGGCCGAGTTCGTGAATTTGCTGTAACTTTGGGTGGCAAGGCAATTCACCAGGTAGAAAATTTGCTGGCCGCGCTAGCAGCGTTATGGGCATATGGCTTGGCTCCCAGACAGGCGGGACAGTATTTGCGGGATTTTGCCACTTCCCTCCTTGATAATCCGGGAAGAACCAATTTTTACCATGTAGGCGGTATCCGGATATTAGTTGATTATGGTCATAATGCCGACGGAATTTTAAAGCTGGGGCATTTGGCAAGAAAATTGAAAGCAGGTCGCGTAATCGGGGTGGTCGGTGTGCCGGGAGATCGTTGTGATCTGCTGATCGAATTGGCGGGGAAAGCGGCAGGACACTGTTTTGACTATTTAATTATTAGAGAAGATCAGGATTTGCGCGGCCGACAGCCGGGCGAGGCAGAAAAGCTCTTACTGGGCGGCGCCTTAGCTGCAGGAATGGCCAGAGAGAGCATTTTTTTGCAACGTGAAGAGCGCTTGGCTGTCAAAAAAGCAATCTCTATTGCCAATTCCGGAGATATGGTTGTAATATTTTATGAAAAGCTTGAGCAAGTATTGGCAGAAATCGTGCAGCCGGCTGCCGATACAGCACTGCGTTTGCCGCAAATCGAAAATTCTTCCCAGGATGTTGGCTTCCCCGGATCGTTATCGTAGAAGGAATTGGCAGATATGCAGCGAATCTATTAGACGTTTGTTATGTTAAAAATATGCAGGTACAAGATGATTGTGACGGAAAAGGCTTATGCCAAAATTAACTTAATTCTGGATATAGTGGCAAAACGACCTGATGGCTATCATGAGATTAGGACGATTATGCAAAGTCTTTCCTTGTCAGATACGATAACCTTATCGGAGAATCGTCAGGGGAAGATTTCACTGGAATGCAATCTGACGGAAATTCCCTTAGATGCCGGAAACTTAGCCTGGCAGGCTGCCAGCTTGATTCAGGCTGAGTACGGAGTGACAAAAGGCGTTCACATTAGTCTGAATAAAAGGATTCCTGTGGCAGCGGGATTGGCGGGCGGCAGTTCAAATGCCGCCGCCGTGTTGCGTGGGTTAGTTCGTTTATGGGGACTGACTCCTAAGCAAGGAGAGCTTTCCGCTTTGGCGGCAAAGTTAGGATCGGATGTTCCGTTTTGCCTTTCCGGCGGCACAGCGCTGGGGACCGGCCGCGGAGAATTAGTAACTCTGTTGCCTTCGTGTCCTCATTTTTATGTTGTCTTGGCAAACCCCGGGTTCCCAGTGTCTACAGCCGACGTCTATCGAAATTTTCGCTTCGAGGGCACCAAAACAAGACCGGATATTGACGGGATGATTACAGCCATTGGCAGTGCTGAACGGAGCGCAATTACAGTACGTCTTGCCAATGTTTTGGAGTCTTCAACCTTTTCACTCTACCCACTTGTGCAAGAATTAAAGAATAAAATGGGACAAACGGGAGCTGCCCTAATGTGTGGAAGCGGCGCAACAGTCTTTGCTTTATTCACAGCGTTTGCGCCTGCTTGGAGTCTGCAGCAAACATTATTAGCTGCCGGAACTACGGTTTGGCTGACAGAAACGATTTAAAACTGACAGGAGGGCTAACAGGATGTTTGATGTCGTAATTCTGGCCGGCGGCGGAAAAGAGAAAGAATTGATCGAATATACCGGCTTGCCAAACAAAGCTTTTATTCCGATTCATGGTAAACCGATGTTGGCATATGTGCTTGAGGCACTGAAAAAGACGGGTGAAGTAGGCAGAATCGTGGTGGTAGGTCCGGTAAATGAGTTAGCACCTCTAATTGAGTGCTATGGAATCCTCGCCGTGCCTGAAGCTCGTAATGTGCCGGAAAATTTACGGAACGGCGTTGCCGTCCTTCAACCTAAAGCCCACTTTCTGATTGTTGCCGCAGATCTGCCGTTTTTGAAAGCCGAGGCTGTAAGTAGTTTCCTTGAGCAATGTAAGCCTTACGAATTGGATTTTTATTACCCGATTGTGAGTAAAAAAGATAACGAACAGCGCTTCCCCGGGGTGAAACGGACATATGTGAAACTCCGAGAGGGTACTTTTACAGGAGGCAATTTATTTTTACTTAACCCTGCTGGCTTAAATAATGCACTTTCTCGACTTGAGCAGGTTTTTTCTCTCAGGAAAAGTCCGATAAAATTGGCCGGACTGTTGGGAAGTAAGTTTATATTTCGCTTTATCTTTAGAATGCTTACTCTGTCTGAACTGGAGGCACGCTTTTCCGTCTTGTTTGCTTTGAGCGGGAAGGCTGTGATTACCCGCTTTCCTGAAATAGGTACCGATGTAGATAAACCTTCTGATCTGGAGTTGGCAAAAAGGGAATTATTGTAATTAGCGACTTGTTAAATATTTCCTAGCCGAAGCAGGAATTTTTCTCTTCTTGTGGAAATAGCACTGGGAAGCAGACTGAGGCTGGGAAAGGCGGTGATATCATGAGGGTTACCGATGTTAGAATCAGGAAAATGAATAGTGACGGAAAGATGAAAGCGATTGTCTCAATTACCTTGGAGCATCAATTTGTTGTTCATGACGTGCGGGTAATCGAAGGTAATAACGGGCTATTTGTAGCCATGCCCAGTAAACGGACGCCTGACGGAGAATTTAAAGATATTGCTCATCCGATTACATCAGAGACGCGTGAGATTATTCAGTCAGCCGTTCTTGTGGCGTACGGTTCAGAACTAGAGAGGGAATTAGTCGGAGCGTAATTCCGGAGCAGAGAGCTCCTTTTTTTTGTCCTTTGACAAATATTAACTGGCAATTTAGTTGCTTTTGTGAGGCACAATTATTTTAGAGCGGCAAGGAGGAGAAATAATTGACTGAAGTGACAGCCGTGATTCTTGCAGCAGGCGAAGGAAAAAGGATGAAGTCAAAATATCCGAAAGTGCTCCATCAAATCTGTGGTCGTCCGTTGCTTGGCCATGTGCTTGCCGCGCTGGAAGATCTTTGTACAGAAAAAATTGTGGTGATAGGCCATGGTGCAGCAGAAGTAAAAGCTGCATTCGGTAGTTCTGTCCGCTACGCGCTGCAGGAAGAACAATTGGGAACGGGTCATGCGGTAATGCAAGCAGCCCCATTGCTTTCCGGCAGGGGAGAAGTAATGGTGGTCTGTGGTGACACGCCGTTGCTTTCTTCAGAGACGCTTGGCGAACTGCTAAAAGAGCATAGGCGAACAGGAGCAGCCGCTACCGTGCTTACAGCGCTTGTGCCGAATCCTTTTGGGTATGGGAGGATTATCCGTTCTGCCGCCGGTGCGCTGGAAAAGATTGTGGAAGAAAAAGATGCTGATGACCGGGAGAAGGCAGTCGCGGAAATTAATACAGGTACGTACGTTTTTGCAGCAGAGCTGCTGCTTGATGTGCTTAAGCGCTTGAGCAACAAGAATTCCCAAGGGGAATATTATCTGACAGATTGCATTGCCCTCTTGATTGGCAAGGGACTGAGGGTATCCTCGTTTTGTCTGGAGGACTATCGTCATGCTCTTGGTGTAAATGACCGTAATCAACTTGCTCAAGCAGCCTTCCTGCTTCGACAACAGATAAACCAACGCTTGATGAATTCCGGAGTAACCATGGTAGACCCGGCTGCTACTTATGTCGATATAGATGTCCGTGTGGGGCCGGACACTACCCTTTTTCCCAACACCAGCTTGCTTGGTTCGGTGGAAGTGGGTATGGGGTGCAGCATCGGCCCCAACACAGAAATTAAAGATAGTATTCTTGGCGACAATGTGACTGTGCGGCACTCGGTGCTTAGTGGTTGTAAACTGGCTGATAATGTAACCGTAGGTCCGTTTGCTCAGTTGCGTCCTGAAACGGTGTTGCGTGAGGGAGTAAAAATAGGCAATTTCGTTGAAATTAAAAAGTCAGATATCGGTAAAAATTGTAAGATACCTCACCTGTCTTATGTGGGTGACGCTCAAGTTGGCAATCATGTTAATCTTGGAGCGGGAACTATCGTAGTTAATTATGACGGAAAGGAAAAACACTGCACAGTAATAGGCGACCAAGCATTTGTCGGTTGTAATAGCAATTTGGTGGCGCCGGTAACTATCGGCAAAGGCGCATTTGTGGCTGCCGGCTCAACCATCACTAAAGACGTACCGCCCGGAGCGCTTGCGTTGGCAAGAGCAAAGCAGGTAAACAAAGATAAACTGGCAGACCGCTTTATTGAAAGCGGAAAGAGTGACGATTTTTGACGAACGAGGCAGGAGATCGCGTATTAAAAGCGAACATTCAATCTCTGTAAGTTTAAGAGTCGGGAGGGTATGGCGTGTATCGAGGGCGAAAACTGCAGATCTTTAGCGGTACGGCGAATATGCAGCTGACGGAAGAAATAGCCGAACATGTGGGTGTGCCCCTAGGGCAGGTGGAAGTGAAACGCTTTAGTGATGGTGAAATTAGTATTTATATCGGGGAAAGCGTGCGCGGCTCCGATGTTTTTATTGTCCAGCCTATTAGCTGTCCGGCTAACGAGAATTTAATGGAATTGCTGATTATGATGGATGCGATGAAAAGGGCCTCGGCCAAAAGCATTAATACTGTTTTGCCTTACTATGGTTATGCGCGCCAAGATCGAAAAACCAGAGCAAGGGATCCTATCACAGCAAAGTTAGTGGCAGATTTGCTCACTACTGCCGGCGCAGATCGTGTGATTGCCATGGATTTGCATGCCGGCCAGATTCAGGGTTTCTTTAATATCCCGGTAGATCATTTAAAAAGTCTGCCGATATTAGCAAAATATTTTCAGCAAAAGGTATTTGCCGATGCAGTCGTCGTATCGCCCGACGTGGGTGGAGTGACGCGAGCCCGCGAATTGGCAGAGCGGCTGCAGTTGCCGATTGCCATTATCGATAAACGGCGACCGGAGCCAAACGTGGCGGAAGTGATGAATATTATCGGTAAAGTAAAGGGCAAAACTGTGATTATGATTGATGATATTATTGATACTGCCGGAACGATCTCGCTTGGCGTTCACGCCCTTTTGGAGCAGGGGGCAAAAGAAGTCTATGTCTGTTGTACGCATCCGATATTATCCGGGCCGGCGTTAGAGCGTTTGGAAAAGGCGCCGGTTAAAGAGATTATTGTTACTAACACTATTCCTCTTGAGGGAAAAAAGTTGGACAAGATTCGCGTCCTCTCTGTGGCATCGCTCATTGGTGATGCTATTATCAGGATTCATGAAGAGCTCTCTGTTTCTAAACTGTTCGACTGAGGAAACTAAGCCAGCCTATGTAGTAGGGGGATAACTAAGAGGATATGAACAGGAATACCAAAACGGAGACGATTATTATTTTTGGCCTGGGTAATCCCGGCCAAAAATATTTGCTTGCAAGGCATAATGTGGGATTTCGCACGGTGGACTGTATCAGCATTGCTGCAAAGATTCCTTTGTATAAAATGAGTCACCAGGCATACTGGGGTAAGGGTCAATTCGCAGGCAGTGACGTGGTGCTGGCTAAGCCCATGACTTATATGAATAACAGCGGTCTGGCAGTCGCTGCTCTCTGCGGCAATTTTGGTGTTTCTCCTGAGAGGATATTGGTCGTCTATGACGACATGGATTTATCGCTTGGCACATTACGTCTGAGACCTCAGGGGGGAAGCGGTGGCCATAATGGGCTAAAATCAATTATTTATCAGTTACAGACCGAATCATTCCCGCGCATGCGAATAGGCATTGGCCGCTCTCCGTCAGCCGAGGTGGCAAATTATGTATTGGAAAGTTTTTCTCAAGCTGAGGAGGAAGTTTTGTCAGTGACGTTAAATCACGCAGTCAAAGCAGCAGCTTTATTTATTGAAGAGGGAATCACGGCGGCCATGAACCGCTATAATGTAAATGTCAAAAAAAATCCTTTACAAGCGGCTGAAGACATGTTAAAGTAGATCCAAACATCAAAGTGAAAAGACAGTGATGGAGAAAAGTAAGGCATTTACGGTCTCACAGGGAGGGAACGCCATTGACTGAGAGCGTCCCGGATGCGTTTTGCCCCAAGTTCCCTCCGGAGTCGCAGGCTGAACCGCTGAGTAGGCCGAGCCGGGAATCCCTCCCGTTATCCCGGGACAGGTCTCGGAAAACGTGATGTTTTCCCGCACCTGCGATTGAGTGAGCGCGACTTCGCGCTAAATTGGGTGGTACCGCGGAAGATACCCCGTCCCTTTTCTGGGTCGGGTTTTTTTGTTGGGCAAAAACAGCAAGCACTAATGAGTTTTGTCGGCAAACAAGATGTTGACGGCAAGTTGAAGAAGCAAAAAATGGGAGGTGTGTCGTCATGTTAACCAGTATAGCCTATCTTGGGCCGGCAGGGACATTCTCCGAAGAGGCGGCTAAGCGCTTTGCCGGCATTTTAGGAGAAGAATGTCAGCTTACAGCGTGTGCCACTATTACCGCCTGCGCCGATGCGGTGGAGGACGGGGTGGTGCAATATGCTGTTGTCCCGCTGGAAAATTCTTTGGAAGGTTCTGTCCACGAGACGCTAGATATTTTGACTACAGGGCTGCAACTAATGATTGTCGCTGAACTGGTTTTAGTAATTAACCACGCGTTGTTAGTAGTCCCGGAGCATACGGGAAACATTAGTAAGGTCTATTCCCACCCTCAGGCGTTAGCGCAGTGCAGGAGTTATTTGCGCCGTCAATGGCCTGATGCACAGTTGCTGCCTTTGTTAAGCACTGCGGATGCTGCTGCGTTTGTAGCACGTGAAGGGGCGGGCATTGCAGCCATCGGCAGCATAAATGCCGCGAATCAGTACGGTCTGCGGGTATTGGCGAAGGAAATCCAGGACAGTGAAAACCAGACACGTTTTGTTGTTTTAGGAAAAGGAACGGCAATGCCGGGCGAATTATTGAAAACTTCGCTGTTATTTTCTGTGAAGAATGTGGCCGGTAGTTTATTCGCTGTGCTTCAAGCCTTTGCCGCAAATGAGGTAAACTTGACACGGATTGAATCACGCCCGGCAAAGCGACAATTGGGGGATTATATCTTCTTTGTGGATTTGGACGGTTCTCCTGACGATCCTCATGTAAAAGCTGCGCTCAGGCAAGTCGCTGCCAACGCGGTGATGCTAAAATTATTAGGCTCTTATCCGGTTCTCGTTTGATGTTGGCATAAATCCAGGCAATCCGGCTAATAATAGGTGGAAGTGATATACGGAGGCTGTCACCGTTCACTAAAGAGGTGAAAAATGCTGATTGTCTGGATCTGCCGAAACTGCGGGCGCAGAATGGCGAGTGTGGAAGCATCTCAAAATAGCCCCCGGGTGTCTGCGTTGACGGCGCAGGCGGAAGACGATATAATAGAAATTGACAGTTCGGGGAATATGACTATTTACCTTTTGTGTGAGGACTGTCTGGAAACCATTGGCCCGGAGGAAGAAAGTGGCGTTATCTTTTTGCGCGGACCGGAAATTCATTAGTCAACCGGTTATAGATTGCAGAGGCCTTGTGAAAAACAAGGTCTATTTTATGTTTTACTGCAGATTTAATCTCTCGGCTAAAACTACGGGAGGGCACTAAATGCTTAGAAAACTTGCGGCTGAACTATTGTCTATCCCGCAGCTTGCGCCGCTTTTTGCCGGCTTGGAAGGCACGTCGAGAGCCCAGTTGGTTTATGGCTTGGATGATAGTGCCAGAAATCTTTTAATGGCAGCCGTGCGAATCCAAACAGGCAGGCCTGTGCTTTTAGTGGCGCATGATTCGCTGCAAGCTATAAAAATTTATGAAGACCTGCTTGCCATTTTTAAAGAAGAAGAAGTTTTTTACTTCCCTTCCCGGGATTTGCTTTACGGGTATACACTGCTTTCTGCCAGCGGCGAAGCAGCGGCGCAAAGAATAGCTGTGTTGAAGGCGCTGGCAGCCGGAAAAAACATTTTTGTTGTAACAGCCGTTTCGGCATTATTGACAAAAATGGCTCCGTTTGCGCCATGGCAGAATGCCTGCTTCTCTATCTCCCGTGGTCAGCAGCTATCATTGGATTCTTTGCTCTTGGCACTGACTGCTGCAGGTTATGAGCGTGTGGAGATTGTGGACGTTCAGGGTCAGCTTTCGCTCAGGGGAGGCATCTTGGATATTTTCCCGATAGGGGAATCCTATCCCTATCGGCTGGAATTTTTTGGTGACGTTGTAGATTCGATTCGCTCCTTTGATTTGCAGTCGCAACGTTCACGCGAAACAGTCTCATTATTGGAGGTCATTCCTGCCAGGGAGATGGTAGTGGGCGAAGTTCAGCGGGCGGATGCGTCTGTTGCGCTGCAGGCAGAAATGCGGCTGCTTGCCGAACAGGCAGGCAAACGGGTTAGTGCCGAAGCGGGAGAGCGTCTGCGCGAAATGGTGACGGAACATCTGGAACTGATTAATGAGGGAGCTTATTTCCCCGGCATGGAGCAGTATTTGCCTTATTTCTACGCTAAAGCTACATCGCTGCAAGACTATTTTCCTAAAGAGACTTTGCTTTTTCTGGATGATCCGCTTCGCTGCCTGCAGGCGGCGGAACAACTTCTTAGTCGGTTAAGTGAGATGCAAAGCACGCTATTGGCGCAAGGAGATATTCTTCCCAGTCAGGCAGAGCCGGCATGGACGTATGAGGAAGTTTTGACTAATCCAGCCCGACAGCTTGTTGCCTTTTCATTGTTTACTCATAGCAGTATTCACCACTCTTACCGACGGGTTATCTCGCTTAGTGCAAAGCCTGTTCCGCGCTTTCTCGGTCATTGGGAAATTTTTACTGAGGAAGTAAACCATTGGCGCAGGCAGGGTTATCGGACGGTAATCCTTACCTCGTCACGCGAACGCAGCACAGGAATCATTGATGTGTTGGCTGATAAAGATATTCCCGCTCATTACACTCTCGCTGAGCCGGAGTTTCTTCCCAGAACTGTTACACTTTTACACGGCACACTTGAGGCTGGTTTTGTAATTCCGGCAGTGAAATTAGCTGTGCTGACAGAACAGGATATTTTGCCACAAAAGAAAAAACGCCGACGGATTAAAGGTAAAGAGGGCACATTGGTTGGCGATTATCAGGAACTGCAGATTGGCGACCATGTGGTACATGAACAGCATGGTATAGGGCAATACCTGGGGTTGCGTACTTTGACCGTAGGGGGTATGCATCGCGATTACCTGCATATCCAGTACGCCGGCAATGATAAGCTTTATATCCCTATAGAACAAATTGACCTTGTGCGTAAATATATCGGAGTCGAAGGGAAAAAGCCAAAATTACATGCTTTGGGCGGTGGTGAGTGGAGTAGAGCGAAAGCTCGTGTTCAGGCTTCTGTACAGGAATTAGCCAAAGAACTGCTCTCTCTTTATGCTGCAAGAGAAAGTGAACCCGGCCATCAGTTTTCCCCGGATCATCCCTGGCAGAAAGATTTTGAGGCAGCCTTCCCATATGAAGAAACTCCGGATCAATTGCAGACCATTAAAGAAGTTAAGGAGGCCATGGAAAAAATACAGCCTATGGATCGCCTCCTCTGTGGAGATGTGGGCTACGGAAAGACAGAAGTCGCTTTGCGAGCAGCTTTCAAAGCGGTAATGGACGGGATGCAGGCGGCATTTTTGGTCCCCACTACCGTTTTAGCACAGCAACATTATCGTAATTTTATAGAAAGGCTGGCAGGGTTTCCTGTAACAGTAGGTATGCTAAGCCGTTTTCAAAGTGCCGCAGAACAAAAAGCTACTCTTTGCGGATTGCGGGAAGGGCAGATTGATTTAGTAGTCGGCACTCATCGCCTGCTCTCCCGGGATGTGCGCTTTAAAAATTTGGGAATTCTGGTGGTTGATGAAGAGCAGCGCTTTGGAGTCCGTCATAAAGAGCGAATAAAGATGTTAAAGAAAAATTTGGATGTATTGACTATGACGGCTACGCCCATTCCCAGGACACTCCATATGTCGATGGTGGGTGTCAGGGATATATCTGTGATTGAAACGCCCCCTGAAGATCGTTATCCGATTCAAACCTATGTTTTGGAGTACGCCGATACGTTAATTCGGGAAGCAGTAGGACGGGAATTGAGCCGTGGAGGCCAGGTATATTTTGTGCATAACCGGGTACAATCGATTGATCGATGGGCGGCCAAGTTGAGAGAATTGTTGCCGGGCGTACGTCTGGCGGTGGCGCACGGGCAGATGGCAGAAGACCGATTGGAAGAGGTAATGCTTGGCTTTTTGCACGGAGAATATGATGTGCTGCTTTCTACTACTATTATTGAGGCGGGTCTAGACATCCCAAATGTTAACACTATTGTTATTCATGACGCCGACAAATTCGGTTTGGCACAGCTCTATCAGTTGCGAGGTCGTGTAGGCCGCTCCAACAGGATTGCTTATTGTTATCTTACGTATCAAAAAGATAAAGTGTTGACGGAGATCGCAGAAAAAAGGCTGCAGGCAATCAAAGAGTTCACTGAACTAGGTTCCGGCTTTAAAATTGCGTTGCGTGATTTGGAAATCCGTGGTGCCGGTAATATCCTGGGCCCGGAGCAGCATGGTTTTATGATGACGGTTGGTTTTGATTTATACGTTAAACTGTTGGAAGAAGCCATCCGCACCTACCAGGGCGAAGCACGAGTAAAGAAAGTTCCTGCGAGAATTGAAGTGCAGGCCGACGCTTACCTTCCGACGGGTTATATAGCAGACGCAAGGCAGAAAGTCGCTTTCTATCAAAAAGTGGCCGCTGTGGAGAAAATCGAAGAGATTGCTGAAGCAAGAGAAGAGCTTTCTGACCGCTATGGCCCTTTGCCTTTTGCGGCGCAAAATCTGTTAAGTGTGGCGCACATCAGACTGTTGGCTGAGGAACTGCACATTTCAGTCATCAGCGAAGAAAAGGGTGAATTGCAAATCCGTTTTACAGCGCAAGCATCTTTTACTGCAAATGAACTGCGGATCATTTCCCAAAAATACGCCGGTCGGTTGGTCGCGAGCACCGGCAAGCAGTTTCTGTTGTCCCTTCGCCACAATTCCAAGTCGGGTGCAGAACGTTTGTCCCTCATTTTAGCATTTTTGAACGACCTAAAAAAACTTGCAAAAAATTTGAGTCCTCAAGTATAATGGAGGTATGCTCAAAATTAGAAGGGAAGTGCACTTATGCTTTTTAAACAAAAAGGTGTAATATTTTTAATTGCAGCTTTAGTGCTTGGAGCAGTTATTTTTGCCGTAGTCGGTTACAGCGGCCAAGGCTCCAGGGCTGTAGTTGCAGAGGTTAACGGAGAAAATATTACTCGCGGAGAACTGGATACGTATATTAATGTCTTGCGTTTGTTTATGCCGAACTTGGAGCCCATGTTAGGTGATGAGACCCGCCGTCCCATGCTGGAGGGTCAGATACTTGATGCTATGGTGGAAAACTTGTTGCTTAAGCAAGCGGCAGCACAGTTGGGTATTACTGTGACCGAGGCAGAGATGCAAGGATTCTATGAGATGTCGCGGGCACAGATGATCGGTCAAGCCTTTGCATCCGAAGAAGAAATGATGGCAAGGTTGCAAGAACTTGAAATCAGCGAAGAAGCTTTAATTGCATTTATCGGCAACGGAATCTATATCGAAAAAATGGAAGGTCACTTCATCAACGCTGCCACAGATGAAGAGATTCAGCAGTTTTTAACCGAAAATCCTGCCTACGGTGAAAATCCGACGATGCTGGAGTTGAGCCATATTTTGCTTGCAACGGAAGAGGAAGCGCTGGCAGCCAGAGAGCGGCTTATGGCAGGCGAAGATTTTGGTGATCTTGCGGTGGAATTATCAACAGACCCATCGGCTAAAAACGAAGGTCAGCCGGGCTTCCGCGGTTACTTGGGTGCCGATATTCCGGAGGTTAACCAGATGTTTGTGGAAGAATTTATGGCAGGTGCCAATAAGATTGAAAATGACGGAGAAATTTCCCCTCCTGTGGAGAGTCAGTTCGGTTGGCATTTGATTAAGTTGCATAAACGAGTGCCTAGTACTGAACTTAGCCCAGAAGAAGCCCGGCAAAATGCGGCTAGAGCCCTTGGCACACAAAAGGCGGCTGAATTTATGCAAACATTTGAAGCAGAAGCTCAGGTGGAGAGAAGACTCTAAAGCAAAAACCCTTCCTTTTTGCCTCAAGTGAATAAAATATTTCCCCTCGATATATACTATCACTAGAGGTTAAGAATGTAATTATGTGAAGAAAAAGGAGGGGAAGTCTGCTTGAAGGCAACAGGGATTGTGCGCAGGATCGATGACTTGGGACGTGTTGTTATCCCCAAGGAGATTCGCAGGACTCTAAGGATTCGCGAGGGCGACCCTTTAGAAATTTTTGTCGACCGAGACGGCGAAGTGATTTTAAAGAAATACTCGCCGATTGGTGAATTGGGTGATTTTGCCCAGGAATATGCCGATTCTCTTTATGAAGCGATGGGACATATTGCGCTTATCGCCGACAGGGATACGATTATTGCTGTTGCAGGTGCACCTAAGAAGGAGTTTATGGGCAAACCACTTTCTCCTGCGGTGGAAAAAGTGATGGAAACCCGTAAAAGTATTCTCATCACCTCTACTGCGGAACACAAGTTTTATAAAGATGTGGATGAGGAAAATGCTCCAAAATTTACTGCGGAAGTGATTGCTCCGATTGTTTCCGGAGGGGATCCCATCGGCGTTGTCCTTTTTGGCACAAAAGAAAAGGATGCGAAAATGAGCGATCTTGAGTTAAAACTTGTGGAAACTGCGGCAGGATTTTTGGCTAAACAGATGGAGCCGTAATGTTATTCACGCGAGTAATTAAACTTAATTAGAGAGGAAGCAGTAACTGTGGTTGCTGCTTCTCTGTTTTTCCTACCCCTTGCGGCTATGCATTTTTTATTGACGCAAAAGAAGCATGGGAAATGATCATTTCTCATGCCAGGAAATTATCTCAAAATACGGAGAGTTTTTTAGGTATTGCCTCCTTACCCAGCTGCGAAGCGCAATTCTTGCTAACATGCCAAAATCTCCGGGCAGATTGCAAATGAACCGTTGGCATGTTTTAAAGCTGTGAATCGTGGTTCGCTGATCGTTGCTTTCACTTAACGCTCGCTCCAGCATTCTGATAGTCTGCAGTTCACTGAAAGAAAATTATTCCCCTCCTGTGGAGGGGTGGCGCAAAGCGCCGGGGTGGTTACCTCCTGTGGAGTTTCTGCCTTTTTGAGGCTTGTATTCTGTGAGTTTGTTGAGGCGGTATGCGACCACCCCGCCCTTACGGGCACCCCTCCAAGGGAGGGGAATTTTTGTAGTAGGAAATTTTATAGTTTCCAACGCAATGATGGATGTTGCAAGGCGACTCCTTTTCGGGCGGGTTTGAAAGCCGTCCTGCAAGACGCGTCAGCTGATAGAAAACGCGTAGCCTCTTTTTCATACGATAAGAACAATTAGTCCTATGCGCAGGCAGATTTTTCCGATATAATTTTATGCAACTGCCGTTGCATTGGAGGGAGTTCATGCGTACGCTGCAAGTTGTGGTTATCATAGGTGTTTTATTGCTGCCTTTGCGAGTTGCGCAAGGCTGGCCTGTCTTTGCCGAGCGGGTAGGCCAGCCTTGCGCAACTTGCCACCAGCCAGGCTTTACCGCCCTCGCTCCCTTTGGCGAGGCATTTCGTCAGGAGAATTACCGTTGGCCTGGAGAAGATGAGCCTACCGATTCTCCACCCCGCAGGCTGATGGTTTTTAATTTGAGCATGCTCTTATTGAACGGCATTTTTGCGGCGCTTTTTATTGGTGCCGCACTGGCAGCCGTTTTCCTGCAGCGCAAATATAAAAAAATCGCAAGAGGGCGTTGGCATCACCGCCTAGCGATTATTGGCTCCTGGTTTGCTTTCATTCATATCGTTCTGGCTGTTTTGCAGCGCTTCTTCGGTATCGTTTTAATTTGAACCGCCTTCTGTTTGTTGATACTCGGGGGGAAGCAGATGTTCGGGTATTTCAATGCCTTGCTCTTTGTAGTAACGAATGGCGCCCGGATGCAAAGGGATGATATAGATATTGTTTAAATTTTGGACAAGCGTTTCTTTAGCTGCAGCGTGTTGCGTCACCATATATTCGTTGTTCTCCATCACTGCTTTCACCAGTTCATAAGCCATCTGGTCATCCAGGAATTTGCTGGCGATGGCCACATTCCATACACCGAAAGTCTGCAAATCGTTTTTCAGGGCTTTATACGTGCCGGCCGGAATTAAGGCATCGGTAAAATAGGGCCATGTTGTTTTTATAAGTTCCCTCTCCTCGCCCTCAACGCCGATAAAAACCACATTTTCTGATCCTTTTGCCTCTTCGTAATCACGGAACGAGGGTACGGGGATACCGGCGGCAATACCGTTGGCATCCAACTGACCTCTAGCTTGCATCGCTACCAATTCGCCGATGCCGCCGTGCTCCAAAGTGGGAGCAATGCCCAACAGACTAAAGATTCGCGGGCCGGCAGTGCCAATCGTCCCTCCGGGAGGGCCGCTGCCGACGCGTTTCCCGTGCATGTCGCGCAGCGTTCTTATGCCGCTGTCCCTGTCCGCAAGCCAATGGAAATAAGTATTAAACATGGGGAAGAGGGCACGGATGTCCCTGTGCTCCCGACCACGGGTCCAGTCTTCTCTGCCGAACCATGCTTCATATGCGGGACCCAACGTGGTCATACCCAACATAAAATAACCGTGATGGACAAAAATCAAGTTGTGGATTGGCCCGCCCGTTTCCTCTACCCTGACCGGTATTCCCAGGGCTTCCTCTGCCAAAGCTGCCCAAGCCCTGCCGTATACATGATAGGTACCGCCTAGAGATGCCGTACCGATGACCAACGATGCGGGCCGGATTTTCTCAACTGGCTGATTATTGCCGTTGTCCGGGATCGGTTCGGGTGCCGCTTTGCGGTCGCATCCGGCCACAGTTAAGATGACGCAAAATATCGCCAACATCATGCCTTTCCTTATTCTTAGCACGTGAAAGCCTCCTTGCAAGTAACTTTTTCTCCATTATACTTAATTCAGCCGGTAAGTATATTTCAGTTTGGTTAAAAAAGATTATACACAACTGCAAAAGTAAGGTTTTAACTCGCGAACTGTTCTGTTTATTCAAAATAAATATATGCTATAATATAGTGAAATTGCTAAGTTGAAGTTTGCTGTCCAGAGGTGAGAGCTTGAAGAGACAGTCTTTTGTTAAAGGAGCGGCTATTTTAACGCTTGCCGGTGCTTCTGCGCGTTTTGTGGGAGCCTTTTTTAGAATTTTTCTGGCGGTGCTGATTGGTGACGAGGGCATGGGCCTTTTCCAGATGGCTTACCCGGTTTATGTTTCATTGTTGGCCGTTTCTACTGCCGGTGTTCCCATCGCTATTTCTAAGTTGGTGGCTGAGAATTTAGCTTATGGAAATTACCGGGGAGCCTATAAGATTTTTCGTGTCGCCTTGACCTTGCTGGGTATATCGGGACTGGTTGTTTCTCTTGGCCTCTATTTTAGCGCTGACTTTATTGCCAGAGTGATTACACAGGATACACGTGCTTATTATTCTTTGGTTAGCATTTCTCCGGCGATATTGCTTGTTACGGTAATGTCGGCATATCGCGGTTTTTTTCAGGGACAGCAGCAAATGATGCCTACCGCGTTTTCACAAATTGTTGAACAAGTCGGACGTGTGGCTAGCGCGCTGCTTTTGGCCGCTCTTTTTTTGCCTAGAGGTTTGGAATTTGCTGCCGCCGGAGCCAGTTTCGGTGCTGCCGCCGGAGCCTTTTGCGGTTTGGCGCTGCTGTTAGTAGTTTCGCTGCGCCAGCGCAAAGAATTCATCGGCAAACTGCACTCACAGCGTGTTACGGATCGGGAAAAAGCAGATAAAATTATCCCCAGAATCGTTACGCTAGCTGTGCCCATAACTCTGGGTAGCTTGGTGATGCCGCTAATTGCCATAGTAGACTTATTTCTTGTGCCACAGCGATTGCACGATGCAGGGTTGGACACAAGCCGCGCCACAGCTCTCTATGGGCAACTCACCGGCATGGCCAGCCCGCTGGTCAATATTCCCACCATTGTAACGGTGGCTCTTGCGATTTCCCTTGTGCCGGCAATTTCAGAAGCATTGGCGCTCAAAAAAAGCAAATTGATTCAGGAGCGCTCCTATCTTGCAGTGCGTTTGACGCTTCTTTTGGCACTGCCTTCGACATTCGGTTTGTTTTTGCTGGCTGAACCAATCACTTCTCTTTTATTTCAGAATGCGGAAGCAGGCAGGGTGCTGGCAGTATTATCGCTCTGCGTTGTCTTCCTGACGCTCTTTCAAGTTACTTCAGCTATTCTTCAAGGGTTGGGTCGTACCATGATTCCGGTTACGAGTATGCTTTGGGGTGCAGCCGTGAAAACAATTCTGACTTGGTATCTTACCGCATTGCCGGCATTAAATATTAGCGGTGCAGCGATGGGTACTGTAGCCGGCTTTGGTGTGGCGGCACTGTTAAATCTATATCGTGTCTATCTGCTTACAGGGATGCCTCTGCGACCGCTGGAACTGATTATCAAGCCACTTTTCGCTTCTCTTGGCATGGCTGCCGCAGTTTTGACGGTGCATCCGCGCCTAGCCTCACTCCACACTATACTTGGATTGTCGTTAGCTGAGAAGGTTGCTACGTTGGGTTCTGTGTTTGTCGGCGCTTTAGTTTTCGGCTTGTTTTTTTTGCTGTTGGGCGGAGTACGCCGCAGCGAGCTGTTGCTTTTGCCGCGAATCGGAGAGCCGCTGGCAAATTTGTTGGAAAAATTACATTTATTGCGAGGCTAAAGCATGAAAAAAGTATATTTTGTGGGACTTGGTCCCGGTGACCCACAAGCATTGACAATGCGTTCTCTGCGTTTACTAAAAAAAGTTAAGCATGTTTATGTCAGGACGGCAAGGCATCCCGCCGTTGCTATTCTCGACCGGCATGACATTCCATATAAAACACTGGATTTCTTCTATGAAAAATCTCGAACCTTTGACGAGACATATAGAAAGATTGCTTTTTATGTCCTAAATGCGGCGCTTAAGCATCGTGAAGTAGTCTATGCAGTTCCCGGCAGTCCTTTTTTTGCGGAAAGAACGGTGGAGATTATTTTAAAGAAGGCGCCTTTTGCAGGGATCGCTTGTCGAGCTCTCCCTGCCGTTTCTTTTGTCGAAGCAATCAGTAGTGAATTAAATTTGCCGCGGGAAGCGGGGTTGGTTGTGCTTGATGCGCTTGAGCCGGACAAGCTTCTGGATAATCCGGACAAGCATGTCTTGATTATCCAGGCATATAACCGGCAAATTGCTTCCAGGGTTAAGTTACAGCTGATGGTGCTCTATCCCGAGGAACATAGGGTTACTGCAGTGCGCGCCGCCGGGCTTTCTGCCGGCAAAAGAATTGCAACTGTCCCGCTTTATGAAATGGACAGAGTTCCTTTTACGGATCATCTCACTTCATTTTATCTGCCGCCGATTGCTACATACGGGACACAAGACTTGTTGCGTTTAATGCGTCAGTTGCGCGGCGAGGACGGCTGCCCATGGGACAGGGAGCAAACTCACGAAAGCCTGAAGCCGTATCTGCTGGAAGAAGCTTATGAAGTGCTTGGTGCCATTAACAGCGGGAATGCAACCGATTTGTGCGAGGAACTGGGCGATCTTCTCTTGCAGGTAGTATTCCATGCTCAGGTGGCTACTGAAAACCAAAACTTTTCATATTATGACGTTGTTGCCGGAATTACGGCAAAGCTGCTAAGGCGTCATCCTCATATTTTTGCAGGCGGCAGTGCCAAAACTATCTCTGAGGTTGTAAGTAGTTGGCAACAGCTTAAAAAAGCAGAGAAAAAAGAGCGGAAGTCCCTTTTTACGGTGGAAGCGTACTTGCCGGCATTGCTTAGAGCACAAAAGCTGCAACGCCAAGCTTCCAGCGTGGGTTTTGATTGGCCTGATGCAACCGGCGCATGGAGTAAATTGGCAGAGGAGTTAAAAGAATTAAAAGATGCATATAATGAACAGCAAGAGGCCAAAATAGGAGAAGAACTGGGTGATTTGCTCTTCGCGGCCGTAAATCTTTCACGTTTTCTTAACGTAGATGCTGAACAAGCTTTATCCGGCAGTATTCAAAAGTTTTATACCCGCCTGCGTTATGTGGAGGAGAAAGCACGGGCCGAGGGAGGAGAGATTTCAGCATATTCCTTGTCAAAGCTGGACGAATGGTGGGATGAGGCAAAAAAACGTACAAATGCCTAAAAAATCCTTTATTTTAGGAAGGATTTACAAAAACTTTAGCGAATAGGCATAAAAGTGTTCTTGGTACATAACAAGGCTATAGGAGGTAATTTTTGTGAACAAGTCTGAACTTATCAGTGTCGTAGCAGAAAAGGCGGAATTGACAAAAAAAGACACAGAGAAAGTGGTAAACGAAGTATTTGAGGGAATCAGTGCTGCGTTAGCTCAAGGTGACAAGGTACAGATAATCGGTTTTGGCACTTTTGATGTGCGTGAGCGTAAAGCTCGCGAAGGTCGCAATCCGGCTACCGGAGATGCTATCACAATACCGGCAGTTAAAGTGCCTGTCTTTAAGGCGGGTAAAGCGCTGAAAGATAATGTAAAGTAACTTCGTTATCAAGTAAGCTCTAAATAGGGCTGCAAAGTGCCCTAAAATAAAAACCGGACGGAGAGGATTCTTTCCGTCTGTCTTTTTATCTTTGGGTATGTGCTTATATTTTCAGCTTTCCTTAGAATACTAACAGTAAGCGAATATTTTAAGGAGGCTAAAAAATTGGTGTCTAAAAAACAGTTGTTAGTTGGGCTATCGCTCGTTGCTATGTTGATTTTTTTTAGCGGTTGTCCATTTCGCCGTCAACCTGAATTGACGCCTGCACCCTTTGGGCAACCTAAAGCAGAGCAACAGCGGAAGGCATCTTTGCCTGCCATTCCCGCAGAGATAAGCCAAGGAGCTAATCAGGAACCAAAGCTGCGTGTATTTATTGCAGAGCGCAATCAAATCCGTACTATGAACATGGAGGAATATCTGCAGGGTGTGGTAGCTGCTGAAATGGATCCTGATTGGCCGGTAGAAGCGCTGGCAGCTCAGGCAATTATTGCTCGTACCTTTACATTGCATAAAATTGAGGAGTTTGGTGGTGTTCCGCAGCGTAATGCTCACGCTTCGACTGATATTAAAGAGTTTCAAGCCTATGATGCTGCCCGAATAAACGAAAATGTACGGGCGGCTGTCGAAAAAACAAGGGGGCAGGTGCTTGTTCATAACAATCGCTATATCCGAGCTTGGTTTCATGCCTATGCCGGACCGAGGACTGCATTGGCAAGGGAAGGGTTGGGTTTTAAGGGACCGAATCCGCCATATATCCAGATAGTCGATAGTATGGCAGGAGCTGTGATTCCCCAAGAAGAAAAAAATTTTACCGCCAGTTTTCCTCTCTACCGTATTCGCACTGCAACAAGGCAGATTGTCGGGCGGGATCCAGGCAGGGTTACTAAGGTGGAAATCGCCCAAAAAGGACCGTCCGGTCGTGTAACCCGTTTTAGAGTCAATGACCTGGAAGTCTCCGCACCGGAACTTCGCTTAGCATTAGGCAGTACAGTAATGCGTTCTACTTTTATTAACCGCCTGAAGATTGAGGGCAACAACTTGGTGATGTCAGGCACCGGTTATGGGCATGGTGTGGGTATGTGCCAGTGGGGTGCCAAAGGACTTGCCGAGAAAGGCAGCAGCGCCGCAGAAATCGCTAAATATTATTACAGAAATGTTGAAATAGTCAGAATGTGGGAATAAGCAGCAAAGCTGATTAATAACGAGGCGGCGCGGGAGGGCGCTGCCTCGTTATTTTAGCATAGGAAATTATATCTTTCAGGGAAGCTACGATCCTATGCTTGGGGGTTTGTAAGGGGGTGTGCCCCCTTACTCTTGCGGGGTGCTCAGGGCTGGCAGCCCCTAGCGGATAAAAAAGACGCGTCAGTTGATAGAAAACGCGAAGCGTCTTTTTTATGGTCTAATATTCTGTTCAATTCATAGTTATGGAATAAAGGCTGTTAAGTGCGCAAGAAGGAGGAGAGGAAATTGGAGCACAACTATCAAAAGAACTCAATCCTGCATAGGCTAATTATTCAAAACAGGGAGAGCATGGATGTGACAGGAGTATTGCATGTGGACAGCTTTGATGATGAGGAAGTAATTTTAGAGACAGAACAAGGAATTTTGGCTGTCCGTGGTGAGGAGCTGCATATCAAGCAGTTGAACTTAGAAAAAGGAGAACTGGCTATTGAAGGCTTGATCCTGGAGTTGGCTTACTCTGATGATAAGCGCTTCCGTGACCGCGGCAAAGGCCTCTTTGAGCGGCTTTTTAAGTAAACGGAGGGAAGCAGGTGCAGGACAGTTTTATTAGCGAGCAGTTGCAAACGTTTGTGTTGACTGTAGGGCTAGGCATTCTAATAGGGATAATTTACGATTTTATGATGACAGGCAGGAAATTTATCAGGCTTTCCCGAGGCGCTCATTTTTTTGTCGACCTCCTGTTTTGCTTGACAATGACACTGCTTGTTTTCATTGCCTTGTTAGTCAACAACTGGGGTGAAGTCCGAGCATATGTGTTCATCGGGTTAGGTGGCGGAATCCTTATTTACATGCTTCTCTTTAGCAGACATGTTTCAAGGCTGCTGCTAAAAACTTTCTCCCTGCTTATTGTTTTCGTTTCGAGTCTTATCCGTCCCTTTTTGATGATCTACAGAAAAATCAGTTTATTATTAGCTCGGATAAAAAAAAAGACAAGAGATATTTTCAAGGAAAAGAAGGAATAGCATGTCCAGGGCGCGAATGAAATTTTATAGGCTAGTGATAAAAGGGGCATGCGGATGAAAGCAAAACAGGTTATTCAAAACAAGAAACTAGCTTATTTGCCGGGGGCGAGGCAACGTTCAAGCGCCGGAAATAAGTTTTCAAAAGGATTAATTGCTCTTTTAATCCTTTATTTTGTCTTCATGTTTATCACGCAATCGTTTAGGCTTCTGCAAATGCGTCGCACATTGTCTTCAATTGAAGAGGAAATTCAGGTAGTGCGTTTGCAAAACGAGGAAATGCAGAGACAGATCGAACAGCTTCACTCGCCGGCTTATCTGGAGAAAATGGCTCGCGAAGAACTTGGCATGGTTCGCTCCGGAGAATTATTGTTTCTTTTTCGCGAATAGGACAACCTATAATCGGCTAATCGCTCTCTTTCTTGACAAACTGCCGAAACAGAATATAATTATGGTAGATAGTACAACAAGGGGGAATTGTGTTCGTATGTCTTTAGTGGTAGGCGCCATTGTGGAAGGGGTGGTGACAGGCATTACTCACTTCGGGGCTTTTGTTCAGTTGTCGAATGGAGAAACCGGCCTGGTGCACATTTCCGAGGTGGCGGATTCTTATGTAAAAGATATTAATGAGCATTTGCAGAAAAAGGATAAAGTCAAGGTAAAAATCCTTTCTGTGGATGGTAACGGCAAGATTGGCCTTTCTATTAAACAGGCAAACAGCAGTGGGGGGCGTGGCTCCCAAAGTAAGGCTTCCCGAATGTCTTTTGAGGATAAGCTAAATAAGTTTTTAAAAGACAGCGATGAGCGGTTGCTTGATTTAAAACGCAACACCGAATCAAAAAGGGGCGGAAAAGGTTCATCGTTCCGTGCCAATATGTAAATGGGACTAGCTTGTGATTGGGACAGTCATTGACATCGGTACTAATTCGGTGCGGTTGCTTGCAGCCGTTAGAAAAGGTGATACATTTTTCCCTTTGGCTCGCCGGTTGGTGACGACTCGTCTAGGGGCGGGTCTTTTGTCAACCGGATTTTTGTCGACAGAGGGAAAAAAGAGGACATTAGAGGCAATCAGACTGTTTATGGCGATTGCCAAAAGTCTGGCAACAGAAAAAATGATAATTGTTGGCACCAGCGCCATGCGGGAAGCGCAGGATGGTGCCATTTTTGCTGAGCAGATACAAAATGAATTTGGGGTTACTGTGAACATTTTGCCGCATGAGATTGAGGCAGTCTACAGTTATACCGGCGCAACGCTAAGTTTGTCATCAGTGACAGACGCCGTTGTTTTTGATTTGGGCGGCGGTTCCTGTGAAATTATCTGGAGTCAAGCTGATCGGCTTGTGTCGTGCAGTCAAAAGATAGGCGCTGTTTATCTTAGTGAACTTTTTTTTGCCCATGACCCTCCCAAAGCTGCGGAAGTGGAGGCAGCACAGTCATTTATCAGGCAACAGCTTGCCGGATGTTGTTTGCCGTCTAAACCACTCGTCGGTGTGGGTGGGACTGTAACAAGTTTAGCCGCGATGGCGATGGAAATGAGAGAATATGTTGTTGAGCGAGTGCATGGCTATAACTTGTCACGGTTAACAGTGCGTCGCCTGTTGGCAGCTATGCTTAGCTTGCCATGTGCGGAACTTGCACGATTGCCCGGTGTTCAACAGGAGCGGGCGGTTATTTTGCCTGCCGGTACTCTCGTGGTCGATTTAATATTAGCAATGAGCGGTCAATCATCATTGCTTGTTTCCGAGGGAGATATTTTGCTTGGCAGTCTTTATCACCTTAGCGAAGAAGCATAAGTTTGGCGCCCAGCGCGAGTAACGCCAATCCCGCTACTTTAGGCCAGGTAAAAGGTATTTTCTCCAGTCCGAAAAAGCCGAAGTGGTCAATCAATACTGCTGTCCCTACTTGCCCGACGATAATAGCAGTAGTCGCTGTGGCAACGCCCAAGCGGGAAATACTGGCGACTACTGCATAAAGGATAATCACCCCAATAGAGCCTCCCAAATAAAGATACCAGGGGACTTCTTGGTATCTGCTCAAATTTCCTTTTCCCAGCCGAAGCAGGAAGAGCGGAATAAGTACTGTAGCCAGTCCTACCAATTGGACGATAAATGTAGATTCCAGTAAGCCGATAATTTTGCCAAGGCCAGTGTTTATGGATCCTTGTATGGCCATAAAGACACCGGCAATAAATGCCAGTAAAAGAGCAAAGAGGGACAATGTACCGCATCCTTTCTTAAACGATTCATCTATATTCTGTGCTAAGCGAGGCTGTCTATGCGGAAAAGATTTTTCTGCATAGACAGCCTCTTTTTCTGCATATCTATCTGAGGAGGCTTGGTGGACGCTTGTTCATGCAGAGAGGCGGGATTTCAGTGAAAGCAGTTGTGCTGGTAGGGAATCCCAATGTGGGCAAAAGTGTTTTATTCTGTCAGTTAACCGGAAACTATGCGACAGTTTCCAATTATCCGGGAACTACCGTGGAAGTATCTCACGGCATAAGCTACATAGAGGGTAAGCAGGTTAGAGTGTATGATAGCCCCGGTATATACAGTCTATTACCTTTAACGGCAGAAGAAGCAATTACAAGAAAATTGTTGCTGGAGAAAAAGCCGGCTGTAGTAGTTCATGTGGTAGATGCTAAAAATTTGCCACGCATGCTGCCGTTGACATTGGAACTACAAGCTTGCGGCTTTCATGTTATTTTGGTGCTGAATATGTTGGACGAAGCTAAAAGGCTGGGCGTGCATATAAAGCGTCGGGAATTAGCTTCAAGGCTCGGTATTGCAGTAGTTGAGGCGGCGTTTGTCCATGGGTGGGGTGTCGATGTCCTCAGACGCCAAATCGCAAAGCAATTAAACAGCAGTTCAATAGCTCGTCCACTCTGCCGGTCGGCAACATTTCAAGAAGAAGAGCAGAAATTTATGGCTTCTGCCTTGCAACGCAGGCAAACGGCAGATAAAATTCTGGAGGGAATTTATAGCAGCGGCGATTTGCAGCGAGAGACTTGGTTGGATAGGCTCACATTGCATCCTTTTGCAGGCTTACTGTTTAGTATGGCTGTAATCTATGGCGTATTCTATTTGTTTGTGGGACGCTTTGGCGCCGGGACCCTGGTAGACTTGTTTGAAGGAGTTCTCTTTGCTGAAATCATTATTCCCCGGCTTACAGCCTGGATTGCTTATCTCCCTTGGCTGTCGGTACGCGAGCTGCTGGCAGGCGATTTTGGTATTCTTACTATGGGGTTTAGTTATGCTTTTGGCATTATCATGCCGATGGTAGGAACATTCTTTTTCGCTTTTGCCTTCCTGGAAGATAGCGGCTATCTGCCGCGCCTTGCGTATTGGGCTGACGGGCTGCTGAAAAAAATCGGTCTGAACGGGCGTGCGATTATTCCGCTCACCCTAGGGTTTGGTTGCGGCACAATGGCTGTGGTTGCAACAAGGACGTTGGAGTGTAAGCGTGAACGGATTGCCGCCACTTTTTTGCTGGCTTTGGCAATTCCCTGTTCGGCACAGTTAGGGCTATTGCTGGCAATATTAAGCGGTGCTCCATTGCTTCTCTTGATTTGGTGTTTAGTTGTCTTCTTTGTCTTTATTGTCGCCGGTTCACTGCTTAATATCCTGCTTCCCGGCGAGCGGGCAGCATTTTTTATGGAGTTGCCGCCATTGCGGACGCCTAGGCCGAGGGCTGTTTTAACAAAAAGCATCGCCCGCATGCGCTCGTATTTTATGGAAATTGTTCCGGTCTTTGTATTGATTAGTCTACTGCTCTGGTTATTAACCGAGACCGGGTTGCTTGACAGCTTAGTCGCAGTTCTGGTGCCGCCGGTTGGCTTGCTGGGGCTGCCGCCGGAAGTGTCACTTGTTTTCCTCTACGGGTTTTTTCGTCGTGATTACGGAGCGGCCGGTCTATATGTTCTTTACCGCAGCGAGAGTTTAAGCGGCGAGCAAATGTTGGTGGCGGCTGTTGCTTTGACACTTTTTTTGCCTTGTTTAGCGCAGTTGACTATGATCGTGAGGGAGCGTGGTGTGCCGATGGCAGCGGCAATTGTCCTTCTGGTGACTATGACAGCATATGCCACAGCCCTCTTGCTGCGGTTGGCTCTCGCCTTGCCGGCGTGGTAAAGGAGGTGGGGTGATGCAAAATATAGTCTCACTTGACGGCTGCCCCGCCGGCGAGACAGGCAAAATTGTCTCGTTAGTTACCGGAAATTATGCAATCCTGCGAAAATTGCTGAGCATGGGACTTGTTCCGGGGGTGCAAATCCGGGTTATTCGTTGTCGACCCAGCTTCCTCTTGCAGGTTGGTCATAGCAAAGTGGCTCTTGATCAGAGTCTGGCGAAACAAATTATGTTGGCAATAAATGACTGATAATTTGTCGAAATATTTTTCTATTCAACTGCGCTGCTCTGACAAATTCCTAAGCTTATCCGCCTTATAATATGGAGAAGGCGGAAGATGAAGGGGGATTTTCAGTGCCGGAACGCATTTCAGCAATTGAACCGTATCTGAGAGTGAGCAGAGTTGAGCGCAGAGCAGTAAAATCAACAGTGCGTACACGCAGAATGGAGTTTCCTGCGGAGCTGGCAACCTGGGAGACGGCGGGTGCTTTGCTGGCGTTAGTTTTGCTTGCGCGCCTTAATCTGATGGGAGAACTGGCTCCGTTTGGTTTGGCATACTGGGCAGTGGCTTCGCGGGGTGAATACCGACGAATGATGCTTTATGGCATAATAATGACGGCAGCAGTCGTGCAGGCTAGGGAGTTGATCGCCGGAATAGGGCTGGTGCTCTCCTCTGCCATATTTTATTTGTTACACTATCGATTGGACAAGCCCCGCTTACCGTTGTCGGTGGCCGTAGGAACGGCTCTTTTCCTTGGCTCACTGCTGCGATTATGGTTGAACAACTTTTATCCATATGATCTTTTGCTGCTTGCTCTGGAAGCAACAATTGCCATGTTTGCAGCCGCAGTATTTTTTCAAGTGCATGCTTGTCCCCGTCCTCAGCTAACCTGCGACAGGAATGTGGAGGGAATCACTTCCTGGGTAGTCTTTGCCGGCCTATTGTTGTTGTCCCTTGTGCAGGGGGGATCAGTGCTGCTGCCGCTTGCCGCCGTAATTTCGCGGGTTATTGTACTCTGGGCGGCCTTTGCCCTTGGTCCCGGCATGGGCGCCGCTGCCGGTGCTCTCTTAGGATTTCTTATCGGCATTCAGGGGGCGAGCTTTGCCTGGTTAGGCATGCTGACCTTTGCCGGCTTTTTTGCAGGACTTTTCCGTCTTTATGGCAGGTTTGCAAGTGCCGGCGGCTTTTTTCTGGCAGCCGTTTCGTTTTCTCTTTATGTTGGCGGCCGAGAATCAGTCGCCTTTGAAAGCGCCGTTTCTGCCGCAGCTCTTACACTTTTTTTTCTTGCGTCCTTTCTTCCTCTGAGAATTCAAATGCCGGCTTCATTTTTGCCGAATATTGCTGAAGATGAGGCGAAAAAAATCCGAGAACTGACAGCAAATCGCATTAAAGATTATGCTCTAGTTTTTAGAGAACTGTCCTCAGCATTTCAGCAGACATCAACAATTGAAAAAGAAACCGCTTTGCCGCTGGCAGGGTTGGTGGAAGCCGTCGTGGAGAAGGTGTGCAAATATTGCCCTTCGCGCAGGCGTTGTTGGGAAAAAGATTTACAGCGCACTTATAATGCTCTGCTCTGCGTTCTTGCTGAATTGGAAAGTAAGGACAATACTAAAGAAGCGAAAACTCCGGAGTTTTTCCAGAAAATCTGCAAGAAAAAGGCGGAATTTTTCCATACAGTCAGTCTCTATTATAAAATGGAAGCTTATCAGCAGAGTTGCAATAAACAAATTGAAGGCGGGCGGACACTGGTAACTATGCAACTTGCAGGCTTGTCGCAAATTATGTTTGCTCTGTCAAAAGAAGTGCGAGAGGGTGTTCTTGATGCGCAAAGACGACTAAGAAATCAGTACTTTCATGTGGAAATCGGTGTGGCGCAGGCTTCCAAGGCAAATGCCGAAGTTTGTGGAGATTACTATAGTTACCTGGAATTGCGTGACGGGAAACAAGCGTTTATTTTGAGCGATGGCATGGGAAATGGCAGCCGAGCTCAACAGGAAAGCCGTTCCGCCGTCCAGTTGGTGGAACAACTGCTGTTGGCTGGTTTCCGTAAAGACGCAGTGGTACGCACAGTTAATACCATTTTACAGCTGCGCTCTCAAACAGAAAGTTTTGCAACTCTTGATCTATTGGTGGTAGACGCGGAAAATGGAGAGGCTGAATTTTTAAAAATAGGAGCTGCCCCCAGTTATTTTCGTCTGCAGAACAGGGTAAGGGAAATCAAAAGTCCTTCTGTGCCGCTGGGTATTCTCGATGATGTGGAGTTGAAACCGGTGCTTGTCCAGTTGGAAAATGATGTGCTGATTGTGATGGTGACAGACGGAATCCATGAAGTATTGCCTGCACAGCCGGACTGGCTGAAAGATTATTTGGCAGGTCAGGTTTCAATGCATCCTCAGGTATTGGCTGATGAAATCATCCATCAGGCAAGGCATCTCTCAAATCAGGCTGAACTAAGGGATGATCTCACCGTGTTGGTCTGTCGCGCTAAACGCTTAAAACATAAAATTCGCGATTTCGTTTCAAAATAGTTTCTTCATTCAAAAGCCTCCTTTCACGGAGTGCTTTTTTTTTGTGCTGGGAAATTATATCAAAACACGGAGCGTCTTTTTTAGGTATTGCATACTCACCCAGTTGCTTCGATCTAGATAATTCCCCTCCTGTGGAGGGGTGGCGCAGAGCGCCGGGGTGGTTAGCTACGATGGAGTTTCTGTATTTTAGAGGCTTGTGTTTTGAGAGTTTGTTGAGGAGGTATGCGACCACCCCGCCCTTGCGGGCACCCCTCCAGGGGAGGGGAATTTTTGTGTAGCAGGGGGACAGGTGATTTGTCCCACTCGTCCGCACGACCACCCCGCCCTTGCGGGCACCCCTCCAGGGGAGGGGAATTTTTGTACAAGGAAAATATATTATTTCCGACGTAATGGGGGGTGTCGCAGGACGACTCCTTTTCGGGCGGGTTTCAAACCCGCCCTGCAAGACGCGTCAGTTGATAGAAAACGCGAAGCATCTTTTTTTGCAGAATATAGGGTGAGGGGAGGACAAGAGAAAGGCGTACATCTCCCTGCAGGAATTTTTCGTCCGAACAAGAAGAAGAATAGGTGTGAACAGGAGGGAGTCTCTTGCGGGAACGGGTAGAAAGAACTATAAAGGAAAACAGTTTATTCTTAGCCGGTCAGAAGGTGCTGGTGGCTGTTTCCGGGGGGGCAGATTCTCTTTGTCTGCTGCATATTTTGCATAGTATGTCAGAATCACTTGACATTTCTTTGCATGTGGTACATATCCATCATGGGCTGCGGCCGGAGGCCTCTGCAGAAGCGGTCAGCGTCAAAAAAGAGGCAATCCGCTTAGGTTTGCCCATTACCGTTCGCCGCGTTAAAGTGAAAAAACTGCAGGCGCAAATGGGCTGTTCTTTGCAGGAGGCGGCTAGAAGAGCTCGTTACAATGTGTTCTCAGAGATTGCACGCCTTAGCGGTGCCGTGCGGGTTGCCACTGCCCACCACCGGGATGACCGGGTAGAAACACTGCTGATGCGTCTGCTGTCCGGCAGCGGCATAGATGGGTTAAAGGGCATTCCCTTAAGACGCACGCTGGAACACGGCATTGAAGTGGTCCGACCATTGTATTATCTGTCACGGCAGGAAATAGAAAATTATTGTCGAACATTTAAACTGTCGCCGCTTTTTGATCAGTCAAATATGCGGCCTGAATATTACCGCAATCGCGTCAGGCTGCATCTGCTGCCCTATTTGGAAGCAGAGTTTGGCACGCATATACGCAGAGCGCTGGCAAATACTGCTGAAAATCTGGCAGAGGACGCTGCTTTATTGAATGCTCTGAGTAGGGAAGCGTTTTCTGCAGTGACTGAGAGCTGCAGCACAGACGGAATCTGCTTGGATATTATTGAGTTAAACAAATTGCCCCAAGCACTACAGACGCGTGTTATCCGCCAGGCATTGTGGTCTGCCGGTGCAGTCAGGTCAGGGAGACGGCATGTGGCGCAAGTTCTGGCGTTAGCCATTCATCCCTCTCCCTCAGCACAGACCGTTTTGCCAAATGGTGTGCTGGCTGCAAGAGCATATAACCGAATATCGCTTAATCGCACTCTTCCCAAACGAGACGCCTCAGTTGAAGTTGCCGAAATCCATGGCTCTGGATTAACATATCTTCCCTCTTTTGAGTTATGGCTGAAAGTCGAAGTAAGGTCGGTCGGTGAGCTGAATTTATCTCAGCTGAGCAAAAACGAAGCATGTCTTGATTTTAAAAAAATTACTTGGCCGCTTTTGGTCAGAAGCCGAGAAGCCGGAGACAGGATGCAGCCGCTTGGCGCGCCTGGCAGCCGCAAAGTAAAAAAAATTTTGGCAGACAGAAAGATTCCTTTGAAACAAAGGGAGCAAATTCCGCTCATTATCAGCGGTCATCAGCCTGTTTGGTTGGGCGGAGTAGAGATTGCTGACTTCTGTAAAGTGACCGCGCAAACAGACAAAGTGCTTTATCTCAAAATAGAGAAAGAATAAAGAGGTGGCTAAGTTGCCGGAAAAAAAGCTTGAAAAAATATTGTTGGGCAGAAGCGAAATCCAGCAAAAAATTGCTGAACTTGGCAGTCAAATCAGTAAAGACTACGAGGGAAAAGAATTGCTTTTAATTTGTGTTCTTAAAGGAGCAGTTATCTTTTTGGCTGATCTTATGCGCCATTTAACTGTGCCGGCCGAGATTGATTTCATGGCTGTTTCATCCTATGGTGCTTCCACTGAGTCGTCGGGAGTAGTTAGAATTTTAAAAGATTTAGACTGCAGTATTGAAAACAGGCATTGTTTAATTATAGAAGATATTATCGACAGCGGTTTAACTTTAAAATATCTCGAGGAGAATTTGCTCTCACGGCACCCTGCCTCAATAAAAATCGTGACGCTGCTCGATAAACCGGAGCGCCGCAAAGTAGCTATTTGGCCTGATTACTGCGGCTTTAAGATTCCAGATGAATTTGTGGTCGGTTATGGCTTGGATTTTAGCGAACAGTACCGCGGCTTGCCGGATTTGTGTGTATTGGCTGAACGGCAGGAGTAAGTTTGCATAATAGTCTTGGGAGTTAATTAAAAGACAGGAGGTTTTGTTTAATGGGATCTGTTTTAGGTAAAGTTTTACGTGTCAACTTAACTACAGGAGGCATTAACACAGAGGAGCTTTCTGCCAAACTTTCCAAAGAATTTATAGGCGGCAGAGGGTTAGGGGGCAAGATGTTGGCGGATGAAATCCCAGTGGGTATCGATCCTCTCTCAGCGGAAAATAAGCTTTTCTTTGTTACCGGCCCGCTGACCGGCACGACTGCGCCTACAGGCGGTCGTTATATGGTTGTGACTAAATCACCGCTAAATGATGTCATCGCTTCATCCAATTCCGGCGGCTTCTGGGGTGCTGAGCTTAAATTTGCCGGCTATGATCTGTTGGTAGTGGAAGGCAAAGCTGCCGAACCTGTCTACATTAGTATTAAAGATGATTTGGTGGAAATCAAGCCTGCCGGCCATCTCTGGGGCAAAAATACTAACGAAACGACCGATATGCTTCTGCAAGAGTTTGGCGATCCTAAAGCTCGGGTAGCTAATATAGGCACTGCCGGTGAACAGCTATCCCGGATTGCCTGTATTATGAATGACCGCTGGCGCGCAGCCGGCCGCTCCGGAGTAGGTGCAGTCATGGGTGCCAAGAATTTGAAGGCTATTATTGTGCGTGGCAGTAAAAAAGTGGAAGCAGCCGACCCGGATAAATTTAAAGAACATGTTAAAGATGCGATGAATAAAATTAAGGAAAATGGTGTTACCGGACATGGTTTGCCGTCTTACGGCACTGCCGTGTTGGTCAACATTATTAACGAAGCAGGAATTTTCCCGACTAACAATTTTCAATACGGTGTCTTCCCGACCGCTGAAGAAATTTCAGGCGAAGCCGTTGCCGAGAAATATATGAAAAAGAAGGACCCTTGCTTTCGGTGTCCCATTGCCTGCGGCCGCTACTGTGAAGTAGATGGGGTAGGCGGCGGCGGACCGGAATACGAGACAGTCTGGGCTTTTGGCAGTGACTGCGGCGTTTCCGACTTAAAAGCGGTTATTAAAGCAAATAACGCCTGTAACGAAGTGGGTGTAGACACTATTTCCGCCGGAGCCACTATTGCGGCAGCTATGGAGCTGTATCAGCGCGGCTATGTCAAGGATGCTGACTTAGGCGGCGGACCGGCGCTACAGTGGGGTAACGGAGAAGCTATTGAGGAATGGGTTTGGCGCATGGCCGACAAAGAAGGTTTTGGTGCCAAGCTGGCCATGGGTTCCGCGCGTTTGGCTGCAGCTTACGGCGCTCCCGAGCTGTCCATGACTGTTAAGAAGTTGGAGTTGCCTGCTTATGACCCTCGCGGCCTGATGGGTCATGGGTTGCAGTACGCCACTGCCAACCGTGGCGGTTGTCATGTGCGCGGTTATATGATTTCACCGGAAATTTTGGGCATACCTGAGGCACTTGATCGCTTTTCCATAGAAGGTAAGGCTGAATGGGTAAAAATTTTCCAGGACCTCACCGCCGCGATTGATAGTTCCGGTCTGTGCCTCTTTACTTCCTTTGCGCTTGGTGCCAAGGAGTATGCCGACCTGCTCACTGCTGCTACCGGTGTAAATTACAGCGCAGAGGATGTGCTGGCCAGTGGCGAGCGTTGTTTCAACGTGGAGCGGCTGTTTAACTTTGCGGAAGGATATACCGCCGCAGATGACACTTTGCCTAAGCGTTTTCTGGAAGACCCTATGCCGGCAGGTCCCAGCAAGGGCCATTTGCATCGCTTGAAAGAGCTCTTGCCCAAGTACTACGAGCTTCGCGGCTGGGATGCAGATGGAGTGCCTGGTGATAATCGGAAGAAAGCATTAGGTCTGTAAGTTTAGGAACCAAACAGGAGGGCTTCTTCTTTAGGGCCCTCCTTTCCCATCACTAATGTTAGAGGTGTCCGGCGCTTGTTGTTTACGGTCAAATGGTAGTTTACTTTTCCGTGGAGGGGTTGCTGATGATAAAGGTTACAGTAAAGTTATTTGCTACTCTCCGCCATAACCGTTTCAAGGTGGCAGAGCGTGAGTATTCTGCGGCGCCTACAATTTTGGCTGTTGCGGAAGAACTGGGAATCCTTCGTGAGGAATTGGCTCTGACGATGGTAAACGGAGTATTGGTGTCAGTTGAACACGTGCTGCAAGATGGGGATACGCTTTCCATCTTTCCGCCGGTAGGAGGAGGCTAGCATGGCCTCATTATCCGAATTTCTTTCATCTCGGCTGGAGGGTGATTTGATTTCCTGGCAGGCGCAGCTGGAAGCGGCTAGCCGCTTTAAGCTGACTATTGGTCAAATTGAGGAAGAAATCTTAAACGCAGGTTTTTTGCCGGCTCGCTATCAGCGAAACCGCAAGACAATTTCCGCAGCTGAGCAGCTGACACTTTTTCGCAGCCGAGTTGTCGTGATTGGTTGCGGCGGTCTTGGTGGTTATATTTTGGAAGAGTTGGCACGTCTTGGTGTGGGACAGCTTGTGGCGGTGGATAATGATGTGTTTGAAGAACACAATCTCAACCGCCAGCTTCTTGCCACCATATCAACATTGGGTCGCTTTAAAGCTGAAGTTGCCGCTGAACGGATTGCTTCCATAAACCCTTCAGTAGAGATAGTGCCTGTCAAGGAAGCATTTACCGGTGAGAATGGCGAGCGATTGCTCGCGGGAAGTCAAGTAGTGGTAGACGCGTTGGATACTATTGGCGCTCGGCTTTTGTTGTCTTCCGTTTGTGGAAAGCTCGCTATTCCTTTAGTGCACGGCGCGATTTGCGGTTGGTTTGGGCAGGTGTCCACTCAATTCCCGGGTGAGGATACTTTGGGGAAATTATATCTGAGATGCACAGAGGATAGAGGAATGGAAAAAATTTATGGAAACCCTTCTTTTACACCGGCAGCCGTTGCCAGCTTGCAGACTGCGGAAGTTTGTAAGATTCTGCTCGGCAGAGGTTCCCTGCTGCGAGAAAGAGTGCTTTGCATAAATTTGTTGGCTATGGAAGTCGATGAACTGCAGCTTTAAAACGGTGCAACGATATCTGCGCATTGTGCTAAGAAAGGAGGGAAGGGCAAGTGGCAAAAGTTGTTGCCGTTTCTGTCAGTGAGAAAAAAGGGATGCGCAAGACTAACGTTCAAGAAGTATGGCTTGAAGCGGAGTACGGTATTACCGGAGATGCTCATGCCGGTGAGGGACATCGCCAAGTCAGCCTGCTGGCAAAAGAGAGTATTGAAAAAATGCAGTCATTGGGTCTGGATGTCAGTGCCGGCGATTTTGCCGAAAATCTGACGACGGAAGGCATAAATCTGCCGGCGCTGCCGGTGGGCACGCAACTCTTAGTAGGCACCGGTGTGACACTTGAAGTAACGCAAATCGGGAAGACTTGTCATGAACGCTGCGCCATCTATTATCAGGCGGGAGACTGCGTAATGCCAAAAGAAGGGATTTTTGTGCGCGTACTTAAAGGCGGACGGGTGGCTCCCGGCGATGAAATCAGTGTCAAGGGGACGGGGTAGGTGACACATTTTTTGTTTGTGGCAGGAAAATTGCAAAACAAGTCGAAAGGAATGATGATATGACGAAATCTTTAGAATAATTATTAAAGATAGGTGACTGCGATGAAAAAGGCAACAAGAATTTCTATTTTTTTATTAGGTAGTTTATTTCTTTTTTCAGGATGCGGTAGAGTCCAAGAGCCTGAGGCAGTAAAGACTTCTTCGCCGCCAAAACAGGAGATAGCTTCCGGTCAATTTGAATCAGCTCATACTTGTCAGTATTGTCACCAAAAGATTTACCAACAATGGCTCGGCACAGCCCACGCATCCTCGTCAACAAATCCGGTATTTTTAGCTGAATTAAGGAGGACGAGTGAGGAAACAGCAGGTGCTTCTGATGAGTTTTGTGTCAGTTGCCATATTCCTGTGGGTTGGTTAGCCGCAGAAATTCCCCCGGTAGATGGGAGTAAGCTTAGCGACAAGGCTAAGCAGGGTGTGTCGTGCGATTTCTGCCATACGACTACAGCGATTACAGGCAAAGGTAATGCTTCCTTTCAGCTGACACCAGGCAGAACGAAATTTGGACCGCTTACCGACCCATTACAAACTCCGCTTCATGAAAGTGCTTTTAGTAAGCTTCATACGGAAGCAGATTTTTGCAGTTCTTGCCATGAAATCATTCATCCTCAGAATGGGTTGGTATTAGCATCCACATTTAGTGAATGGCAGCAGAGTTCCTATGGCTCCAGAAGAATAACTTGTCAGGACTGTCACATGACGCCTGGTCCGGGAGTGAGCAAGCCCAACCCGGGAGTGACTGCCACAGGCGCCCCCAAAGTGCGGGAACACACATGGCGGCATGATATGGTGGGCAATAGTGTTTTTGCCATGCGCCGGGCCGGATTTTCCGCACATGCTGCCAGAGCGGAAGAAAATTTGCAAGCAGCAGCAGCTTTGTTCCTGGGTCTTCCCGCGCAGCTGAGCCCTTATCAGTCGACCGAAATAAATATTCGGATTCGCAATGACGGAGCCGGCCACTATTTGCCTACCGGACTTTCAATGTTCAAAGATATGTGGTTGGAAGTAGTTTGCACAAACCAGGCCGGGCAAGTAATCCATAGCAGCGGTGTTCTGACTGAGACAGGAGCCATTCCCGACGGCGCGGTAGTATTTGGCACCAGCTTTGCAGATGCCTCCGGAGAGGAGACTGATAATCTTTGGGAGGCAGTAAAAGTTTTGCAAGATCACCGAATCCCGCCGCAAGAGTATGTGGATGAGTTTGTGGAAATTCCCGGCTTGCCTTTGCCGGGAACATTAAATATCCGGGTTCGCCTGCTGCACAGAAGTATTAATTTGCAACGGGCTGCTCATTTGGGCATTAATATTGACGAAGTTCCCGTAGTAGTGATGGCGGAGAAAAGAGGCAAAATAACAGTGCGCTAAAAAAAGGAAGAACTGCTCTGCTCTTTGCTCTCTGCATGATTCCGGCAATGTGACTTTATCTGCTTTTATCCTACCTTGTAGGCATAGATAAGATATGTTACAATGGAATTCGGGAGTGAAGCCTTTTTCATAGCATAGGAAATTATATCGTTCAGGGAAGCTACGATCCTATGCGTTGGGGTTTGTAAGGGGCGTGCCCCTTACTCTTGCGGGGTGCTCAGGGTCGGCAGGCCCGCCGAAGGGGCGGCAGCCCCTAGCGGAATAAAAAAGACGCGTCAGTTGAAAGAAAACGCGAAGCGTCTTTTTTAGAGAGGAGGATTCTTTCATGAATAAATTTGCTCGACAGGCAATTTTTTACTTGTTTATATTGTTTATTGCCGTTGCCATTATTCAGTATTTTAATCAGCCCGCCGAACGGGCAGAAGACCTTAGATATGACGAATTTTTAACAGCGCTTGAAGAAAATCAGGTCAAAGATCTGTTAATTGTCGGAAACGAATTGACGGGCACATTGCGGGATGGCAGGCAGTTTCGTGCGTATAACCCGGAGGGTGCCTTATTGATCCCCCGCCTTGAAGGGAGAGATATCGAGTTTCAGGCTGTTCCGCCGCCGGAGCCTCAATGGTGGGCCAGCTTAGCTACTTTTATTATCCCTTTTATTATTTTAATGGTTATTTTCTTTTTCTTGATGCAACAGTCGCAAGGCGGCGGGAACCGTGTAATGAATTTTGGGAAATCACGCGCCCGCTTGCATGACGGAAACCGTAAGCGCGTTAATTTTAATGATGTAGCCGGCGCCGATGAAGAAAAAGCCGAGCTGGTGGAAATTGTTGAGTTTTTAAAAGAGCCGCGAAAATTTATTGAGTTGGGAGCAAGAATACCTAAAGGAGTTCTCTTAGTAGGCCCTCCCGGTACCGGTAAGACTCTGCTGGCAAGAGCTGTGGCCGGCGAAGCGGAGGTTCCTTTCTTTAGCATTTCAGGGTCAGATTTTGTGGAGATGTTTGTAGGTGTAGGCGCTTCACGCGTCCGTGACCTTTTTGATACTGCAAAGAAAAATTCGCCTTGCATCGTCTTTATTGATGAAATTGATGCTGTCGGGCGCCAGCGGGGTGCAGGTCTTGGCGGTGGCCATGATGAGCGGGAACAAACGCTAAACCAGTTGTTGGTTGAGATGGACGGCTTTGAGTCACACGAAGGGATTATTATTGTGGCAGCCACAAACCGTGCCGATATTCTTGACCCGGCGCTTTTACGACCGGGCCGCTTTGACCGGCAGGTCACAGTAAACCTTCCAGACGTAAAGGGGCGTGAAGAAATTCTTCAGGTTCATGCTCGAAATAAGCCGCTGTCTTTAGATGTGGACCTTAGTGTAATCGCCCGCCGTACGCCGGGTTTTAGCGGTGCCGACTTGGAAAATGTGATGAATGAGGCTGCACTGCTTGCCGGTCGGTTTAATAGAAAGCAGATTGCCATGCTGCAGTTGGAAGAAGCTATTGAGCGTGTCATGGGTGGCACAGAAAAGAGAAGTCGTGTTATCAGTGAGTTTGAGAAAAAAATAGTGGCTTTCCACGAAGCCGGTCACGTTTTGGTAGGTTACCTTTTGCCCAATACCGATCCGGTTCACAAGGTGTCAATCATTCCACGCGGCCGCGCCGGCGGTTATACATTGATGCTCCCGGAGCAGGACCGCTACTACATGACTAAATCCGAACTAATCTCGCGTGTAACCACCTTGCTTGCCGGACGTGTGGCAGAAAAAATTGTACTGAATGAAATTTCTACCGGCGCCCAAAATGATTTGGAGCGCGCGACTGCCATCGTCCGTCAGATGATTATGGAATACGGGATGAGTGACCAGCTTGGACCGATTACTTTAGGCAGGCGCCAGTATGAACAAGTTTTTCTTGGCCGGGATCTGACCCGTGACCGCGATTTTTCCGAAGAAGTCGCCCGAGCCATTGATATGGAAATCCGTTCAACCATGGATGACAGCTATAAGCATGCCGAAGAAATTGTTGTGAAAAACCGTGATAAGCTGGAGTTAATCGCCAATGCTCTAATGGAGCAGGAGACGCTGGATGCCGAGGAGATTGTTGCTCTGATGGAAGTAAAGTCGCTTACTGAATTGCACAGCAGCCGTCAGGCAAAAGCTAAAGAGGCGGAAAAGGCTGAGGAAACTAAAGAATTTCGGACGGCTAGACGCGAGCCAAGTATTAAAAAAGAATCGCCTCAGTTCTTGATTAATGATAAGAAAGTGGAAACTGAAAATAAAATCAAAGAGTAGACGAATTGCAGAGCAGAATTAAGAATGAGCGGCTTTATTGGCTGCTTATTTTTTATACTAGGAAATTATATCGACCAAAGAGTGAAAAAGAAAAAATAATATAAAAAATTCTGATATTAGCGGGACTAGGCAGGAGAATTTCTTGTTTTTGTAGAACTAACAATGAAGATTCACTGTGTTCAGAAAATATTGTAGGGAGGGAAATTTTAATGGTACTCGACCCCACCAAGCACGCGGATTGGGAAATTGCCGAAGAAGCAGAGTCGAGAATGAAGACTGTCCAACAACTGGGAGCAGAGTTGGGATTAGAGAAAGAGGAACTTCTGCCTTACGGCCATTATGTGGCAAAAGTTGATTTTGCGAAGGTTCTTGAGCGCTTAAAAGATCGTCCTGATGGCAAATACATAGATGTGACGGCCATCACCCCAACCCCCCTCGGCGAGGGTAAATCTACATCGACTATGGGTCTGACACAAGGCCTTGGCAAGCGTGGCAAGAATGTTATTGCCACAATCCGGCAGCCATCCGGCGGTCCCACAATGAACGTAAAAGGTTCTGCAGCCGGCGGCGGTCTGTCACAATGCATCCCCTTGACACCTTTCTCGCTGGGACTTACCGGCGATATTAACGCCATTATGAATGCACATAACTTGGCTATGGTTGCTTTAACCGCCCGTATTCAGCATGAATTCAATTCCAGCGACGCTTTCTTGGAGCGGAGCGGCTTGAAGCGGCTGAATATTGACCCGCGCAACGTAGAAATGAAGTGGATTATGGACTTCTGCGCGCAAGCTCTGCGGAATATCATCATCGGTTTAGGCGGCAAGAAAGATGGTTTTATGATGAATTCAGGCTTTGCCATCGCCGTCTCCTCAGAAGTAATGGCTATTCTTTCCATCGCGCGTGATTTAAAGGATATGCGTGAGCGGATGGGCAAAATTGTAGTCGCTTACGATAAAAAGGGTGCGCCGGTTACAACAGGTGATTTGGGCGTAGACGGTGCGATGACTGCTTGGATGGTAGAAGCGCTGAACCCGAACTTGATGCAGACTATTGAAGGGCAGCCTGCCTTTGTTCATGCCGGACCGTTTGCAAATATTGCTATCGGTCAGTCCTCCATTATCGCCGACCGCATCGCCTTGAAGCTTGGCGACTATGTGGTGACCGAATCAGGCTTTGCTGCCGACATCGGTTTTGAGAAGTTCTGGAATCTGAAGTGCCGTATGTCCGGTTTAGTGCCCAATTGCGCCGTGGTAGTTGCCACTATTCGCGCGTTGAAGGCTCACGGCGGTGCTCCGCTGCCGCTGCCCGGCCAGCCTCTTGATCCTGCTTACAGCAAGGAGCATGTTGAGTGGGTGGAAAAAGGTTGCGCTAACCTGATTCACCATATTAATACTGTTAAGAAGGCCGGCATTAACCCTGTTGTTTGCATCAACGCTTTTTATACCGATACAGAAAATGAGATTAAAGCCGTTCGCAGGCTGGCTGAAGCCGCCGGCGCCCGTGTTGCCGTGTCTAAGCACTGGCAGTATGGCGGCGAGGGCGCGCTGGAATTTGCTGATGCTGTTATCGAAGCTTGCGACCAGCCCAACAACTTCAAGTTCCTCTATGAGCTTGACACTCCGCTTCGTGAGCGGATTAAATTGATCGCCACCGAAGTATACGGTGCCGATGGCGTTGAGTACACTCCTGAAGCTACAGAAAAGGCTGTACGGATGGAGAAAGACCCCGAAATTCAGAAGCTGGGAATTTGCATGGTGAAAACACACCTCTCCTTGTCTGATAACCCAATGCTTAAAGGTGTTCCTACCGGCTGGAAGCTGCGCGTGCGCGACATTCTTACCTATCAGGGGGCAGGCTTTGTGGTTCCGGTCGCCGGTGCTATCTCGCTGATGCCCGGTACTGCTGCTAACCCGGCATTCCGCCGCATTGATGTCGATACGGACACAGGTAAAGTGAAAGGCCTGTTCTAAGAGTAGCGGCGAGTCAGATAATGGATGTCCGGATTTTAACATTTGAGACATTGGAGAAGGCAAAGGAAGAGATCGCTCGGGTGGGCGCAAGTCCGGTCAGTGTAAATATTATGGCGCCCAAAGCTATCTTCCGTGTTATTAAAGTGTCCGGGTTGTCGGCAACAGCTGCTAACATTCTTAAACAGGAGATGTTGGCAAAAGGCGGTGAGGCGGCTGTTCATGCCGAGGTGGTTAATTGCAGGCAAAAGACTAGCGATGTGCTTCTTATGGGTACGCTTTATCAATACCGCAAGGTAATTAAAAGTCTGCGTATCCAGCCTGTAGGCTTGTCGAAACTGTCAGAAAAACTTAAAAGCCTTCTGCAAGAGAGTTAACACTTTGAAAGACCGGCTAAGACAACATGTCTAGCCGGTCTTTACTTTTAGCAGCGTGCCCAGATAAGCACGTGTTATCTTGCCGGTGCAAGTCCGGTTGGGGTAAGTGCCAAGACGCCCCATAGCTAGGATACCTATGTAGGGAGAAATCCGTGCGTAGAAGCGTATCGACAAAAGTACCTGTCAGAGACAGGGCGAGCAAGTTGCCAGACCGCAACATTAAGTGAATCCTGCCGCGTCGACAAAAAGGCCTCGCAAGGGGGAAAAGGAGAAGTCGAGCCTCGTGCTAATGGGCGAAGACCATGGAAGG
>JAGXRV010000075.1 GCA_018335695.1 Clostridium sp.
CTGCTATGATAATGCCTGCATGGAATCATTTTTTGCCACATTAAAGAAGGAACTGGTTCATAGGAGGCGCTTTAAAACTCGGGAAGAGGCTAAAATAGCTATCGTTAACTATATAGAAACCTGGTATAATTCCAAAAGATCCCATAGCAGCTTAGGTTACATGTCACCTATGGAATATGAAATATATCATAACCAGCGCCACTTTAAAGTAGCCTGAGGGGAATATGCTGCCCATTTTGTCCGCTGTCAAAATCCGGCCAAAGCTAGGCGGAGCTTTACCCCTTGGCCGCCTCACAATACCCAAACCCTATTGTTCAATCGGTCTGCCAAAGCATGACCGGCTACCCCCGGCGAGGACGGGTGTGGGCATGACCCACAGAAAACAATGTATTTTGAAAATCTATGGAATCACGAGAAAAGAACAGTTAACCGTGTCCAGCTGGGCTAGGCCACTCCAGATGTAGGCAACTCCCTCTTTTGTAAGTGGATGATGTTGGCGGTTTGTAAAAAGAGGATACTGCCTTTTGTGCTGGCTGTTTAGATGGTTTTCTGCCAGGTAGCTTTGGAGAAGAAACGCTGTGTTTTTCATGAGGGGTACACGCCTAATCTTGTTCCCCTTACCGGTAAGTACAATGACATGAGGTAGTGTAAGAAACACATCCCCCACTTTAACGTCAATCAGTTCCTGAACCCGTGCACCTGTATCATACAGCACACTCATCAGGGTTAAATCCCGTCGGCCCCTCGGATGGTTTCTGTCAGGTTGATCAAGTATCAGCTTCATGGCTTCCGGTGTCAGGTGCTCTACAACCGGTTTGCTGACCTTTTTCACCGGGATGGCAATCACTTTTTGAAAATGATAAAGTCCGGCAGGCTCTTCTGCCTGTACGTACCGGAAAAAGGAATGGATGGCGGCCAGTCGCTGGTTTCTGGTCGAGATGCCGCACCTTCTTTCTGTTTCTAGCCAAGAAAGAAAGTCTTTGATTAGCTCCACAGTAAGGGTTGACATGGTGATTCGTTCCGGCGAAATGTGCTCTCTTTCCTGGCAATACTTCAAGAGCAGCTTAAATGTATCGCGATAGGAATGAATCGTTTTGGGACTGGCGTTTCGCTGTTTTGTTAACCAGTTGGTTAAAAAGGTCGTCAGGTATTCGGCAAAATCAGTCGGTTTCACAGAAATCACCTTCCAGTTCAGGGATGACATCTGGATACCGGCTTTGCAGTTTAAGAGTGATGTCCGGGAAAACGTCAGCGGTCAGCCTTAGGTAGTACGCCGTATCCTGGAAGGAATCGTGGCCCATGTAGGTTGTGAGCATTGGCAAATAACCGGCCAAGTCCCTACCTTGCTCGGTCCATTTTTTGAGGCAGTGAACCGCATAGGTATGGCGAAAATCGTGGATTCTTGGACCAACGCCCCTGCCTCCGTGGGAGATCCCAGCCTTCCACAGGAACCGGCGGAAATTGTGATATACATTGGTGTTGGTCATGGGCTTACCGCCCAGCGCAGGAAAGAAGTAGTCTTCAGACGTGGCAAATGCATGAACTATGGCTGAATACTCGCGACAGCGTTTCACCAGACTGTCCGACATGGGTACGAGCCGGCTGTTGTCTTTTTTCGAATGATGAATAGACAGGGCACCACTGGTTAGATCAACATCACCGACTTTCAGCAGTCTTGCTTCAGTGACCCGAAGGCCACACAAATAGATCATCCGGAAGAACACAGGCATGATCAGGTGCCGATAGGGACATTCAGAAGAGTAATGGCACTGATCGGTCTGCGCAAAGAAAAGGATCAGTTCTTCCGTTGAAAAAATGTAAGGTACATACTGTGGTTCTTTCGGGTAGTAGCTTTTGGGCAAGATGTAGGCGTCTAAGCCCATCACATCCAGATATTTTGAAAACTGGCGAAGTACGGATGCCCGAGCACATTGATTTGCCTGAGCTTCATGGGGTTGTTTGTTGCACCAGTCCAGAACAATTTCTTTGGTCAGGCAGGTGGCATTAGGATACTTTTCTAGTGTGAACTGGTCAAAGCGTTTCAGATGCCCGGCTTCGGCCACATATTTGTATCCGATGACCTGTTTTAGTTCAATGTGACTTTTTAAATGATCCCTGAAGGGGCCGGCATATTTGATCTCACACATCACCGTTTCCCTCCTCAAGGTCCAAGGCGCATTCTCTAAGTTTACCAACATCCACCTTCAGGTAGACCTTGGTTGAGTCGGGATCTGTATGGCCAAGAATATCGCTGATGACAGACAGTGGTGTTTCTTTCTCCAGCAGCATGCTGGCCAGGGTATGGCGCAGGGAATGCATTCCCCTTCTTTTTTTCAGTGTGGGCAAATGAGCACGTTTCATGTAATCAACAATTACCTGATGAAGATGGTCTCCTTCTGAAAAAGGGCCGAAGGGTGCCAAGTGTCTTAAGAACACGTAGGGACTTTCAAATTTTGGGCGACCGTACTTAAGATAGTCAATAACAGCCCAGCCAACTTCGGATGTCAACGGCAGGGTCAACGGTTCTCTGGTTTTTGACTGTGTAAACACCAGCTTTTTGTCTTCCCAATGGAAATTGTCCAGCTGCAGGTTTTTGATGTCTGCACAGCGCATTCCCAGACAGCATGCCAGCAGGATGATGGCATAGTCCCGTTTACCTTTTGGATTTGCCCTGTCAATGGCGCCGATGAGTTTTTTTAATTCTTCCCCGGTCCATACCGATGGAATCCTGGTTTGTTTTCTTGCTTGGACCATGGGTGTTTTGGCTGCAAAATCTGTGGTGACTTTTCTCGTTTCTAAAAGAAAGCGGAAAAAGGCCCTCAGGGAGCAGATATTTTGCTCTACGGTTTTGTAGGTATATCCTGCCAGGGTTTTGATGTAGTTGTTGATATGGTTAATAGTTATCCCGTTACAGGAGGTGATGGCCTGTGCTGTCAGATAATCCATGAAAGCTGCTGACTGTTTGACATAGTGGTTGATGGTCACATTCGCATATGCTTTTGCTGTGCAGTATTCCTGAAACTGGTTACTGATCCCGATCCAGTAAAGATCTGTGAGAACCTGTTTAAACTTGTAGCATCGCCGTAAAATGGTCCGGTGAAGCTGAAAGTCGCCGATCATCCGGATAACGCGCAGTTCCTGCACTTCAGATGTTTTTAGTTTTCGTTCACTTTCTTTTTTCAATAGGTCAAAATGGTGTTCAACAAAGTCAAATCCAAGTTGTTCTGAATACTCGTTTTCACCCCGTTCTCTCGCAAATTCCATCAGCATCTTCCAGCGTCTGCGGTAAAAGGTCAACGTTCCTTCGGTGTAATGAAGCCTGATCATTTCCTGTTCAACGTCTTTAAGCAGTTCAGCCAGTGGTCGGTGGTTCATGGATTATTCCCCCTTAATGATGGTGTGAGCGACTTGCTCTTACCTTCATCATGGGAGATTATGCAAAGTTAATCAAAGACTATTTCAGAATTTGTCAGCCCTTCAAAGCCTTACTTCGCATAATAACTTTCTTTGCATAAGGCGGTTTATGCAAAGCTTTGCATAAACCGCCTTGAGGTGTGCCCAGATTCGTTCTCGCAAGACGCCCGTTTTCCATGACACCTGCTTGTAACCATTTTCGTATGAGTTTTAGGATTCGTTTATCACTAATCCGCATTTCTACCAGCATCATCAATTTATCTTGATTAATGCTATCAAAGTATCCTTGGATATCAACGTCGCATACCCAGTTTCCTTTGCGGTTGCATGCTTTCC
>JAGXRV010000076.1 GCA_018335695.1 Clostridium sp.
GGCATTGCGAATCCTTGTTAGCATGTCAGCAATTGGGTCTGTCATAGTCATTGCGATCGAACCTCCTTTCTCTCCAACCCCCGTCTACCAACTAGCCTTCTTGACACCGGGGATTTTCCCTTCATGGGCCAGCTTACGGAAACAAAGGCGGCACATACCAAACTTGCGTAGGTACGCACGGGGACGGCCGCACAATTTGCAGCGATGGTAGCCTTGCACTTCAAACTTTGGGGACCTGTTTGCCTTGGCAATCATGGACTTTTTGGCCACGTTTTCCCCTCCTTCTTTTTTGAGTTATGCTGTTCGGAATGGCATGCCCATTTCCCGCAATAATTCACGTGCTTCCTCATCAGACTTTGCGGTCGTAACAATAATTATATCCATCCCGCGGGTTTTATCCACTTGGTCATAGTTTATCTCGGGAAAAATCAACTGCTCACGCAATCCGAGACTATAGTTACCTCTGCCGTCAAAGGCTTTTGCCGAAACACCACGAAAGTCGCGCACTCGGGGCAATGCCACACTGACTAGTTTATCAAGAAATTCATACATCCGCTCGCCGCGCAGTGTTACCTTGCAGCCGATGGACATTCCTTCCCGGATTTTGAAACTAGCCACTGATTTCCGCGCCTTAGTAATAACAGGGCGTTGACCGGCAATCAGTGTCATATCCTTGACAGCGGCGTCTAACGCTTTGGGGTTATCCTTAGCTTCGCCAACACCCATATTGATGACGACTTTCTCCAAACGGGGAGCTTGCAGAAGATTTTTATATTGAAAACGTTCTTGCAAAGCCGGCCTTACTTCATTTAGATATTTGTCCCTTAAGCGGGCCATTCAAATTACCTCCTTTCCGGCTACTTGTCGAGGGATTCCCCGCACTTCTTGCACGCCCTGACTCGCACTCCATCCTTCTGGAGCTTCTTCTGAATCCTGGTAGCCTTCTGGCAACTGGGGCAAATCACCATGACTTTTGAACTGTAGATAGGAGCTTCCTGTTCATGGACTCCCGGCTTTACCCGTTTACCGGCGCGGGTATGCTTTTTAACAAGGTTGACTCCTTCGACCACAACTTTGCCCTCGGCGGGCAAGGCGGAAATCACTTTCCCGGTTTTGCTTTCATCCTTACCGGATAAAATCAAAACCTTATCGCCCTTCCTTACATGAAGTTTAGCCACTTTCAATATTGCACCTCCTTGGCGCTTAAATCACTTCGGGTGCTAGTGACACGATTTTCATAAAATCCTTGTCACGCAGCTCCCGTGCAACCGGTCCGAAAATACGTGTACCGCGCGGATTTCTCTGGTCATTAATCAATACGGCGGCATTTTCGTCAAATTTGATATAAGAACCGTCGCCGCGCCGCAATCCACTGCAAGAACGGACGACGACAGCTTTGACTACGTCACCTTTTTTGACAACTCCGCCGGGTGTTGCTTCTTTAACGGAAGCCACGATAACGTCCCCGATATTGCCGACTTTCCGGGTAGACCCGCCAAGCACGCGGATACACATAATTTTTTTGGCGCCGGAGTTATCTGCAACATTCAGGTATGTCTGGGTCTGAATCATCGTCAAACCTCCTTCACAAACAGATGTCGGAAACTAGATGTCCTCCGACCTTATACTTTTATAGCTGTGATTTCACCAAGATTTCGACTAAGCGCCATCTTTTGTCCTTACTAAGTGGTCTTGTCTCCATAATCCGCACTTTATCGCCTATACTGCAGGCGTTTTCAGGGTCATGGACCTTATATTTTTTAGTCACACGGACAATTTTCCCGTAAAGGGGATGGCGAGTGGTCCTTTCTACGGAGACGACGGCCGTTTTGTCCATTTTATCGCTGACAACCAGACCGATTCTGTCCTTACGATTGCTGCTTCGCTCCAAGAGCTTTGCCTCCTTTCGGATACACTTGCATCTAAAAAAGCTGACTTGTGATTATTAGTTGTTTAGCTCACGCTGGCGCTGGATAGTTTTAACCCGTGCTATATTTTTGCGGACTTCCCGAATTCTCATATGGTTTTCCAATTGTCCGGTAGCCATTTGAAAGCGCAGATTAAAAAGCTCTTCCTTTAACTCAGACAGCTTACCAACCAGTTCCACATCGCTAAAGTCTTTCAACTCGTTAGCTCTCATGGCTTTCACCACCTGTCTCCGCACGCGTGACAAACTTGGTCTTAATCGGGAGTTTGCTTGAGGCAAGACGCATGGCTTCCCGTGCAATCTCCTCTGAAACACCGGCAAGTTCGAAAAGCACGCGACCGGGTTTTACAACAGCTACCCAATATTCCGGCGAACCCTTGCCGCTGCCCATCCTCGTCTCGGCAGGCTTGGCAGTCACCGGCTTATCCGGAAAGATTTTTATCCATACTTTACCGCCACGCTTGATATAACGAGTCATGGCAATTCGAGCCGCCTCAATCTGCTGGTTGGTTATCCAAGCGGGCTCCATGGCTTGCATACCGAATTCGCCAAAAGCCACTTGATTGCCGGCCTGAGCTCTGCCCTTCATCCGCCCGCGGTGCTGCCGACGAAATTTAACTCTCTTAGGAACTAACATCCGGGTCCCCTCCTCCCACATTCTTCTGTTTGGTTGGGAGAACCTCCCCTTTGTAAATCCAAACTTTGACGCCAATCCGACCATAAGTGGTGTGAGCTTCCGCAAACCCATAGTCGATATTGGCACGCAACGTCTGCAGGGGCACAGAACCCTCATGATACGCCTCTCTGCGGGCAATCTCCGCTCCGCCGAGACGACCTGAAACCATCACCTTGATTCCTTTAGCACCGGAACGCATAGTGCGAAAGACAGACTGCTTCATCGCACGACGAAAAGCAATCCGCTTGGTAAGCTGAGTTGCGATGCTCTCCGCCACCAGGTAAGCGTCCATTTCCGGGACTTTGATTTCAATAATGTTGATGTGCACCTGTTTACCGGTAAACTTCTCCAATTTTTTGCGCAATTCATCTACGCCCGCACCGCCCTTGCCAATCACAATCCCCGGTTTAGCGGTATGAACAGAAACACGAATACGGTTTGCGGCGCGCTCGATTTCCACGCGGGAGACACCGGCATTATCCAAGTGCTTCGCAACAAGTTTACGAATCTTCAAGTCTTCGTGCAACAGATCCGTATAATTCTTATCGGCATACCATTTGGCTTCCCAGTCGCCGATGATTCCTAGCCTAAAGCCAACAGGACTGACCTTCTGACCCACGTACTTATCCCTCCTTCTGTTCTTTGAGGATGATGGTAATGTGGCTGGTAGGCTTACGTATCCGGCTGGCCACTCCACGGGCGCGAGGGCGGAAACGCTTTAAAACCGGACCCTGGTCGACGAACACCTGCGCCACATAAAGATCGTCTCGCTTCATTTGAAAATTGTTTTCGGCATTAGCCATTGCAGAATGAAGCACCTTATAGATGGGCTCTGCCGGCTTATTGGGTGTCAATTTCAAAAGAGTCAACGCTTCTTTAGCATTTTTTCCGCGTATTAGGTCCACCACAAGGCGGGCCTTCCGCGGGGACATTCTGATATACTTAGCAACAGCTCTTGCTTCCACGGAAATCCCTCCTATTTCAGCGATGTGGACCGCTCGGTATGGCCGCTATGGCCACGGAACGTACGAGTTGGCGAAAATTCTCCCAGCTTGTGTCCCACCATATCCTCGGTTACATACACAGGAACATGCTTCCTGCCATCGTGCACAGCCAGCGTGTGACCAACCATTTCCGGAAAGATAGTGGAACGACGGGACCAAGTCTTAATTACCTTTTTCTCGTTCTTTTCATTCATCTGCTGAATTTTTGCCAACAGTTTCGCATCAATATAGGGGCCTTTCTTCAGAGACCTAGACAAGTCTTTGCGACCTCCTTTCGGCACATCTACTTCGTATTCCGACGCTTAAGAATATACTGGTCGGTCTTTTTATTCTTTTTCCTGGTCTTATACCCCAGGGTTGGCTTACCCCATGGTGTCACCGGACCCTTACGGCCGATGGGTGCCTTGCCCTCGCCGCCGCCGTGCGGATGATCAACCGGGTTCATCACTGTACCGCGAACGGTGGGGCGCTTGCCTAACCAACGTGAACGGCCGGCTTTACCTACGGTAATGTTTTCGTGCTCCAGATTTCCCACCTGACCGATGGTAGCATAACATTCCAGGGAGACCAGGCGAACCTCACCCGATGGCAGACGCACGTGAGCATACTTGCCCTCTTTAGCCATCAACTGCGCGGAAGCGCCTGCTGAACGTACCATTTGGCCGCCTTTACCCACTTTAAGCTCAATATTATGAATCAGCGTACCCACGGGAACCGCTTTTAGCGGCATGGCGTTGCCCGGTTTAATGTCCACACCTGCACCCGCCAAAATTTCCGTACCCACTGTTACTCCCACGGGAGCCAGAATGTAGCGCTTTTCTCCGTCCGCGTAGTGCAGCAAAGCTATATTGGCGGAACGGTTCGGGTCATACTCAATGGTGGCTACCTTTGCGGGAACACCCACTTTGTCACGCTTAAAATCAATAATCCGGTACTTGCGCTTATGCCCGCCACCTTGGTGGCGCACTGTAATCCGTCCATGTGCGTTGCGGCCCGCCTTCTTTTTCAGCGGTTCCAGCAACGACTTCTCAGGCTCAGTAGTGGTAATTTCCTGAAACGTTCTGACGGTCATAAAGCGGCGTCCCGGAGAGGTGGGAACAAACTTTTTAATTGCCATGGTTCTTTTCCCTCCTTCCTGGGTTTAGAGGCCTTCAAAAATTTCGATTGGCTTACTGCCCTCTTCTAGGGTAACGATTGCTTTTTTCCAGTTAGGGCGACGACCGATAAACGCACCCATCCGCTTCATTTTACCGCTGACACGAATGGTGTTCACATCTTTGACTTTAACTTTAAAGATTTCTTCCACAGCTTTCTTGATCTCTACCTTATTAGCCTTGGGGTCAACCTGGAAAGCATACTTCAGCTCTTCCATCATGCCGGTGCTTTTCTCGGAAATCAACGGCTTCTTGATAATCTCTCTTGCTTCCCGAATCATGCGAACACCTCCTCTACACGATTAACCGCATCACGTGTAATGACAAGGTTGTCGGTGTTTAAGATGTCATAAACATTAAGCTGGTTCGCATTGGTAGTCTTCACGCCAGGAATATTCCGCGCCGATTTAACGACGTTTTCCTGGGTCGCTTCTGTGACTATCAGCACCTTGCGGCCTGTCTTCAGATTCCCCAATACTCCCACCATCTCTTTTGTTTTCGGGATATCCATTGTCAGTTGATCGAGAATAATCAGCGAACCGTTGTTAACTTTCACTGTAAGCGCCGATTTAAGCGCCAACCTCTTTATTTTCCGCGGCAGAACTTGCTTGAAATTCTGCTGACCGGTAGGACCAAAAGTGATTCCGCCGCCGCGCCAGATCGGGGAACGAGTAGAACCATGGCGTGCACGGCCTGTTCCTTTTTGACGCCAAGGCTTGCGGCCGCCGCCTCTGACTTCCATCCGAGTCTTTGTTTTGGCGGTACCCAAGCGTTGGTTGGCCAAATAAGCTAAAACAGCTTGGTGCATTGCGCCTTCATTAACTTTTGCGGCAAAAATCGAATCGTTAAGTTCAATATCTCCAACCTGTTCGCCCGCAGTATTATACAAAGCTACTTTCGGCATCATAAATCCTCCTTTCAAGCAAACATCCACTGAGCTTCTTACTTAGAACTTTTCACGGCCTTAACAGTATTTTTAACTGTCACTATGCCGCCGCTCGCACCCGGAACGGCACCCCGCACTAAGAGCAGGTTACGTTCAGCATCTACCCTAACAATCTGCAGTTTCTGGACAGTTACCTGCTCGCCGCCCATCCGACCGGGCAGCGGGCGGCCTCTAAATACACGGGACGGGTCGACAGAACCCATTGAGCCGGGTCCGCGGTGATAATGGGAACCATGAGTAGTTGGTCCGCGACTATTGCCGTGTCGTTTAATCGAACCGGCAAACCCTTTGCCGCGTGTAACTCCGGTGACATCGATCCATTCACCTTCTGCGAACAAATCAGCCTTCAGTTCATGTCCCACCTCATAAGCGGCAGTATCTTCGAGGCGAAATTCGCGAACATACTTTTTTGCTTCAACAGCGGCCTTCTTGAAGTGACCGCCCATAGCTTTAGTCAGATGTTTATGCTTAATAGCTCCAAAGCCAACCTGTATCGCTTCATAGCCATCAGTTTCGGTAGTTTTTTTCTGGACCACCACACAGGGGCCGGCCTCGATTACCGTCACGGGAATCAGCCGTCCATCTGCGGTAAACACCTGGGTCATGCCGATTTTTTTGCCTAAAATCGCTTTTTGCACCACTTGCACCTCCTTAAAGGTAATCTCCCACCCTATTTACAGTTTAATCTCAATATCTACGCCGGCCGGCAAATCAAGCCGCATCAAGGCATCAATCGTTTTTGGCGTCGGCTCCAGAATATCGATCAAACGTTTATGAGTCCGCATTTCAAACTGTTCGCGGGAGTCTTTGTATTTGTGGGGTGCCCGGATAATAGTATAAATACTCTTTTCCGTCGGCAGGGGAATGGGACCAGAGACTTCTGCGCCTGTCCTTTTGGCCGTTTCCACAATTTTGCTGGAGGACTGGTCAAGAATCTGGTGGTCAAACGCCTTAAGGCGGATTCTGATTTTTTGCTTTGCCATAGTATTGCCTCCTTCGTTCGCCTGATTTTCAGACTACTCGGCAAAAATTCCCGGACGATTGTCCGCAACCTTCTGCGTCATCGCTGCAAATCGCTTATTTCAAGATGCTGGTAACAACGCCGGCGCCCACTGTGCGGCCGCCTTCGCGGATTGCGAAGCGCAGGCCTTCCTCAAGGGCGATAGGAGTAATCAGCTCAATCATCATTTGCACATTGTCTCCCGGCATAATCATTTCCACACCTTCAGGCAGAGTCGTTACACCGGTTACATCGGTAGTGCGCAAGTAAAACTGCGGACGGTATCCTTGGAAAAACGGAGTATGACGGCCGCCTTCCTCTTTCTTTAGCACGTACACCTCTGCCATAAACTTGGTATGCGGCTTGATTGAATTCGGCTTGGCAAGAACTTGGCCGCGCTCGATTTCTGAACGGTCAACACCGCGCAGCAGAGCTCCGATATTATCACCCGCTTGCGCCATATCCATAATCTTGCGGAACATTTCCACACCCGTTACCACAGTCTTACGCGGCTTTTCGGTGAAACCGACAATCTCGACTTCTTCGCCTACTTTGACGGTACCGCGTTCCACACGCCCGGTTGCTACTGTGCCGCGACCGGTAATCGTAAACACGTCTTCAACAGGCATCAGGAACGGCTTGTCTATATCACGTTCCGGAGTGGGGATAAAAGAATCCACAGCATCCATTAACTGCCAAATCGCTTTGCAGTCGGCGCATTCCCGGGAACTGCAGGAATGATCAAGCGCCTTGAGAGCGGAGCCTACCACCACGGGAACATCATCACCGGGGAACTCATATTCATTAAGCAAATCACGGATTTCCAATTCCACAAGCTCGATTAGCTCCGGGTCGTCAACCTGGTCAGCTTTGTTCATAAATACTACGATGTGAGGTACGCCAACCTGACGTGCAAGCAGAATGTGCTCGCGAGTTTGCGGCATCGGACCATCAGCGGCAGATACCACCAGGATAGCTCCGTCCATCTGCGCTGCGCCGGTAATCATATTCTTTACATAGTCGGCGTGACCCGGGCAATCAACATGCGCATAATGTCTGCTCTCAGTTTCGTATTCCACATGCGCCGTCGAAATCGTAATGCCGCGCTCTTTCTCTTCAGGCGCCTTGTCGATTTCATCATAGGCGGTCTTTTTTGCCCCGCCGACTGTCGACAGACAAGATGTGATAGCTGCAGTCAGTGTCGTTTTGCCATGGTCAACGTGGCCAATCGTGCCTACGTTTACGTGGGGTTTCGTCCGCTCAAACTTTTGTTTCGCCATATCTTTTATACCTCCTTAAAACTGTAGCTTTTGCCACATGCCAAAACAAGTAAAAATCTCCAACTAATCCCCTCACCCTCCGGGAGAGGGCTGGGGTGAGGGGGTAGGATTAGTGTATGAGGATTGGCTATTCGCTGACTTCACCAATACCGACATCTGACATCTGACCTCTGACATCTGCCAATGGGAGAGGGTTAGGGTGAGGGCTAATGAAGGCCGCATCCCAACAAATTTCCCGCACAACAAAAAATATACTTGGCCAGACGAAAGCCTGTCCAAGAACCATGTTATATTTGGTGGCGGCGCAGGGATTTGAACCCCGGACGCGGCGGGTATGAACCGCCTGCTCTACCAACTGAGCTACGCCGCCATGGAGCTCACGACCGGGATTGAACCGGTGACCTCATCCTTACCAAGGATGTGCTCTGCCGACTGAGCTACGTGAGCAAAGATATACAATCGGTTTTACTATCGGTTTCATTTGGAGCGGGTGATGGGAATCGAACCCACGTAGCCAGCTTGGGAAGCTGGAACTCTACCATTGAGCTACACCCGCACCATCCGCCCAACTTCAGCCTCTTGATTATACAATACTTAAATTTGCGTGTCAACACACATTAGCCCCTCACAATTAGCCCCTCGCATTGCCGCAGTTGACGTCTCTCACCACAATAAAAAAGACGCTTCGCGTTTTCTTTCAACTGACGCGTCTTTTTTATTCCGCTAGGGGCTGCCGCCCCTTCGGCGGGCCTGCCGGCCCTGAGCACCTTTTAGTAGGGGCGGGTTTCAAACCCGCCCGGGGCACGCCCCTTACAAACCCCAACGCATAGGATCGTAGCTTCCCTGAACGATTTAATTTCCTAGTAGAGTGAAAGACTGAAATAAAAATACTATTTCAGCCCCTCCTCATCAAACCGTACGTGAGGTTTTCCCTCATACGGCTTTCCGATGTTCGTCATTTATGAGCATTCAGTTAAGCAAGCTTCAGTAATTTCTGCTGTTTCAACATCTTATTAACTTGATGCCACACACTTGTGTGGCGTCTTTTTGTTTTCTTGGCGTACCATCGACAGAA
>JAGXRV010000077.1 GCA_018335695.1 Clostridium sp.
GCCTGTCAATCCATATTTTGTTAATTTTGAACAATTTTACAATTCAAGAAGATATGTACAGGTATAAAACTGTGGATTACAAAAAGGCATCGAAAATACAGCCCTGCAAGCCTCTCTTGTGCCTAAGTCAGTTTATGCTTTGAACTCCGTCTCATCCTTAAACTCAAGCACCGCCCTACCACCCACCATTACGATAACTTTATTCACCGCCACCGCCCACAGTTTCTCATCAAATTCCTCCAAAACCAGCGCACACGATTCAATGCCCCTGACAAAACCCCCAAGCATCAGTAATTTGTTCTGCCGCTCACGCCTCAGCTTCTCAATTTCGGCAACCCGCTCTGTTGCCTTGCGGTACCGCTCCAGATAGCTGTTGTTGCGCTCACTCCACTCATCATGACTAACAGCAATCATCGCGCTCTCGTAGATTGCTTTTCTTGACAACTCGGTGACTACCTCAATTTCCTGCCTAAGTTCCGCAAGTTCAGCATCAATTTCCAAGCAGTCACATAAAACCTGCTGGGCAAGGCGGCAGTTGGTGAGCAATTCCTCTCGGCCGCCCATCAACGTGTTGAACGCCGCCAGAAATCGCTGTTTCAGATCATTCTCGGTTACGTGTGGCGTTTCGCACTTCTTATCGCCCTTGTACTTCTCATTGCAGCGCCAGATTACCCGGCGGTATTTGGTGTTGGAACCCCAGACCTTAGAGCCGTAAAATCCACCGCAATCGACGCAGACTATTTTTGCCGAGAAGGGGCTCCCGCAGCCGGATGGTCTACCAAGACCCTTGCGTTGCTCAATTTCCGCCTGCACCGAATCGAACTCGTCAGGATCGATGATGGCCGGGTGGCTGTTCTGGACATAGTATTGCGGAACCTCACCTTCATTGGCCTTCCGCTTTTTAGTCAGGAAGTCTATGGTGAATTTCTTCTGGAGAAGCGCATCGCCCTTGTATTTCTCATTCCCCAATATACTTTTAATTGTAGCGACTTGCCATGTCTTTTTTCCGGCAGGCGATGGAATACCCTGGCTGGCAAGCTGCTTAGCAATCGCTGAGGGTGTTTTGCCCTCTACGAACAGCCTAAATATCATGCGCACAATCAGAGCTTCGGATTCCACAATCCTCGGCAGCCCGTCCTCGCCCTTCTCGTAGCCGAGGAACTGGCTGTATGGCAGGCTGACCTTGCCGTCCGCCATGCGCTTGCGCTGTCCCCAAGTGACGTTTTCAGATATGGACCTCGATTCTTCTTGGCATAGGTACTATCTATTGATACAATGCATACCCCTGCTGCCTAGAAACGATGAAAGTTAGGAGTGATGTGTATTATTTGCGTTAGATGTTCATCCGGATTTCATTGTTCCGCGAATAAAAGCCGTAGCTCAGCGAAACCCCCATGCAGTAACACTTAAGTGGCCTCAATCCTGAAAAAATGGCAGCACACATCCGGCACCAGATGCAAGCGGCAAACCTGACAGTACCCATATTTGCCGAGAGTGCCATCTCTTATGCTCAAGCTGCGAGTCAGGGAATTCCCAGAATGATTAACCTCATTTGTAGCCAAGCATTGTATGACGCAAAGCAAAGCAACAATGATGTCATTGAGGAGTCCCATGTTATTCGTGTTCTGACTGATTTCGACCGGCAAAGAGGTGTAATTGTCTAAGCATGGAATTTTAACTAAAACAAAGTGACGGCTAAACTCTCAACCTGCTTTCGGGTTGTCATTCAAACTACAACGCCATCGGCGGTTAGAGTTCCGCCGTCAGAATTCGTGAGAGGCGACACCAGCCGGTGGGTATCGGCGTTCATACGTTTCTCCTCCTCGTCGTTCTATACGTCTCACCCCCTTTGATTCCTGCGCCGCCGTCTACCCCAGGTGACCGTACAGGTACATGTTGACCAGAGTGTAGAGAACGCCCAAGATCAGTCCGACCCAGGCCTGCACTTTACCCCTTCCGCCACGGTCCTTGACTTTCGCCAAGCCGATGCCACTGAAGATGATCGCAAGAATAGGAATGATCCCGACAAATGAAAGAAAAATCGATGCGATGCCCAGTACCAGCCCGGTCAGCGCAAACCCGTTACGGGGCAGTGCTACCTCCGCTGGTGGCTCGCTCGAATCCGCAGAATCAGGGGGTCGGACAGTGGAACGGGTCTTACTGCCCCCACTAGCTACCAGCAATATCGCTGCGCCCCAGATGGTAAGCAGGGCCACTAGCAGTTGGTTTTGGGCTACTATTTTGCTTCGGGCTGTTGCGGCGCGCACCTCGGTTTCCCCCTCCCATGTGGTGAAAAGGCCGCGGAAGGTTCCATCCCCATGTGGATTGTCAGGTGGCGGTGGAGCGTACGAGGAAGTTTCCCCCTCCCGTGTGGTGAAAAGGCCGCGGAAGGTTCCATCCCCATGTGGATTGTCAGGTGGCGGTGGAGCGTACGGGGCAGGGTATGGAAGACTAACTAGTAAGTGTGCTTCTTCCGCTTGAAGCCTTCCTAGGTGGCCTTGGTACACCACGATACACAGACCGCTGAGAAAAATTGCGATCGCCAGAATCACTACGTTTCGGTTCATACTCCTCGCTCCTTTCGTTCTTTTTTACCTTAGTTCCTATATCCCTTATTCGCCCTGCACCTTCGCAGGGCTTTTTCTTTTACTTAGTAGCCCGTTCAGACTCTCTGCCGCCAGCTTCGCCATTTCCGGCGTAACGTGGCTATACAAGTCAAGCGTCATGGTTATAAAGATAGGAATTTTGTTTTCGTGCACTTAGATATTATCATTGATTTCAGTGTTAAACAATCCATTATCTTGCATAAATTGCCATAATAAACATTTGGACAATCCGATTCGCTCCCTCAAAACATATAATTTTAAAAAAAATAGTCACACGCGGATTACATCGTGAGAAGTCACCTGTTTTTGGGCATAGCTATCCTATTGATGAAAAACCAACGACAGAGAATTAGCCTGGCAGCACATTTACGGCAAAAAGGAATGAGAAGTGGGGGTCTTGCTCGGCATACTCTGTTACCTGGGAGTAGTCATCCTCATTAGGCTGGTCACAATCACCACTGTCATTATAAGACTGTATTTTTTCTGTGAACTGTATCAATTCACAGATCTCTATCTTATCCGGAATATAGCTCTTTACGATCTTACCTACAGGCGGGTCATGATTTCTGACCACCCATAAATCCAGGTGCAGCAGGATAGCTTTAATGACATCC
>JAGXRV010000078.1 GCA_018335695.1 Clostridium sp.
ACTCTACCCCCTTGCTCGGCTCTACTCACTGCCACGCAAACCCATGCTGCTAATTGCAGTGTGTTTTTCTGTCGCGCAGTTCCGCCTGCTTGGCACTATTAAAGCGATCGTCTGTGGAAAGATAACCGGTAATCCGCCGAATCCGGCGCACCTCGCTACTGCCGCATCCCGGGCAACAATCTGACACAATCCCGCTATACCCGCAACTGCGGCATTCATCAATGGGATAATTGACTCCACCATAACCAATATCGGACACAGACATTTGGGAAATAATTTCCTCCACCGCTTCTACGTTTTCACCGGGCGGTGCATCCAGTTCAACGTAGGAAATATGTCCGGCGTTACAATATTTATGATATTCTCCCTCCAAAGAAAGCTTATCAAAAAGCGACATGCAGTAGTTTACGGGGATATGGAATGAGTTTGAATAATACTCTTTATCGGTCACCTTGGGAATTACGCCATAAATATCGCGATCCATTTTAACAAAGCGTCCGGAGAGCCCCTCTGCCGGCGTAGCCACCAACGTAAAGTTTAAGTCAAATTCTTCGGAAAACTGCTCCATCCGTTTACCCATATGGGAAATAATTTTCAAACCTAAATCTTGAGCTTCCCTGTCTTCCCCATGGTGTTTGCCAATCAGTGCTTGCAGAGTCTCCGCCAGCCCAATAAAGCCTACTGCCAGCGTGCCATGTTTAATCACTTCTTTGATGGGCTCGTCCCACGCCAACTTTTCCGAATCCATATACAGCCTTTGCCCCATCAAAAACGGCAAGTCGCACGCCCGCAGATTGCCGAGAATTTCGAAGCGATGCAACAGTTGACGCACACCTAAACGCATCAGTCGATCCAGTTCCACAAAAAACAGATTCACATCCCGCGCCTGCAATGCAAGGCGCGGCAGATTCAGGGAAACGGGTGCAATGTTGCCGCGGCCGGCGGATCTTTCTTCGCCATGGCGGTTACCGATAACCCGGGTACGGCAACCCATATATGCTACTTCTTCCCCAAATTTCGCGTTAAAAGTGGTGTCCATGAAACTAAATGTAGGATTCAAACGCTTAGCAGCCACCCTTTGCGCCAGTTTGAACAGATCAAAGTTAGGGTCATCCGGCTTCAGATTCACACCTTTTTTCGTCCTGAAGACCAAGTTAGGAAAGATGGGACTCTCTCCGTTACCCAAGCCGCGGTCAAAGGCCCGCAGAATAGAACGGGTAATCGCTCTGCCCACCTCCGACGTGTCAGTGCCCACATTAAGGGAAGAAAAAGGGACCTGGGCACCCGCGCGAGAATGCATCGTATTTAGGTTATATACCAAGCCCTCCATGGCCTGAAAGATTTCTTCCTCAGCCGGCACAGACGCCATGTTCTTAACAATTTCTGCCATCGAACGGTCAAAATGGGGAAAACTCTGGCCGCCAAACATCTCATTTTGATTACTTTGCAAGATAATGGCTGCCTGGGCGGCAGCAGACCCCACTCTCTTTGGCGGACGAATAAAACCATAGCCGGTGTTGAATCCTTCTGTCAGCAATTTTGTCAGGTCTACCTGCAAACAGTTGAGTGTCTTGCCGTAATAATCTAGGTCATGAATATGCAGGGCACCGCTCGTATGGGCAGAGGAAAACTCTTCGGGCAAAAGGTTGGTCAGATAATAGCGCTTACTGGCGGCGCTGGCAATTTGCAACATTTTGGCAGAAGGCGAATTAGACACATTAGCGTTTTCCCGGCTAGTTTCCACCAGGATTTCCTTAACCGTGTCCATTAAATCAGACTTGCCTTCACGAATCCGGCTCCGCCGGTCGCGGTAAAGTATGTATGCTTTCGCCGTCCTAGCATGTCCATTTTCTATGAGAACTTTTTCGACAATATCCTGAACATCTTCAACGGCGGGAATAATCCCGTTATTGCCCAATTTTGTCAAATCAACCACAACCTGTTTAGTCAGGCTCTCAGCAATTTTGCGGTTCTCACCACCCACTGCCCTGGCTGCCTTAAAAATGGCTTCCGTTATTTTTTCCGCATTAAAGGGCACCACACGGCCATCACGTTTTTTAATTTCCACAAACATCTTCTGTCCCTCCGCTCTCAGTCGCTAATTAATCAGCACTCTTTTTTTGGCATATTTTTTAGAGCTTCTCTAAAATCATTAATATCTTTAAACTTGTGATAGACAGAAGCAAAACGCACGTAAGCAACTTCATCTATTTCACGAAGCTTGGCCAACACCCGTTGTCCGATTTCATCTGATGCCACTTCGTGATGGAAGCTGTTCCGCAACTCCCGCTCCACTTCATCCACCAAAGATTCAAACACACTAAGCGGAATCTTCCGGTTACCCCCGGCATAAATCAGGCCGTTTAAAATCTTTCCTCGCTCGAAGATTTGCCTGCTGCCATCCCGCTTAACCACAATAATCGGAGACTCCTCAAGTTTTTCATAGGTGGTAAAGCGTTTTTCACAAGCTATACACTCCCGGCGCCGGCGAACGGCACCACCCTCATCAGTAGACCGAGAATCTATCACCCTGCTCTCAACACAACCACAGTAAGGGCATTTCATCTGGCTTTAGCCTCCTTTAACCAAGCACTATATCTAGTGCTGGTACAATTATACACCACCAGATGTTGTATATCAATAGCAAACTTAGCGATTGCGATACCCGCTCTCCTTGATTTCGACAAGGATAGTATCCACACCGATTTTCACAATACTCTCCCAAGGGATTAGATAATCGCGACCGCTGCTAAAGAAGCTAAAAAAACGGTTTGAACTAGGAACAATGATTGCAAGAATCCGGCCGTTATCCAGGTCAAGGTCTAAGTCGCAAATAACTCCCAACCTTCTGCCATCTGCAATATTAACGACATCTCGGTTCCTCATCTCCGAAATTTTTATCATCAAACTCCACTCCTGCATTTTTATTAATTTCTATAGTATATGATTGATGTGCAGGTTTGAACTTCTTTCTTTAAAGATATTCCTCTACATGCTTCACTTTTCCCCTCTCCCCCATCCTAACAATTCCCCTCTCCCTCTGGGAGAGGGTCAGGGTGAGGGCAATGGACAAAAAGAACCGTCCCTTTTGTCGGGAAACCCGCCCCTACAAGGATTCCCCCTACGACCCCCCGTTGTGTGGAAAATTATATAGTGTTAATGGCATAATAAAAACCTGCCGTCATTAGCTAAGCGGCAGGTCAATGAGTGATTACATTTTCTCATGGAATTGTTTTCCTGTTACGGCATCATATCGGACACGGGTGCGAAGCGCCTGTAAAAAAGCTGCCCGTCTACTTCCCGTACTTCAGCAACCCGAATCAAATTCGACTGGTTAAACGCCTGAAGCGGCTCAGCGGTAGGCAACAAAAACACTGCTAGGAGGGCAAAGATCGCCAGTAGTCCCAAGCTCCTCTTGCTTACACTCTTTGCGAGCATTTTTCCCACCTCCTTTTACTGTACATGTTTGCGCAAATGACCAAGAGCTGCTTTTTCCAAGCGTGAAACTTGAGCTTGAGAAATGCCGATTTCATCAGCCACCTCCATCTGCGTCTTGCCACGATAGAACCGTAGTGTCAAAATCAATTTTTCCCGTTCGTTTAATTTCTGGAGCGCTTCTTTGATTGCCAAAATTTCCAGCCACTTTTCATCCTGATTTTTATCGTCCGCAATCTGATCCATCACAAAAATCGGATCACCGCCGTCTTGATAAATAGGCTCAAAGAGAGAAACCGGCTCTTGGATAGCGTCTAGGGCAAAAACTACATCTTCCCGCTTTATGTCTAGCTCTTTGGCAATTTCATTGATATTGGGCTCTCGCCCGAAACGGTTTGCTAAAATATCCCTTATTTGCAAAACTTTATAAGCTATATCCCGCAGTGACCGTGAAACACGGATAGGATTATTGTCCCGCAAGTAACGCCGTATTTCACCGATAATCATTGGAACTGCATAAGTAGAAAATTTTACATTCTGACTCAAATCAAAATTATCTATCGCCTTAATCAGACCGATGCAACCAACCTGAAATAAGTCATCCACATATTCACCGCGGTTGTTAAAGCGCTGAATCACACTAAGTACCAGTCGCAGATTTCCATTGACGAGCTTCTCTCGGGCCGATTCGTCACCCTGGCGAAACAGGGTGAAAAGACGGCGCATTTCATCACTTTTTAGTACAGGCAATTTTGCTGTATTAACACCGCATATTTCCACCTTATTGATCAAACTGTTCCCCTCCCAGTTTAAAATTGCCTGGAATAATAATACCTGCTCTTATAAATGCAGTATTTCCTGGGAGGGTCTTTTTATGCAGTTGCTCTTGCAACGGAGGTCATTTTCCAGCTATTCCATTTTCTTAATTTCTTTTTTTAAGCGCTTAATAATTCGCTTTTCCAGCCGCGAAATATATGATTGAGAGATTCCCAACAGGCTCGCCACTTCCTTTTGCGTCCTTTCCTGCTGACCTAGAAGGCCAAAACGCAATTCCATAATTCGCTTTTCTCGTCTGTTTAGTTTTTCAATGGCGCTATAGAGCAAAGTACGTTCTACTTCAGCCTCTATTCCTTTTAAAACCAAGTCATTTTCCGTGCCCAACACATCGGAGAGCAGTAGCTCATTGCCATCCCAGTCAACATTTAGCGGCTCATCAAACGAAACTTCTGATTTTATTTTATTATTCCGCCGCAGAAACATTAAAATCTCATTTTCTATACATTTTGAGGCATAGGTGGCAAGTTTAATGTTTTTATGAGGATCAAAAGTGTTAACAGCTTTAATCAGACCGATCGTTCCGATGGAAACCAAATCATCAATGTGAATGCCGGTATTTTCAAACTTCCTGGCAATATAGACTACAAGGCGCAGGTTGCGTTCAATTAAAACTGTTTTAACTGCAAAGTCACCGCTTTTCAGTTTTTCCACTAAAAAAACTTCTTCATCCTGGGACAACGGCGGCGGCAGTATCTCAGAACTGCCAACATAATAGACTTCCGGAAGAAACTCCACCCCCAGACGCCGCATGAAGCGAAGAACCTGCAGCCTCAGTTTCAGCCGCCAATGCTTTAAGCATTTCAATAAACTGCACCTCCTATGAAATCCATAATGGCCGGATTAAGTAAGATTTCCGCCTCGTTATCCAACGACAGAGCCTTTGCCGAAATAGCAAAAACAAGGCCGTTGCACTCCTTCCGTTTTCCCGCACCTTCCAGAATTACCAAATCAGGACGAAAGGTAACAAGCACCCCGGCGTTCTCTAGGGAGCGGAAAGGAGTAACGCCGCAGCGAACAGCCTCAGCACCAGTTAGCTCCCCTAGCGCACTCACCGGGTCTGCTGCCTGCTTGTATGCCTGCCGCAAAACTGCCGGCAACAAAGATTCCACAGCCCTAAAGCTGGCCACGCATAGCGGTCGCCCAGAGAGTGGGTCACGCAGCTGATTTCCTGTGTCAACCAATCCTGCTGCTTCAGCCGTTTTTTCCCCGCACTTAATCGTCACACGAAAGCGAAGGTTCTTACTTCTGCGCTGCCGCTCACTAAAATGCCAGATTCCTGCCAAAAGCAGCAATGATACCACAACACCACTAAAAAGTTGGCCGGGTCGTGGTGCTGTTAAGTAGAACACGCCGCCATGTACCGCAGCCGGTGTATCACCAAAAAAATAAAGCGCAAACACAGTTCCAGCCAAGAAAAAGGAAGCCAGAAAAAATGCGCCGCACAACCGTAAACCTTCCACCAGTCGCTGCGGTCTAAATGTAAAGATGATAATCAAAACAGATGCTCCGATTTTTCCGACCCAAGTATAAACGAAATCGGCGGCCGGCAAAAAAATAATCAGGCTGTAGAGCGCCGCAAAAAAACCGCCTGCGACCAACCGCCCGCCCTGTAGCCTGCGCCCGGTCAACCGCGCCGTTAAATACAGCAACACTGTATTCATTAGAAAATTTAGCGCAAGCAAGTCCTCCACATACATTTTCTCACCGCCCTGAGGCTGGACAAACCGCTAATGTATATGCAAATTCTCTAACCTCTATGTCTGATTATATAGCAGCCTCCCATAATAATTTGTCACAAACTGGTGTCGAACCCAAAAACATTGGCTTCTACAACAAGAAAAGATGTCTCAAATGTTACTTTGAGACATCTCGTTACTGTACTAAGTTACAGCCCCTTCTTTAGCTTAAAAGCCAATACTTGGTGCTTTGTCCACAGATGTAGCCTAATATACTTCCCTTGTGAAAAAAACTGCTTAGCGCTTGCGGCGCAGGAAAGCGGGGATGTCGATATCATCAGAGGAGAACGATCTTTGCGTCAATTCTTCAATGATTTGCTTCCGTTCCGAAGCGCGGTGGTCAAAGCCGGTGGCAATTACAGTGATGCGCACTTCATCATCCAGGCTTTCGTCAATCACAGCACCGAAGATAATATTGGCGTCCGGGTCGGCTGCTTCAGCCACAATGTCGGCTGCCTCGTTAACTTCAAAAAGGCTCAGGTTTATGCCTCCGGTGATGTTTAAGAGGACGCCGCGGGCTCCGTCAATAGATGTTTCCAGCAACGGACTGGCAATCGCTTTTTTTGCCGCCTCCACCGTTCGGTTGTCACCGGTACCGACACCAATCCCCATCAGAGCTGCGCCGGTTTCCTTCATAATCGTTTTCACATCAGCAAAATCCAAGTTAATCAGGCCGGGGACTGCAATCAGATCAGAAATACCCTGTACCCCCTGGCGGAGAACATCATCAGCGATGCGGAAAGCCTCTAAAATCGGCGTGCGCTTATCAACCACTTGAAGCAGTCTGTCATTTGGGATTGTAATCAGCGTATCAACTTTTTCTTTAAGCAGGCTAATCCCTTTTTCTGCGGTGGCAGCCCGTCTCCGCCCCTCAAAGGTGAAGGGTTTAGTCACTACGCCCACGGTCAGCGCCCCTAGTTCCCGGGCCACTTCCGCAATTATCGGTGCAGCTCCTGTGCCGGTACCTCCACCCATCCCGGCCGTAACAAACACCATGTCAGCACCTTTAAGCGCCTGTTTAATCTCTTCTCTGCTTTCCTCGGCAGCCTGTGCGCCGATTTCAGGATTAGCGCCTGCTCCGAGCCCCTTAGTCAATTTCTCGCCGATTTGTAATTTACATTCTGAATTAGCTAAATACAGCGCTTGAGCGTCCGTATTTACCGAAATAAATTCAACTCCGCGCAAGCCGGCAGCAATCATGCGATTAACAGCATTACTACCGCCCCCGCCGACACCTATAACTTTTATCTGGGCAAATTGTTCCATTTCGAGATCAAATTCTATCAACGCAAAGCCTCCCCTTCCCCGCAGTACAAATTAATCAAACATTTCAATGAACCAGGCTTTAACTCTCTGCAAGAAACCAGGCAAAGCCTTACGCCCTCCCCGATGGTCTCGTGCCACAAACATCTGAGTATGCTGCACATAGTGGATGATTCCTACCGCTGTGGAATAAATTGGACTTTTCACCCCCACATAACCAGGCTGGGCGACGCGAACAGGAGCCCTAAAAACCTCTTCACTCAGCTCCGCAATGCCGCGCGTCAGCGAAACTCCGCCTGTCAGTACAACCCCCGCCGGCAAAGGCTCGCGGTAACCCATCTTGTCCAATTCCTTCGCCGCCAGGTGCATAATTTCCACCAGCCGCGGCTCAATAATCATACACAGCTCCCGGATAGTTACTTTCCGCACATCCTTGCCCGACAATTGGGGCAATTCCGCTGTAACATTTTCCGGTACCAAACTAGCCAGAGCTACTCCGTGTTCCAGTTTAAGCTTTTCCGCCAACTGAAGTGTAGTGCGCAGGCCGACCGCGATATCATTAGTTATGTAGTCACCACCCACAGGGATTACAGCGATATTTTTGATATGCCCATTTTGAAAGACTGCCACTTCCGTAGTGCCGCCCCCAATATCGATTAACACCGAGCCCAGTTCCTTCTCATCCCGCGACAGTACAGTTTCCGCGTTGGCCAGCGAATTAAGCACCATGCCGTCAATCTCTAACTCGGCCCGCTCCACACAGCGCACCAGATTACGAATGGAAGTAACCATTCCCGTAATAATCATGGCGTCTACTTCCAGTCGTACGCCAACCATCCCCACAGGGTCCCGAATTCCGTCATAACCATCCACAATATATTCCCGTGGCAGAACATCAATAATTTCACGATCTGGCGGCAAGGCAATCACCCGGGCTGCCTGCAAGACCCGCTCCACATCATCTTCAGTGATTTCTTTATCTGCCCCTGAAACGGCAACCACACCGCGGTTATTAACCAGCCCCACTTGGGAGCCCACAATACCTAAAAAAACTGAGGGTATGGCCGTGCCC
>JAGXRV010000079.1 GCA_018335695.1 Clostridium sp.
GAGAGCAGCCTGGACACCACAAGCAGTATCATAATGGAATTGGTGTTGAACTTAAACGCTTCATTCCGAGCCCGGTTGTTTAAAAAGCGATGCAATCCAAGTTCATGGTAGATTTTTAAGATCGCGGCATAGCCGAAGTTTTTCCTGTTGTCCGCCCCTTGTTCAAGCTGTTCATCCATGTTAATGGTCAGCGTCAGTTTTTTCTTTGAGTTTTCCTCTTCTGTCATTTTGCGGGCGACTTCTTTGAAATGGGCAACAGGATTCTCGTATTCTTTTTCTAGTACATCTAAGTACCCAAGCGATTTAACGGTTTTAGCCCTGGGTTTTCCATCCTTGTCGCGATAACTTTTTTCAATAGAAAGATAAATTCTTCCATTATTCCTGGGGGATTGTTTAAGATTCATAGGATCACCTCCATAAAATTGGTTGGTAGTTATATTATACCATAACATCCTATACAATCCTATACTTTTTTAATAAAATAAAACAAAAAAAATATACCCTTGAAGCCTTATGCTGCAAGGGATTCTGGGTTTTCATTTTTAATTAAGCTGTTAAACTAACGAGGACTATTGTCCTAATTTTCATTTTCTTCATTGTTGCAGCACTTGACTAAATTCTCTGTCCCATGTTAGAATCAAATCCATCAATAAAAGAATGCTTGGTGTTAGCGTCAATCTCTCCTAAGAGAGAAGGGCAGTACATACCACCAATTTAAGAGAATAGCTAGTTTGCCTGGGGTTTAGGCTTGACTAAAAACCGGGAGAGCGGCTACAAAAACATTTTTCCTCAAGGGAGGTGTGTTTTGTAGCTTTTTTTATTGCAATGAAATAAAAACATGACTAATGCTAATAGAAAGGGTGATTGTAATGGAAAGTCTGTTAAGCTTATTAGGGGGAATAGTTAGGGAACTGCAGTCACCTGCTATGGCGTTTTTGATTGCAGGATTCTTCCTGGCATTTTTTAAATCAGAGCTAAAATTACCTGAAGCAATTTACAATTTTACTATTTTTATGCTGCTAATGAGAATCGGCATGGCAGGCGGTTTAGAAATTAAAGAAGCAGGAATCGAAGGCCTGGCAGCTATGGCCATTCCTGCCCTTTTTTGCGCCGTAGTCGGCATAGCAATTGTACTCCTTGGCTCTCTTACCTTGGCTAAGCTTCCCGGGATAAGAAAAGATGATGCCATGGGCACTGCGGGATTGTTTGGAGCAGTAAGCGGTGCCACGCTGATGGCCGGCATGTTGGCCTTGGAACAAGCGGGTATCCCCTTTGAAGGCTGGGTGCCTGCGCTCTATCCGTTTATGGATATTCCCGCATTAATAACAGCTATAATTGTCGGAAATTTCTATCTTCGTAAAAACTCCAAAAGTGGTGAGAAGTTTAGTCTGAAACTGGTTAAATCAATCGCACGAGAAAGTATTGGTGGATTTGCCATTTCCGCGATGATTGTAGGTTTGTTTCTTGGCATATTCACAAGTCCTGAAAGGGTTTTCGAAGGATTTTACGACCCGCTGTTTAGAGGATTTCTCTCAATTCTAATGCTGATTTTAGGCATGGACGCCGCTAAACATTTAAAATCACTCGTTTCTGTCGGTCACTGGTATGCTTTGTATGGTTTGCTGGCGCCTTTCGTCCACGGATTTATCGGCTTTGGCTTTGGTTATTTGGCTCATTTACTAACCGGACTTAGTCCGGGAGGCGTTATTATGTTAGCCATCATCGCCGCATCAAATTCTGATATTTCAGGCCCGCCTACCATTCGCGGAGGATTACCGAGCGCTAATCCTGCTGCCTATATCGGCGCATCCACCAGCCTTGGCACACCGGTAGCTCTAGTTTTCTGTATCCCCTTCTTTATAACTCTTGGCATGGCAGTCTTTGGGTTATAAGCAGACAACTCGCTTTTTTCGGCCTGTTATGCTAGAATCAGCTTACAGTCTGAAAGACTATTCTGTTTGATAATGCAAATTTTTTAGGAAAGAAGGGTGGAAATGCTGTGAAGTTCTATAAAGCAAAAAAAGTTGTCATTGTGACGGAATCCTATATTTCAGATGATATAATACAGGCACTGCAAAAACTGGGCGTTAGCGGCTATACCATGATGGGTGCCACAGGAAAGGGAGAAAGGGGATTAAGACTAGGCAACGGAGTCAGTAGTTTATATAAAAATGTGAAAATAGAAGTAATCACAAGTGCGGAAATAGCTGAAAAAGTGGTGGAAAAAGTAATCGAGCATTATTTTATTCATTATGCCGGAATCATCTACTTGGAAGATGTGGAAGTCGTTCAGGCAAAAAAAGTTCAGCTCCCGGAATAAGTAAGAAATTTTCTGGTTATGTTAATTCCCCTGAATTGCCGGCAGTGCTGACAATTCAGGGGAATTATAATTTCACTATCCTGTTTTTCACGGCATAAAGGGCGGCTTGGGTACGATCAGTAACTTGAATTTTTCGAAAAATATTGCTGATGTGGTTTTTAACTGTTTTTTCACTGATATATAATTCCAAGCCGATTTCTCTATTAGTTTTCCCGCGGGCAATTAGCATCAGAACATCTCCTTCTCGTCTTGAAAGAGGTTCTTTTGCGGCATCTTCTCTCGCCAAGCGTTGAAATTCACTGCATATTTTTTCTGAAATTCTGGGATGATACACTGTTTCTCCCCGTTTTACCGCACAAATAGCCTCAATCAGTTTGTCTGATTCGATGTCTTTTAAAACGTATGCCGACACGCCGGCTTTAATTAACTCATAGATATATTCCTCTTCATCATGTATGGTGAGGGCTATGATTTCAACGGCAGGATATAATGCCTTAATTTGGCGAGTGGCATCAATCCCATTAAGATTGGGCATATTAATATCCATCAGCACAATGTCAGGCAATAACTCGCCGGTCAATCTCACAGCAATTTCTCCGTCTGCAGCTTCTCCGACTACATGCAGGTTGTCATAAAGACCGAGAATCCTCCGGAGCCCGTCGCGAATAAGAGCGTGATCATCTGCAATAATCAGTCTAATTTTTTCAAGGGACATTTTTTCACCTCTTCTTTGCCGGGATACTGACATGAATTTCTGTTCCCTTGCCCGCAAGAGAAACGATGCGAATCCGACCATTAAGCAATTCTACACGTTCACGCATGCCAAGAATTCCAAAACAGTCTCTTTCAGAGCCGTGAAGGATAGGCTCCGTGTCGAAACCGCAACCGTCATCAGCAATGGAAATATTCACACGTCCTGCCAGTATTTCCAGTTTAATCACACACCGCCTGGCTTTGGCGTGCTTTAGGCTATTATTTAGCGCTTCCTGCACAATCCTAAAAATAGCGACTTCCAGCGCGCTAGCCAATCGTTCTTCCTCGCCGCCCAGAACCACCAGTTCAATGTTCATTTCTGTCCTTTTTTGCAGTTCCTGGATAAAACGACGCAGTGTAGGCACAATTCCCAGATCATCCAGTACCATTGGGCGGAGATTAAAAATTATTTTTCGTACTTCTTGCAAGCTCTCCTTCACCATTTCCTTTAAGTCATGCAATTCTTCCCGCACCTTATCAGGTTCAATCGACATCAATTTCTCGCAGATTTCGGCACGCAGCACTACGTTTGCCATAGATTGAGCAGGCCCATCGTGAATTTCTCGGGCGACTCGCGAACGTTCTTCTTCCTGAGCCTTAATGATCCGCAAACTTAGTTGTTGTCGCAGTTGCAACTCATCTAGTTGGACGCTGACACCTTGAAATCCGCCGGAGAGAAGTTGTAATGCCATGTTCACATGGTCTTGCAACTTTTCCGCCTTGGCTAATGTCTCAGCAGCGCGCCGCAACATAATTTCCAACTGGTCACGCCGCTGTCTATATTGCACTTCCCGCTCGCGCATCTGGGTAAGTTGCAGTTGAATATATTGCGCCTCCTCATAAGCAAGCTGAATATCCTTTTCGACATATCGGGTAAAGTTTCGATTCACTTCCATTAAATGAAATCTTGCCAGCTTATCTTCTTTCTCCAGCTTGTCAACCTTTGTAATTACCTCCAGAATCTCGCCCTTAATCTCCACAAGACGTGCTAAAAGCTCGTCACGCTGTATCCGTACTCCATCAGCAATCGAGGCAATCTGGCTTTTCCCCTGCTCAACCGCCGTTAACGTCTTTTTTATTACACCATCCAGTTCTGTCAATGCCTGCACGTTTGCACCGCCCCGAAATCAGTTTGGAATTATAATTCGACTAGTTTTTTACCATTCCTGTCTAAATTTACCTGCCTGCAACACTTAATTCCGGGTAAAACCAAACAGTTTGCTAATAATATCGGCAGAAATTAAAGAAGCTTAATCGTGAGATTATCCGCGTCAGTCGAATTTTCGAACATAGCAAAAGGTGAGTGAAGCAATGGATGAGTTGCAAAACCTTTTTCAGCCTGCTTCAATAGCAGTAATCGGTGCTTCAAATAACCCTACTAAAATCGGCTACACAATTATGGCAAATATTAAAGATAGCGGTTATGACGGCGAGGTTTATCCGCTAAACCCAAGAGAAGAAGAAATCTTGGGTTATAGCTGTTATCCTTCTCTGCAAGCGCTGGGCAAGCCTGTCGACGTGGCTGTTATTTCAGTACCGGCAGATAATTCAATTACTGTGGCAAGAGACTGTGGGGCGGCCGGGGTGAAATTCTTAGTTGTCGTCAGCTCAGGATTCAAAGAAACCGGCGAAATCGGTTTAAGGCGTGAAAAAGAATTACTGAAGATTTGCTCCGACTATCAAATGCGTTTGGTAGGGCCAAACGTTGTTGGCATTGTTGATACGAGCACACCTATAAACGCCTCTTTTGCTCCGGCATTTCCGCGCAGAGGAAAAATTGCCTTTATTTCGCAAAGCGGAGCGATGCTTTTATCGATCTTTGACTGGAGCCGCAGCGTGGGGCTGGGCTTTTCTCGTTTTATTTCAATGGGTAACAAAGCGGATTTGAACGAAGTTGATTTTATCTGGTCGGCAGCCATAGATCCTAACACAAAAGTGATTCTCTGTTATCTTGAAGACGTAACCGACGGAAAACGTTTTTTACATGTTGTTCAGGCGGCAAGCAAACTAAAACCTGTGATAATTCTCAAGTCCGGTACGTCGACGGCCGGTGCTCGCGCCGCCGCCTCCCATACCGGAGCGCTCGCCGGCAGTAATCTTGCATATGAAACGGCTTTCCGACAAAGTGGTGTGATTAGGGCAGAAAGCATGTCTGAGCTTTTTGATCTAGCAGTATCCTTTGTAAATCAGCCAATACCTACAGGTGATCAGGTATCTATCGTCACTAACTCCGGTGGGCCCGGAATCATGGCTACCGACAGCGTCGAACGGAACAACTTGCGCATGACCCGTTTTCAGAGAGAAACCATTGCCAAGCTGCGAAAAAGCCTGCCTGCTGAAGCAAACATCTATAATCCGGTGGATGTTTTGGGTGATGCCCGGACAGACCGCTACAGCGTTGCGCTGGAAGCTGTGCTGACTGACGAAAATACTGACTGTGCCTTAGTATTGCTTTCTCCTGCCGCCGTAACCGAACCGGTGAAAACGGCTGAAGCGATTGTAGAACTGCAGCGGCGACATCTTGGAAAGCCGATTTTTGCCGCATACATGGGGGGAGAAGGGCTGGCGGAAGGTTGCCGAATTCTGACTGATGCCGGTATCCCTTGCTTTACTTTCCCTGAACCGGCTTTAAAGGCAATCTCTGGCATGGTACGCTTTGCGGCGCTCCAGCGAAAACTGAAACGTGAGCAAAAGCTTCCGTGTGTAACTAAGGCTGATCATCAAGCTGTTAAAGCAATCTTTTATGATGTTATTCGTGATAGGCGCTTGGTTTTACTCGGTAACGAAGCGACTAAAGTGGCAGATGCTTATGGTATTCCGGTGGCACATGTTTATCTCGCAAGAACGCCTGATGAGGCAGTGGCCATGGCGGAAACAGTCGGTTACCCTGTTGTCTTGAAAGTTGCTTCCCCTAAAATTATTCACAAAACTGACATAGGAGGTGTGAAAACTGCTCTGGAGAACGCTGCTGCCGTTCGTGAGGCCTATTTTGCAATTATGGAAAGCGTTAGGCGTCTGCTGCCTGCAACCACTATTTATGGCATCGAAATTCAGAAAATGATGCCTAAAGGAAATGAACTAATTATCGGCATGAGCAGAGATGTGCAATTTGGACCGCTAATAGCGTTTGGCATGGGCGGCATTCACGTTAATCTGCTTAAAGACGTTTCATTTCGTCTGGCAATAGGTTTAACTTTGGAAGAAATTGAGGAGATGATCTCCGAAACAAAAGTTTATTCATTAATTCGTGGTTATCGTGGCAGCAAACCTTCGAATATCGGCGCTCTTGTCCATATCCTTGTTCAGGTCGCACAACTGGCTCTTGACTTTCCGGAGATTACTGAAATTGACTTAAATCCGGTAATCGCTTATCCTGACAGTGCCCTGGCTCTGGATGTAAAAATAACAATTTCCAACCTTGATGAGCAGAAAGGGTGATAATTTTGAGGAGTATCTTTATTGGCGGTGATTCCGGCAGCGGAAAAACTGTTGTCGCGCTGGGCTTAGCGCTAAAATTACAGCATGAGGGATTAAAGGTCGGTTACTTTAAACCGATTGATTCAGACAAAGGAGTTCGGCAGCAAAGAGGCGAGGATGCAGCGCTTTTTAAAAGAGCACTCCCACTAGAGGATAGCTTAGCTGTCCTTTCCCCGTTCCAGACAGGACCACACTATTTAAGCAATGGTCAATGGCGTGAGATTGAGGCAACAAAAGAAAAAATCAAAACTGCCTGGCAGACAGCCAAAGGCAATTTTGATGTGTTATTAATTGAGGGGTCTCTTGCTCCCGAGACGGCTGCGAGCATAGGAATTGATGCAATAAATCTTGTCAAGCTGTTTAACGCTGCCATGCTCTATGTGGCTAGTTTAGAAAATGACTACGATTTGGATAAAACAATTTTCTCTAACAACCATTTCCGCTTGGAAGGCCTTCACGTCTTAGGGAATATTTTTAATAATGTTGAGCGCACACTCATTGATAAAGCAAAAGGAATTTATGTTTCTCTGATGGAAGGGCAGGGATACAATGTTTTGGGAATCATTCCCCGCAACGAGGAAATCGCCTCGCCCACTGTTAAGCAATTTTATGATACACTCGGTGGAGAGCTGCTAACAAATGAAGGGATCGGCCTCGAGCGGGTCGTTGAAGAAGTAGTGGTCGGTTCGATGACTATAGAAAGCGCCCTAAGCTATCTTCGCCGTGCCCCTAACAAAGCAGTAATCACAGGAGGCGATCGCTCTGATATCGCACTAACAGCTTTAGAGACAAGCACTTCAGTGTTAATTCTCACAGGCGGGCTCTATCCTGATGTAGGCGTCCTAACCCGTGCCGCCGAAAAAAGTGTGCCTGTAATTTTAGTGCACTACGATACATTCTCAGCAATTGAGCGGCTGCATGAAATGTCCCATCGCATTCACTCAGGCGATACGCGGGGTGTGCGTATCGCGCAGGATAACATTATCAATTACTGTAACTGGCAAGCGATACTCCAATACTTGTCTTCCTAAAATTTTTCTTCGTTTAACCACTTGCGAATCAGTTTTATTTCTTCTCCATACTGGCGATAATCTGCTACAGGGGTTTCCAGGATCATAGGCAACGAGCAAATTGCCGGATGAGTGATCAAATTGAGCAAACCATCTTTCCCAAGATAACCTTCTCCAATAAGTTCGTGCCTGTCTTTATGTGATCCTGGGGGAAACTTGGAATCATTTAAATGAATGGCCTTCACTCGGGAGAGACTTACTGTGGATTCAAGCTCAGCCACTAATCTTTCTACCTCTTGTATATCCAGAAAGTTATAGCCTGCTCCCGTTAAATGGCAGGAGTCAAGGCAAACGCCTATTTGACTGGGGTTCCCTAATGCTTCGATAATCTCACGAATCTCGGCTAATGTGCCAATTTCAGAACCTTGTCCGGACATAGTTTCTAAGAGCAGTTTAGTGTTTCCGCTAAAAGGCAAAAGCGTTTCTGCCAGACAGTCAATAATCCGCTTGATACCGGCCACACGCCCGGATCCGGCATGTGACCCGGGATGAACTACAAGATATTCTGCGCCTACCGCGTCCATCCGGACTAAGTCATCGGCTAGCACCTTTTTAGCAAAGGCGTATGCCGACTCTGACGGAGCCGCCATATTCACAGTATAAGGCAAATGGCCAACTATAGGAGCAATATTATATTTCTGTTTAATTTCCAGCCATTTCGCCGCTTCCTGCAGCGAAATGGTTCGAGCAGCGCCTCCTCTGGGGTTACGAGTGAAAAATTGAAAAGTATTTGCATCAATCTGCCGCGCAATTTCTGCTGCTTGGCTAAAACCTTTTGCCACAGATAAATGAGAACCGAGCCGCATAATCTCCTCCAGTTAATTCCTTTTATCTAAGTTATAGCATACTTACTTTTTGGAGGCAATTGAACTTTCTCCATTTCTCAGACGTCGAGACATAATCCCGCCTACACGCCCCGTTTCTCTGGCTGTCATCTCTCCCCAACCGCTTTCTCTGACTCGATTGCCAAAACCTAGCTCTTCAGCAATTTCAAGCTTAATCTTTTCCAGTTCCAGTTCCCTTGCAGTCATCTTCTCCGCCTTTTTTAGATACTTTGCCAACATCGCCACCTCCTTATTAAAAGTATAAACAGTGACCGCAAGGATATACACAGTAAAAAGGAGTAGTTCTGCGACAACCCCCCATTACGTCGGAAACAATAAGTGAAAGCAGCGATCAGCGAACCGCGATTCAAGTATCAGAGAAATAATAACAGACTAAGAGCCATCAGTGCCATCCCGCAAACAAGGCCAAACAGTGATTGATGATGTTCACCATATTCCCTGGCTGTAGGCAATAGTTGGTCGAAAGAAATGTAGACCATAATTCCTGCTACTAAAGCAAAGATGATCCCGTAAACAGTGTCTGTCAGGTAGTTAGCCAATGCGGCATAACCGATAAGAGCGCCTAATGGTTCAACAATGCCTGAGAGAAAAGCCCAGAAGAAAGCTATTTTACGATTTCCGGTAGCATAAAAGATTGGCACTGCTACCGCAATTCCTTCCGGCAAATTGTGAATGGCAACTGCAATAGCGATACTGATGCCTAATACCGGATCGCGCAAGGTTGAAAAGAAGGTGATAAAACCTTCCGGGAAATTGTGAATTGCCACTGCTAACGCTGTGAAAAGACCCATCCGCAGCAGTTTCTGCCTATGAAAATCAGTGTAAGTATTTCCTGTTTCCAGGGTTGCCTCTTTCAAGTCCAGAAACTGCGGTTCTTTTTCGAAAAACGAAATAAACTTGTCAATTAAGGCAATGAGCAGCATCCCGCCAAAGAAAGCTGTCACCGTCAGCCAATTGCCCATTTTCTCCCCAAGGCTTCCGGTAAGAATTTCTCCTGCCTTACCCATAATTTCGATCATCGAGACATAAATCATTACACCGGCGGAGAACCCCAAAGCTACAGTGAGAAAACGAGTGTTAGTACGTTTTAAGTAGATGGCGGTCGCACCACCTACAGTGGTGGCTAATCCGGCAAACAAGGTCAGTCCTGCTGCCAATATTACATTCTCCATCTTTCTCCTCCCTTTTTAAAAAATAACTGCTCTTCAATATATGTATAAGACGGCTGACGAGTGAAAAAGAGGATAAAAATAAACCGACGCAAAAATCAGCCGGTTTATTTTTCAAGTAAAAGTTTAGTAAGTTGAAAATAGCGCTTGCCTGCAACTGCAGGTAAAATTTACTATCAGCCGCCACCACGACTGAAGCGAATAATAAAAACTGCAAAGGCAACGGCAAGGCTTAGATAGAGAGCAACAGTCCAAAAGTATTGCATTACGCCACCTCCTAGAATGAGCTTAACATTTAACACAAAAATTTACAAGAATTAATAAAAGCTTAACTCTGCTTCGATAAGCTTTTAAATCTGCAAACAACCTGATATGATTGTAAATAAACAATTGAAAATAAACATTAGGAGGGCAACTATGGCTGAAATTGTCGCAAAGGAACTAAAAAGACTCCAACTGGAAGGTTTTTCAGAGCGCCAGCTTACCGAACATCATGGCATTCTCTACAAGGGTTATGTGAACAAATTAAATGAAATTAGAAAATTAATGGCTACCGTGGATCACAGCAAAGCAAATCAGACTTTTAGCGACTTGCGGTCAATGAAAATTGAAGAGAGCTTCGCTTTAAACGGGATTAAGCTTCACGAAGCCTATTTTGATAATCTGGGCGGCTCCGGCGGTAAAGCTGTCGCTCAAACCCTGACCTTGATAGAAAGGGATTTTGGCTCATACGAAGCATGGGAAAAAGATTTTAAAGCAACCGGTCTGGCTGTACGCGGATGGGTAGTGCTTGGATACGACTTAGAAAGCGGCACACTCCATAATTTTGGCAGCGACTCCCATAATTTTGGACCCATCTGGAGCGCTGTGCCTATTCTTGTTATGGACACATATGAACACGCCTACATGATTGACTACGGTGTAAAACGCGCGCCCTATATCGATGCATTTATGAATGTAATTGATTGGGAAGTGGTCAATGAGAGACTTGCAAAACTAATAGAGTAAAAAGCTGGACTCCCCTCAGGGGAGTCTGTCTCTCTCTAAACTTTCTGCTGCCGCTATTAAGCCAAAGCAACCCATCAACATCATATTGCCTTGCGGTGCCGCAAAATAGTAATCCCGGGCTGACAAAAGTGAGCGGCGAGGCCCTGTGACAACAATCAGTTCCGCTTTCACCGGCTTTTTAGGAGGGACACATCCGTGACCGCCGTCATCCAGTATTTCCTGATTTGTAAGTGTGGCTCCACACAGTCTTGCCAAATATCCCCGAGCCTTTTCCGCAGTCATTAGTGCTGTATGGTGTTCAAATAGACCTAAGACACAGTCTTGATGAACGAGTGCGGCAAAGCTATGCTGATTACCCAGGTTTAACACAGCCACAACGCCTTTTTCAACCGTGTTTCTGACCACGCTATCCGAAAGAGCCCCGAGTAGTGCTGCTCCGCAAGTGTCCATTAAAAGTGCTCCGGGAACATCCAGCTTTATTGCCTGCATCCTTGTAAATACAGACGGTACCGTTTGATAGGCAAGTTTCTGTAACTTTCCGCCGTCAGACATAAACTTCTCCCACAGGCGGAACCGTAAAATCCTGTTTGATTCGCACGGGGAAAATCCGTGATCCTGAACAGCCACCGCAATTTGCGCAGGTAAAGCATACCCCACCTTTTGCAAAATTTCTTCCAGCATCAGCAGATCGAGATCAGCAAGCCGCACTGCTTCAGCCTCTTTGGGCTTGCCTGTTGTTAAAATCACGCCCATCTTTTCAACTTTTTCCAGATTATCGTGAATTGTCTGAGCTGCTTCAGTCGTGGCATAAACAGGAAACCCGGAGGCTAAATGCGCTTTGATTGCCTTTGTTGAAGAGCCCCCGCCCATAGTCCGGCCGAATAGAAAAATGGCTTTTCCTTGGGATGTGGCCAAATTTATTTTTCTGCCCACGAGAACTGTAGGTGACGGCAGTATTAATTGAATGCAATTTTCCAAAGGCTTATCTTGTTCGTAGAGTAAAATATCTTGTGTGCCGCCACCCACATCCACAGCCAACAGGCTATCCATGCAATCGCTTCCTTTCTGCACTAATTGCCAACGCTATTTCAGCTCCTAAGCGGGCATTTTCTATCAATAAAGAGAGATTTGCCTGCAAGGTACGGTCTGCTGTCGCAGTGCACAGCCTATTAAGCATTTGCGGTGTCACATCCTGGCCGGAAACTCCAGCCGCTTTAATTTCTCCCTCAATTTGCTCAACGTAGCTTATCAGTTCCTCCCAAGGAATTTCCAATGCTGTCGACACAGGCTTAGTAATCAATAAAGCCGATTGCAATCCAAGTTCATCGCGTGCCAGCGCAACCTTTGCCACTTCCATGGGTGAGTCAAGCCTAAGCGCCAAGCGATAAGGTGATCCTGCCGCATAAAAAGCCGGAAAAATATTTGTGCCATAGCCGGCAACAGTTATTCCTTGTGTTTCCATAAACTCTAATGTCAAGCCGATGTCTAGAATCGCCTTAGCTCCGGAGGAAACAACGGTAATTGGCGTTTTGCCAAGAATAGTCAAATCTGCAGAAATATCAAAAGAGTTACAGGCTCCCCGGTGGACACCACCTATGCCGCCTGTAGCGAGAACTGCTAAACCATAACGATGCGCCAAGTATGCTGTGGCAGAAACTGTGGTTCCGCCGCTTATCACTCCAAGCGAAGCAAGCGGCAACTCGCGCACTCCGACTTTCATTGGAGATTCTGCACTCGCCAGGGAAGCAATTTCTGCTTCTGTAAGACCTATTACCACTTCGCCTGACAAAACGCCAATGCTCACTGGAATGACTGCAAGCTCGCGTACAGCTGCTTCCATGCCTAGAATTGTTTGCAGATTTAATGGATAGGGTAACCCGTGAGTGACAACGGCTGTTTCCAGAGCGACAAGCGGGTAACCAGCCCGCATGCCGCTTAAAACGTGTGAGCCGATAGTTATTTTCACTTGATAACTCCTTTTGGCAATTATTAGTTTGGAGGTTGATTCTTATGCTGACTGTTAATTTAAAATGGCAGGAAGGGTTATATTTCGAGGGTCATTCCGGCTCTGGACATAAAGTGCTGCTCGAAGCCGGCGCCGCCGTCGGAGGGCAGGGACGTGGTATACTTCCCGGAGAAATGTTACTGTTGGCATTAGGCGGCTGCACAGCCATGGATATTGTCTCACTCCTGCAAAAGTATAAAACGCCTGCCCTCTCCCTTTCCGTTGAGTTAAGCGGGAGCAAGCGTACAGAGCATCCTAAAAGTTTCGAAACTATAACTGCGATTTACAGCATTACCGGCGAAATTCCGCCGGATTTAGCCTGGAAAGCAGTAGATAGCTCATATAAAAAATACAGCGTAGTAGCAAACTCACTTCGTTCACAAATCATCTATCGTCTTATTTTAAACAACGTAGAAGTGACTCAGAATCCAAGCGTTTAAAAAAAAACTTGATGGAGCTGAATTAACATAAATAACCCGGTTTAAACCGGGTTATTTAGCTCACTGCTGCTTTACCATGGCCTCACCGCAACATACCAACGTGCCGCCTCCGCTCTCAAGTACCGATACAACATTACCGCAAATCTCGCACCTATACACTTCCCCTACTTTGGTTGCCATTTAATCACATCCTTTCTATGTTTTGTTATTACCGGCAATTCTAGTTCGCTTTCCGCATCGCTTAATACATCATTTATCAGCAAATTTGGCTTGTCCAATAAATCCAGATCAAATGGCTCTCGGTATAGAAAACCATCCCCATTCTTAAAAATTCGCACAACCGGCTGCAATGGCATTTCCTTGCGGTTCCGAATCACTATTCCCAGATACCCATTGCTGAGACGAAGAGCTGTACCCACAGGGTAAGGTGCTATATGTTTTAAAAATGAACCAACCAGTGAGCGATCATATGATTCAGCACAATCATTAATTATCTCAATCGCCTTATGGGGTTTCATGCCTAGACGGTATGGTCGGTCGGCCGTTAGTGCATCATAGACATCCGCAATCATTACCAGCCGGGAATAAAAATGAATATCATCTTTTTCAAGGTTGTGAGGGTAACCGCTGCCGTCACAACGTTCATGATGCTGCGCCACCACCTTCGCGCTGTTTGGAGAATAATTTGCCTGACTAGTTAAAATTTCAAAGCCGAAAGTGGGATGTTTTTTAATTTCATGATATTCTTCGGGGGTAAGACTTCCTTTTTTCTTTAAAGTAAATTCACTAATCCAAATTTTACCTAAATCATGAAGCAGAGCACCGCCCCCTAATTCTTCCAGCCGAGCTTGGGACAAATCTGAATCAGCAGCATTTAGCAGAGACAAGACGCACACATTTACAGAATGCAAAAATGTATAGTCATCAACATCACGAATATCTGCCAAATTTATCAACACATCTTTACTTGCCAGCACCTCACGGACAAGCTTTTCTACAATTGAGGAAAAACGCTTGTCAATTAAAAGACTATTCTGTTTAGTGAGCTTGGCTGTTTGTAATGTTTCTTTGACTGCTTTTACTGCCTGGCGGCGCGTTTCTTCCGAAACTACCTCAGTAACCAGCACATCGCTTAATAACGGGTCACTAATAAATACAAAAGAAATCCCTGCACGCCATAAACTGTTGATATAATTACTTTTAAGTTCAACCCCGGCATTTAGCCATAATTGTCCGTCCGGCCCGAAGACCGGTCTATACAGCACCATCCCGGGACGCAATAGCGAAACTGGTATTTTGCGCACGGCACTCCTTATTCTCCTTTGGTTTTCTGATTTCATTATAGCTTAAATTTTCCTGATTGAAAAGCCGGATGACTTTTTAGACTCACCAATTGTAAATCATAGGAGGATATTGTATGATGAAAGCAGGCAGTAACGTGCGTTAGATTATAATTGAGGAGGAATACTTTTGGAAAAGTGGGTTTGCACAGTATGCGGTTATGTATATAATCCGGAGGAAGGTGATCCGGACAACGGCGTAATCCCCGGCACAACTTTTGACGAATTGCCCGTGGACTGGGAATGCCCGGAATGCGGTGTAGGTAAAGATATGTTTGAAAAAGAATAGCAGCCTTCCGGCTGCTATTCTTTTTCAGCTTTTTCCATTATCGGCAAAGAAATAATCACTTCAGTTCCCTTCCCCTCAATGCTATTTAACTGCAACCCACCCTTATGGGCCTCCACAATGTGTTTAACAATAGCCAATCCAAGACCGGTTCCACCGAAACGCCGCGTGCGAGCACGATCCACACGATAAAACCGTTCAAAAATTCTCTCTTTTGCTTCCTCAGGAATGCCAATCCCATTATCTCTAACCGAAAGCAATATTTCTCCGCCCCGCAGTTTGGCGCTAACGGCGATAAGTCCTTGAAGCTGTGTATATTTTACCGCGTTCTCTAATAAATTGAAGAGTGCTTGTGCCAATAAACCTCTATCTCCCATAATAGGTGGCAAGTCCGCCGGTATTTCTACTTTAAGCAAATGCTTTTTCATTCTCTCTTGCAGGCGTCCCAATACTTCCCGAACTAGCTCCGGCACAGCTACCGCTTCTTTTGCAATGGCTACTCTCCCGCTCTCAATCTTAGAAAGCTTGAGCACGTCCTCAATCAACTCCGATAAACGTTCGGACTCACTGTGGATAATCCGGGCGAAACGAAGTGCTGATTCAGGCTGGCTATATGCACCGTCTAGAAGAGTTTCCGCAAAGCCACGAATTGCGGTAAGCGGAGTGCGCAATTCGTGTGACACATTAGCCGCAAAGTCCGCCCGCATGTCTTCTAGTCGTCGCAGCCGGGTAATATCATGGATAACTGTTAAGACACCGGCTTTGCCAATTGTTTCCGTTCGGAGCGGCATCAAAGAAATGCTGAGAACTTTTTTATCAGGGAAAAAGGTGCTCATTTCATGTTCTAAAAAGAGATTTTCCCTGCTAACAGTGGTTATTTTCTCATGCAGTTCAGCACTGCGAATAATTTCCAGGTCGCGGCGACTACGCCAAGCATCTTTTTGTAACCCCAGCATCTCTTCAGCGGCAGGGTTTGCCATCACAGCCCTGATATCACCATCAAAGACAATTACCCCTTCGACCATGGTGTTCAGAATAGCTTCCAACTGTTCTTTCTTTTCCATAGCTTGACTGAGCTGTTCTTGCAGTGAATCAGCCATGCGATTAATCGTATCAGCAAGCCGAGCGATCTCACTTTTATTGTTAGTGTATATCCTGCTTTTTAAATTGCCGCTGCCAATCTGCTTTACCACAGCAGTCATTTGTGCCAGTGGCACCGTCAGTGCGGAAGAAAATTTTAAGCTTATCCCAAGCAGCAAAAGCAATGCCAAGCTAATTCCTGCCAGCAGTCCGTACTGAATCCGGCGGATAGCATTATTTAAATCTGTTAAAGGCAAGGCCAAGCGCAGGAAACCGAAACGTCGTCCGTCGCTGACAAGAGAAACGGCGATGTAAAGAGCCTCTGTGCCGGCAGCAGGTGAAAAACGGATAAAACTTCCGACACGGTCATCCCGAGCGGCAAGAACTTCAGGCAATAAAAGATAATTATCAGGCAAAACGGTCTCGCGAGCAGAATTGCTTAACACTTCCCCATTAGGAGCAATGAGCATAATTCCAGCGTTAGTCTGTCTGCCTAGCCTGTTTATAATTCTATCTATCTTTCTTAGATTGATCTCAGGATAATCCACTAATAATGGCAACAAAAGCTCGTTGGTCACACGCGCCTGATCCGCTAAGCGAACGCGGATAGCGTCCAAGTAAAATGCACGAAAAAAAAGAATCATAACCGTGCTGATAAGCATTACGGCAAAGAAAAGCAACAAGCCATAAGTGGCAAATAATTTAGCACTTATGGCTCTCATCTATCTGCCTCCTTAAATTTGTAGCCTATGCCGCGCACCGTCAGCAGCAAAACAGGATTGTGAGCATCTTCCTCCACTTTTTGACGCAAATAACGAATATGCACATCGACAGTTCTGGTATCAGCGGGATAATCATAACCCCAAACCTTATTTAAGATATCTTCTCGCCGAAATACCCGGCCGGGATGGGAGATCAGCAAAAAAAGCAACTCAAACTCTTTTGGTGGCAAATCAAGGGCTTTACCGTCCTTTTGTGCCAGATAACGATCCAAATCAAGAGTTAAGTTGCCTTGCCGGACAATTCGGCGTTGCTCTTCCTGCTGAACAGGTTTTACTTTCCTCGCTCGCAGTTGAGCTTTTACCCTAGCTGCCAGTTCCCGCGGCGAAAAAGGTTTAGTGACATAATCAGATGCCCCCAACTCTAAACCGAGGATTCTGTCTACTTCCTCGCCGCGAGCGGTCAACATAATCACAGGAATATCTGCCGTGTCGGGACTATTGCGAATTATACGGCAAATATCTAATCCGTCTAAACCGGGCAACATCCAGTCAAGCACAATCAGATCAGGCTTCTTAGCAGATATTTTTAACAACGCTTCTTGTCCGTCAGAGGCGGTATCAACAAGAAAACCTTCTTTTTCCAGATTGAAAGCGATTAGTTCAACAATAGTTTCCTCGTCATCAATTACCAGAATACGTGCCAAGTAGACCACCTCTTTTTAATCTTTGCTGCAGCGGCGTGACACTATTCTCTTCTTAGCTACTCGTTCAAATCAATTCGCTTACCACTGACCAGATAAATAACGCTTTCGCTGATGTTTGTGGCATGGTCGGCAATGCGCTCCAAAGAACGGCTGACAAAAAGCAAATAAGTTGCCTGAGTAATTGTTCGCGTGTTTTCCATCATTATTACTAGTAATTCCCTAAAAATCTGTTTGTGATAGGCATCAACCTTGTCGTCAGCTTTACCTACTGATTTTGCCAGTTCCACATCTTCAGCGACATAGGCATCAAGTGAATTCTTGGTCATTTCCTGAACAATGCGAGCCATCAGGGGCAGATCTATCAGAGGTTTAATCAATTTCTCTTTACCGATTCTCTTGGTAACTTTTGCTATATCTACCGAATAATCTCCCATACGCTCCAAGTCAGTAATAATCTTTAAAGCAGAAGCAATTTTCCGTAAATCTTTTGCCATAGGCTGCTGAGTTGCGATCAAACGCAAACAAGTTTCTTCAATTTTCCGCTCCAGTTTATCTATTTCTACTTCCACAGCGAAAACTTTTTCCGCCGATTCCAAATCTTGTTTAGCTAAAGAATCAACAGCTCGGGCAATATTTTCCTCTACCAAGCCACCCATCTGCAAAATATCCTGTTGCAGCTCTTCCAGAGATTTCTGATACTCACTGCGTTGAATCATCTCTCCCATTCCTTTCTCTTAACCGAATTTACCGGTAATATAATCTTCAGTACGCTGATCCGTGGGGCGAGTAAACATAATCTCAGTTTCTCCCATCTCCAGCACTTCACCATTCAAAAAGAATGCCGTTCTATCGGAAACCCGAGCTGCCTGCTGCATATTATGGGTGACAATGACAATAGTAAACTTCTCCTTAAGTTCCCGGATTAAATCCTCAATTTTTTGAGTAGCAATAGGATCAAGCGCAGAGGTGGGCTCATCCATCAAAACCACATCAGGTTCCACCGCCAATACACGGGCAATGCATAAGCGTTGCTGCTGCCCACCGGAAAGACGCAGAGCTGAGCGGCTTAAGTCATCCTTTACCTCGTCCCAGAGCGCCGCTTCCCGTAAACTCTTCTCTACGATCGCATCCAGTTTTTTTCTCTCTTTAATCCCATGAACTCGCGGCCCATAAGCAACATTTTCATAAATTGTTTTGGGAAAAGGGTTTGGTTTTTGAAAAACCATCCCAACTTTTTTGCGCAGTGCTACCACATCACAAGATTTATCATAAATATTTTTGCCGTCAATTAAAATATCACCCTCAATTTGTACACTATCAATCAGATCATTCAACCTGTTTAGCGTACGCAAAAAAGTGGATTTACCGCAGCCAGAGGGACCGATTAGTGCCGTCACCTCCTGTCTGCTGATTTCCATATTGATATTTTTTAGAGCTTGAAATTTACCATAGTGAAGACTGAGCTTCTTCACCTGAATTACAGTATCAGTTCCCATAACAACCTCCTAACCTCTCATTTTTTTACGGTAATGAGCCCGCAATATTATGGCAGTCATGTTCATCGTCACCACCAGCCCAATCAGCACCAAGGCAGTCCCATAGGCGATCGGCCTGACTTTTTCAATGCTATGATGCTGAGTAGACATAATAAATAAGTGATACGGCAAAGCCATAAATCTAGAAGCCAAAGAGCTGGGCAAACTTGCCAGATAGAAAGCAGCTCCGGTAAAGAGAATCGGAGCAGTTTCCCCGGCCGCTCGAGAAATACCGAGAATCATCCCTGTAATAATGCCTGGTAGGGCGGAAGGAATCACATTTGTACGTATCGCCTGCCACTTTGTAGCTCCGACTGCCAGCGCACCCTCCCGAAAGGAATCTGGCACAGACTTCAGCGCTTCTTCAGAGGCAGTAATTGTAACCGGCAAAGTCAGCAGACCAAGAGTCAAACCAGCAGAAAGAAGGCTTGTCCCAAGTTCTAAAGCGCGAACAAACAAAGCTACCCCGAAAAGGCCGTAAACAATAGAAGGTACGCCTGCCAAGTTGCGAATAGAAAGACGAATTATTCTTGTAAATAAATTTTTCTTAGCATATTCATTTAAATAGACAGCAGCAAAAACGCCAAACGGAACAGATGCGGCAGCAGTAATAATGGTAAGATAAACTGTTCCAAGTACAGCCGGCCAAATACCACCTTCTGTCATCCCGCGACGCGGCATGGCGGTAATAAATTCCCAGCTGATGATACCGAAACCCTTACTGAAGATATCGTAGAAAATAAACAATATGGCGGCAATCACTAAAAGCATCGAAAATCTTAGCAGCGTAAAAGCTACTTTTTCAACTATTGAGGATAGCCCTTTGCGATACAAGTAGTCAGCCGAAACACCATCTTGAGCAGAGAATGGTTGAATTTTTCTCATTGTTTTTTCACCTCATTTGCACGGTGCAAAAAAATATCAGCCAACAAGCTCACCAAGAAGGTCATGCTAAAAAGAACAAAGCCAATGGCAAACAGCGCGTAGTAGTGAGTTGTATCTGCCGGCACTTCACCCAGCTCAATAGCAATAGTGGCAGTCATGGTACGCACAGAGGAGAAAAAGTTTTCGGGAAATTGCAGAGCATTGCCTGTAGCCATAATCACCGTCATCGTTTCACCCAGTGAGCGACCAATACCCAGCATAATGGCGGCAGTAACACCGGAACCGGCAGCCGGGATAATAACCCGGGATAAAGTTTGCCAACGAGTCGCACCCAGTGCTAGCGAAGCCTCTTTGTACTCTTTTGGCACAGCAGTCAACGCATCTTCCGCAATACTGATAATAGTAGGTAATGACATCAAACCTAGAAGAATAGAGCCGTTTAACGCGTTTAATCCGTTTGGCAGATTAAAGATTCCGGCAAGCAACGGTGAAAAAACGACTATCCCAAAAAAACCGAGCACAACGGACGGAACTGCCGCAAGCAGTTCAATAACCGGCTTGATAAACTCTCGTTCCCACGAAGAGGCGACCTCAGCAAGATATGCAGCCGTCGCTATACCAAGAGGTACGGCAAACAACATGGCTCCGGCTGTAACCATCAGCGTACCCACAATTTTAGTAAAAATCCCAAAATGCGAAGAGACGAATCCGGACGGATTCCAAACCCTTTCAGTGAGAAAACTGATGAACCCCACATCCTGCCAGGCAGCAAAGCTGCTGCTGAGTAGTAAAGCGAAGATCCCAAACAAAATAAAAACAACAAATGCTCCATTTAATGTAAAAAAATACGCTATGGCAGTTTCGAGCTTTCTATTCAGAAATAACCTCCCCCTTTCTACTTTAATGCATGGGGAAAGAGAGCCAAAAACGGCTCCCTTAAGCTAAAGTCAACAGCGAAACTCTGTCCCAAAACACCCTGAAGAGCGAGGAAAATAATAAACAGGCTCTGCTTAGTCCAGATAAGTTCTATTCTGTTGCATAAATTCAACTGTAGCAGGCAGAAATCCTGCTTCCTCGATAATAAGCTGCCCTTCTGCGCTTAAGACAAACTCAAGAAACTGCAATAATGCTCCTGCAGGCTTACCGCTATAGTACTGGTAAAGCGGACGTGTTAATACATACTCCCCGGCTTTTACCTTGTCAAGATCAGCCGGCGAGACAAAAGGACCCGCATCCGTTTCAGCCAGACCTACTGCCTTAATACCGGTTGTTCCTTGAATGAACCCCATGGCAACATAACCAATTCCGCTTACGTCGGCACGAACACCTTCCACTATTTGTGAATTGCCGTTCATATTTTTCTTTGCTGCGGAATAATCACCCTTGACAACACGTTCTCTAAAAAAGACATACGTACCGGAGTTGCTTTGACGTCCATAGAGGGAGATAGCTGTATCTGCACCACCGACTTCGCTCCAATTAGTGATTTCGCCGGCAAAAATTTTCCCAACCTGCTCCAGAGTCAAGTTCTCTACCTGGTTGTCAGCGTGGATAACGACAGCCAGTCCATCCATAGCAAATACGATTGGAGTCGGCTCAATTCCTTTAGCGCGAGCGTCAGCAACTTCTGATTCGCTCATCGGCCGGGAAGAATTTGCCACATCAGTCTCACCCGCAATCAAGGCGGAAATACCAACACCGGAACCGCCGCCGGTTACAGAAAATTCTACATTAGGATTAATCTCATAAAACGCTTCCACAAGAGATTGCACCACATTTACTTCACTATCAGAACCCTTAATTTGATAAGAACCGCTTGGCATTTCTCCTGCCGGATCAGGAGTCACATTGTTATTTCCAGCCGGTGGCTGGACTTGGTTTCCTCCGCCGCAACCACTCAAAAATCCTACCGACAGAAAAACAAACACCAGTACGACCGCAACTCTAATTCGCGAAAACTTCTTCATTTTTTCATTCTCCTTCTGATAGAGTTTTTGTCTTTCTTGTTGTCTATGGATATTTTAGATACGCCATTGTTAATTATAACAGCGCTTTGTTAAAAACGGAAGGCTGCACTGTTAATTTTGTGTTAACTTTTTGTAAGGTTTCGTGTTGTTTGTCCGGATCTTTTGAAAAAGGATTTCTCTGGATACCTGTGGAATACTTGTTAAGAGAAGCTCTGACAATTAAGGTATCCTAGGGGGTAGATGAATTGCCTCATAAACTGAAGAGACTTGCTATTCTTACCGGTGGCGGCGATTGTCCTGGGTTAAATGCGGTGATTCGGGCTGTGGCTAAGACATCTTTTCATCGCTATCAAATTGAAGTTATGGGCATTATGGATGGTTTTGGCGGGTTAATCGAAAATAAGTCTTTTTTACTGGAAGATAAAGACGTTTCCGGTATTTTGCATCGCGGCGGCACTATTCTTGGCACTACCAACCGCGACAATCCGTTTCGCTATCCGATCGGGAAGGAGAATGGTAAGACAATCTGGGGCGATGTGTCGGAACAAGCAATCGCCAATCTGGCTGAGATGGGAGCGGACGCGTTGGTAGTAGTCGGAGGCGACGGCAGTCTGAACATCGGCAATGAATTACACAAAAAAGGAGTTCCGGTTGTCGGTATTCCCAAAACTATCGACAATGATTTGTCGGCTACAGATGTCACTTTCGGTTTTGACACAGCACTAAATACAGCCACAGACGCTATAGACAAACTGCATACGACTGCGGAATCCCATCACCGAGTGATGATTTTGGAAGTGATGGGTCGTGACGCGGGTTGGATAGCTCTGCATAGCGGCATTGCAGGCGGCGCGGACGTTATTTTAATTCCCGAGATACCCTTTACCTACGAGGCTGTCTGCGGCAAAATCGCTGATCGCCGCCGTCGCGGCAAAAAGTTTTCTATTATGGTTGTAGCGGAAGGAGCTAAGCTGCCTGACGGGCGTCTAATCTACCAAACGGAAGTAAAAGATAACCCTCATCATAATAAACTCGGCGGGGTGGCTGACATAATCGGCCAAGAAATCCAGGAAAACTGCGGTGTAGAAACCAGGGTTACTGTGCTTGGCCATCTGCAACGCGGCGGAACACCTACTCCGTTTGATCGTATTCTTGGCACTCGCTTTGGGGTGAAAGCAGTCGAACTGGCTATTAACGGTGAGTTTGGCAAAATGGTCTGCCTTTGCAGCAGCAACGTCCAATCCGTTCCGTTGGAAGCGGCAGTCGCAGAACAAAAATTGGTCAAACCGGATTGCGAACTGGTCCGCGCAGCCAAATCAGTAGGCATTTCTTTTGGCGACTAGAGGTGAGGAACATGTATAAAGTATTGACTGTAGCCGGCTCAGATTCTGGGGGCGGTGCCGGAATCCAAACCGACTTAAAAACATTTGCCGCTCTTGGCGTTTACGGCACCAGTGTAATTACAGCCTTGACGGCGCAAAACACCTTAGGTGTACACGGCATCCATGCTGTGCCGCCGGATTTTATCGCTTGCCAACTGGAGGCCGTTCTTTCCGATATTTCAGCAGACGCTGCCAAAACAGGCATGCTAGGCGATGCAAACGTCATCAGCATCGTTGCAAAATACCTAACAAAATATAGAATAAGAAATCTGGTGGTAGACCCTGTAATGATAGCTCAAAGCGGGCAAAGACTCCTGCCGGAAGATGCTGTTGACACACTGCGTAATCAACTATTGCCTTTAGCCATGGTCGCTACGCCTAATTTGCCTGAAGCAGAGATCCTTCTCGGCAAAGAAATTTCTTCTGTAACTGAGATGGTGGCTGCAGCTCGGGAAATACGCCGTCTCGGCCCACGTCACGTGCTCTTAAAAGGAGGACACCTTCCGGGTACAGAGATGGTAGATATCTTTTTTGACGGCAAAGATGTGCACACACTCAGTGAAAGCAAAATTGACACCATTAATACACATGGCACCGGCTGCACATATGCCGCAGCAATTACCGCTTATTTAGCAAAGGGCATGACTCCGCTCGCTGCCTTCATTAAAGCCAAAAAGTTTATAACTGATGCAATCACCCACGGCATTTGTGTGGGCAGCGGTTATGGTCCTACTAACCCAATCGGAGCCATCTTCAAGGAATTGGAGCTGGGTAACATATCACGGGAACTGGCAAGGGCTGTCTTATTGTTGCAAAAAGCAAAACCAGTCGCCAATTTGATTGCAGCCGGCCAAACTAATCTCTTCTATTGCCAGGAAGGAGCCGGTAGTTTGGCTGAAATCATCTCCTACCCTGCTCCTCTGCTTCTCTGTCACCAGCAAATTAAAGCAGTAGGCGAACCAACTTTTGACTGTCGCCTCTTTCCGGCGGAATCCCTACTCGCCGCACACAAAAAAAACAGCAGAATACGTGCCATGATTAATTTGCGCCATACTCCGGAAATAGCTTCGGCAATCAAAACAATCGGCTATCAAACAATCACACAAAATACCTCAACTTCTATTCTTGCAGCTGCGCCTGAGGCCTTGATCTTAGAAGACACCCCGGACAAGGAGCCACAACTCATCCTTTTTGCCGAAACTGTTGAAGAAGTTGCCGAGAAAACTGCGGCGCTCGCCCGTTCTTTCTGCGGTTGTTGAGGCTTTGCCCAACAATCTGAATTTCACAAGACCATTGGGTCTTATTTTTTTTCTTTGCTGTAGGGAATGGGGATATAGTGAACTGCTGATCTGATTTTTATCGGCTGCGGGAAATGATCCATCATTTCATAAATTTCTTGTGGCAATAGGCCACAAGCATTTAATCCCAACTCACCCAGTTCTGTGCAAGTAATAGGATAGTCGTGTGTCCACCGACCTTCTGTCAGCAGATTAGCTACTTCTTCTGCTTTTTCTTCACCTAGCTTCTCCAGCAAAATTTCTTTAATTGTCTTTTTTACCTGCCTTATTGCTTTCTCGGCCACATCGGCAAGGATTAACGTTTCATCATCTACCTCGTTAGCATCTTTAGCCTCGACAGCTTTCAAAATTGATGCTGCCGGATAACGGCCAAGCTGGGGATCCACCGGTCCTAGTACAGCGTTGCCGTCCATAACGATTTCATCAGCAGCCAATGCAATCATCGTGCCGCCTGACATAGCATAATGGGGAACAAAAACTGTTACTTTGGCAGAGTGATTTTTCAGGGCATGAGCAATTTGCTCGGAAGCCAATACAAGACCCCCCGGTGTATGCAACAACAAGTCAATAGGCATATCTTTGGGCGTCAGTCGAATGGCGCGTAGAATTTGTTCTGAGTCCTCCAGATTGATATAACGAGTGATAGGAATACCAAAGAGCGCAATTGATTCCTGGCGATGGACAAGAGTAATCACACGAGATTTACGTTTTTCCTCCAAGCTGCGTATTAAGCGAATCCTTGCGGCTTCCAAACGAGCCTGCCGCAGCACCGGAGTTAAAGCGGAAAAAATAAAGAATAACCAGATAAGTTGAAAAAAATTAAATCCTTCGCCCAAGATAGTCTCCTCCTTCAAGCTGTCCAGCCAATTTCTAAACAGTCCCCGTGCTTAACAGCAGTTGTAAACTGCGCTTCGCGTTCGTTGATTCGCAGCACCAGTTTGTTTTGGCCAAGTGACGGGGTGCCCTTAAAGTTAATGATATTAAGGATATCAGCCATGGAAACCTCATGGTTGATAACACTGATCTCTACAATGTCCCCTGCCGTCAATGGCGTACCAAGAGGAACTCTCTTACCGTTTAAAGAAAAATCCACTTCTTTTAAACTAACTTTCACAATTTGTTTATTAACTGTCAACTCAATCTGCTGCGGTCTTTCTTCAGTAAGGCAATCCACGGTCGGATAAGAGCCGTCGTCTGCAATTTCAAGAAAATCTCCTGCGGAGACAGCGCTGCCCGGTACTGAAACTTTTCCGTTAACACGGATAACTCTTGGCCCAAAGGGAATTTGCCTGTCGCTGCCGTTTACTGTCACAATGATAGAACCGCCCCGCAGCTCATCTTCTAAACCCAGCTCGGTGAGAACACAAGATAAAGGCATAGTTTTAAGAATGCGCAACTTGTCCCTGTCAAAGAGTTCCGAAGCCAGCGTCAATTTTTCCTCTCCCCGAAAAACCGGTGGCTGCAGCTGTTTTTCTTTACCGTTTAGCTGCAGAACAAACGGAGTTATCCGACTCAAGGCGTCAGCTACGTTTACCTTGGCTTCTGCTCCCGGCTTAGCCGAAGTAAAAAATATTTTATCTCCAGCTGATATGGCAGTATCCAGGTTAACTATTTCGCCGTTAACACGAATTTCTGCCATTTCCCCTATTTCTCCGGGAAAAACTGTTATCCGACCATTAATCTCTAAACTCAGGCCCTTTCCCGGCAGCCCCACGAGTTCACGTGAGCTTATCCCTGCAGCTAGCAGCGCATCTGATACTCTGGCATTGCCGAGATCCATTACATCCACAAATTGATTATTAACTTCAACTCGATAAAAGTGCAGCGCATCACCTGAAATTGCGGTATGGGCAATCCCGAGTGGAGTAACCAACTCCGGACCTTGGTATTTCTTTGTTTTACCCGGAAGCAGGCCTAGCATTTCCTTTCCTTTAATTGCAACCCTATTGGGATCCATAGCCAGCTTTTCTGCCAAAGTTTCCGTCAAGCCAGGAGTTAGACTGCCCCCGCCTACACAAAAGACTACCTGTGGGGCAACACCATTTTTGTCTAAAATTGCCTGAGCAATTTTATCCGTCAGAAAATCAATTGCTCCCTCCAGCTCTTTAAGTACTTTTTCGGCAGAAAGAGAAACTTTTTCGTCAAGAATATTTTTGAACGTCAGCAACTTAGTTTTTAGTATTTTTCTTTTAATCTCTTCTGCTGTCATAAAGTTTAACAAGAGCTTTTCAGCCAAGGCTTCAGTAATTTCATCTCCTGCTACAGAGACCATCTCATAGGCAAAAACTGTACCATCTCTTGTGATCGCAATATCTGATGTGCCTGCTCCAATATCCACAAGCGCGACATTTAACTTGCGCATTTCCTCAGGCACGACCATGCGCAGCGCTGCAATCGGCTCTAAAGTCAGACTTTGCAGCCTTAATCCAGCCAACTCCAGCACGCCTCGCAGAGAATCTATAACGACCCGCGGCAAAAAAGTAGCTATCACTTCACAGGCAATCGAGCCGCCTCGCTGCCCAACTAAATTTCGAATTACTGAGTTATCCAATTCGTAACGAACCACGCTGTACCCTACACAGTTATGTTTGTCAGCGAAATTTGCTCTGCCAAGATGTCCGGAAAAGAGTTGCTGCTGGGCTTGCTGAATGGCTGCATATTCCAGTCGAAGCACATCTTCTTGCGTGATGCGCTTTGATGATGCTGCCGGCAGTTGTGCTCGTCCACGCTGTGTATAAAGCGACCTGCCAGCGGCAGCGACTGCCGCCCTTGAAATTTTACATTGACCCTTTTGCTGCAAGAGATTATGTACTTCAGAAACCACCTCTGCCACTCTTGGAATATCATGGATTTGCCCATCCAACATAGCGCGGGTTCGATGCTCTCTTGTTTCCACAGACAAGATCTCAAACCCTCTCTCCTTCTTTTCCAGCAGCATGCCGGTCACTTTTCGTGTTCCCACGTCAAGAGCCAGCAAATGTTTATCGCTCATAAAGCACTCCCCACCAGTTTTTCTTGCTTATTAGAGTTAAATTCTCTCCCAAAGCGGTCTTTTCCTGTTATATAGAAAATTACCCGTTTTGTTGTTTTACAATACTTGGCCGGTGAATATTTCACCTGCGAATGTCAAATACTAGAGAAGGAAATTTCCAAAAAGGAGGGATAAAATGAATAATCTTACCCAACGGGAACTAATGTATCTGGATGATTTTCTCAAATCGGAACAACTAGCCTACAAGTCAATGAATTTTTTTGCAGAACAATGCACAGATCAATCTGTAAAACAACTTTGTCTGGACAGTGCGCAGTCCCATAAACATAACTTCCAGACTATGGTAAAACACATTAAGAGCAGCTCACTACAATAATTGCCTCATCATTCTGTTGAAATTTTCAAAGGAGGGATAAAATGCATAAACTTACTGATCAAGAGATTGCCCAAACTCTTTTAAAAGAAGAAAAACAAGTTTGCGGGATGATAAACACGGCAATTCTGGAAGCAAAAAGTGATAATCTGCGGCGCGACTGGCAGAGCTGTTTACAGAATTCGTATCAATTGCAAAAAAGAGTTTTTGATACAATGAATCAAAGGGGCTGGTACTCACCGGCTAAAGCAGATATGCAACAACTGACCCAGGTACAAAATCAATTTCAAAGCAGTCAAATGCAGTAAGAAAATGCCCGGAGAAAGGGTTTTTACAAGCCCTTTCTTTTTTTTTGGTAATTCTGCCATAGTTTAAGTTGCAACATTTTTCTCTTTAAGAGAAATACTAAAGTGCGTAAGACAGAATTTTTCATCAAGGGGGTGTAACCAGATGTCTTTTATTCCCGAACCATGGAAGGATGAAAGGAACCAAGAAATGGAAATAGCGGAGGAACTTACCGCATCGGAGGCACTGGAACCGCCACATGGATCACAAGGATCTGCTCGCACTTCTTTTTTGCGGCGTTATTGGGAAAAGCTGTTAACAAATAAGCATAGGTGAGATTTGTGCAAACCATTTGCATTGCCATGGAAGATAATATGTTGGCTGCTGCATTAGCAGTCCCGCAAATCTCACGAACCATCACTTCAGAGGAGACCTTGCAGATCCGAGAGCATTTCTATCAGGCTGGGAGCAGAGCATACCCGGCCTGGTACCTTTTCGGTTGCCGGGAAAAAGGTGTAGAAGGCTTAGTTAAAATATATTTAAGGCAGGGCTATAAGGTTATACTTGCGCCTGCGAGTCAGTTGCTGAGAAAAATCGACTGCCAAGTTATCGATGTGCAATTTTGCGGAATACCTTTTTCTCTTTATCAAGCATTGATTCGGCAAAAGATTCAAGTCCTGGGTTATTTGCCGGAGAAATTTTCCTCCAAAGCGGTGCTTGCAGCCTACTTAAAAAAAAATAAAGGTCAGAGGTATTTGCCTGAACAGAAGGTCTATCGCCAAAACTCAGACCTTTTCCTGCCAGCAAGCAAAAACGACTTGTTTATCATTAAATCCCCTTTTGGTGCGGCAGGCCGCAACAGCAAAGGCGACCATTATACCGTTTGGCAAAGAGAGTTACTGGAAAAAGAGTTTCCGGCTGTTTTAGCAGTTTTACCCAAAGGAGAAGAAATCATCTGCAGTGAATTTATCATCACAAACGATCCATACGCAGCTCACGCAGATCATGTTGTTCATAAAATGCACTTTATTGGTGCCAAGCCTTACGGAACAATCTGTCAAAGGTTCATCCATCGTTGTGACTGGCAGAACTTGCATAAACAGGGTGTCCTGCCGCTTCCCCAGTTTATAGGCAAACCTTTAGTAACAATTGGGACAGTAGAACAAATTTCCGAGTTTCATTCTTTTGCTGCGGCGCTGGCATTCCAGGCTGAGCATCTCATTTATTCTGCCGATTTCATTGTTCCAAGCGATGGCATCCCCCGTTTTCTGGAGAGTAATAAGCTTGCAGCCACTTTTGCCGAGCGCTTTGATCCCTTAATGCCAGCGCTGATAGATGCCTACGCTGCACTGCCAGTTTAAATTTTACTAAGTGCCATTCTCTATAAAATTTTTCATTAACTTTCTCTGTTTTTCCATTTCTTTTAGTTCATTGCGCCGAATCTTACCGCTGATTGTTTTGGGCAAAGTATCTACATACTCAATTTCTCGCGGGTACTTATAGGGAGCAGTCAGTTTTTTTACAAAATCCTGCAGCTCTTTAGTCAGCACCTCTGAGCCTTCATAACCTGCTGCTACAATAACAAACGCCTTGACAATCTCACCACGCAACTCATCAGGACTGGCAACTACCGCAGCTTCCAGAACTGCCGGATGTTCAATCAAAGCGCTTTCAACCTCGAAAGGCTCAATTCTATGCGCAGAACTGAGAATTGCGTCGTCAGCACGACTCACAAAAGTAATATAGCCCTCTTCATCAGATACACCGCGATCCCCCGTAATATACCAGTCGCCACGCAGTGTTGCCAATGTGCGCTCCGGTTCATTGTAGTACTCCTTAAAGATACCAACCGGACGCTCTGGCTTAACCCGCACGGCAATGTCGCCTTCTCGGTTGGGCCCAACTTGCTTGCCTTCGAGATCAACTATTGCCACATGAAAACCGGGAGAAGGCTTGCCCATTGAGCCGATTTTTAGCTGGCTAGAAGGGAAATTTGCAACCAGCAGCGCTGTCTCCGTTTGACCATAACCATCGTAAATCGTTATACCGGTGATTTTTTTCCAAGCGTTAATAACTTCTGCGTTTAACGGCTCGCCTGCTGCTACACAATGACGTAAACTTTTAAAGCTGTAATTCCTTAAGTTTTCCTGCACTAAAATCCTGTATGCAGTCGGCGGGGCGGAGAGTGTAGTAATAGGATACTTGCATAGAATATCCAGTGTCCGTTTACCGTCAAACTTACCTGCGCTGTCATAGACAAAAACACATGCTCCGCAGTTCCAAGGCCCGAAGAAACTGCCCCAAGCCGCTTTTGCCCTGCCAGTATCGGTTAAGTTCCAGTGAAGATCACTCTCCGTCAGATCCAGCCAGAACTTTCCGGTAACACGGTGCCCAATTCCATAAGATGCCTGAGTGTGTATAGTCATTTTAGGCAAACCGCTTGCACCGGAAGTAAAATATAAAAGAGCGTTGTCATCTGAGCGAGTGTTTAAAGCTTCAAATGTCTCAGACGCTTTATCCAGTTCATCTTCAAATGACAACCAACCTTTACGCCGGCCAACTATAAATTTTGCTTTCAATGTAGGGCAATTGACTGCTGCGGCATCGATTTTATCAGCAATCTCTTCTTCCGCAATTATCGCAGTCGCAGCAGAGGCTGCTAAGCGGCTCTGAATATCTTTTGCAGATAGCTGGGTTGCACAAGGCGAAATCACTGTGCCAAAGCGGAGAGAGGCCAGCATTGAGATCCAAAATGCAGGCTTTCTGCCCAAGAAAACGATAATTCGTTCGCCGGGTAAGATATCATTCAGTTTAAAGACATTAGCTAACTTTTTAGAAAGTTCGGATAATTGTCTAAATGTGAATTTTATTTCACTGCCAAAATCACTGATAACCCAAAGAGCTAACTTATGAGAATCTTCTCCCCAGCGGTCAAATTCATCGCGAGCCCAGTTAAAATATTCAGGTACTTCCAACTTAAAGTTTCGGTAAAGTTCATCGTAGTTTTTTATATTTGCCATAAGCAATTACTCCTCCGCTCGTCGCGTCTTTTAATCTCCTGTTTATGCTGTTTTTATTCTGGCAACAGGGAAGCTAAACAGAAAAAGCGAATATTAAGCGAATATAAAAATAGCGAAAAGATTGCAGGAGGCTTAAAATGCGGATTATTGCCTTATCAAAAGAAACGACAATTAATTACGGCGCACTTTGGAATGGAATTGACACAAAAATTGCCGGTCCAGGGTCTCTTTTTACAAGAGCCGGGCTAATCAGTGAGATACCAGGCTGCAAGGCAACCTCCTTAGATTTTAACCATTTGACGCTTATGCCTGCGATGATCGACTGTCATGTCCACTTGGCAATGCCTTACAAAGGCAGCGATTCATTCGCTGAGCGCGTTAATAAAATACTTATGTCCGGAGTAGCAGCCGTTCGCGAGGCCGGTTCCCGCAAGGAAACTTTTTTTTGCGATCCACGTTTGCTGATTGCAAACTGTTGCCGTGCCATCAGCAAAAAAGGTCACTACGGCAGCAACCTTAGTATAGAGGTAAGCTCTTTACCGGATGCATTGACTGAGATAAACCGTCTAGCATCCCAAGGCGCACAGCATCTCAAAATAGTTGCTTCGGACGTTTTTAGTTTTAGCCAATACGGTAAGACCGGTCCTTTACCTTTCAGCCAGAATGAACTCATAGCAATGACTAAGTTGGCTAAAAAACTAGGTCTGGCTGTAATGGCCCACGCGAACGGAGATGAGGCTGTACGCCGCTGTATTGCAGCAGGTGTAAACTCAATAGAACACGGCTATTTTATGCAGGAAAAAACACTCTCGCAACTGGTAAAGCATGATATAGCTTGGGTTCCCACATTAACTCCTGTAGCGGTGCACCTGAATAATCCTCAACTTTCTTCTCTGCTCTCCCCTTCAGAAAAAGAGATCATCAGTCGCTCACTCGAACGACAAAACAAGCTGATCTGCTTAGGCGGCGCCTTGGGTGCACGTATCGGCGCCGGAACTGACGCAGGCGCAAAAGGTGTTCCGCACGGCTCTTGCCTAATCGGGGAAATTAAACTCCTCTGCCAAGCCGGATTGACGGGCGCTCAAGCACTAAAAGCCGCCACATCGGAGGCTGCTAAAATCTGCGCCTTTGATAATATTGGTGTAATTCAACCGGGCTATAAAGCGCTGCTTTTAGCGGTTAAAGGAAATCCACTGCTGCAACCGGAAATATTGGCAGAGCCTGAAGCATTGTTACTGCATTAATTAGGGTTTCAACTTCCGGGCAAACTAACGCTGTAAACAAATTGCTCGGAGGTCAAAATGAATCAGATCTGCCCATACTGTAACGGACTGAAATTGTTGGAAATCCAATGTCCTTCCTGCGGCAGCACCTTAGATGACTGCGGCACGCTTCAGGAGGCACTAGGTCCCTACGCGTCATACGAAGAAAGTGGTCTCAAACACGCTCAATTTGACTGCGTGCACCAGATTTACTGCAAAAAATGTGCAATTGAATACCTCTACACACTTCCGGTTTAATTTAATTTTGTTCTGCAAGATCTGGCAGTTTGCCTGATAAACTTCAGGCACCCATGCTTTTTTTGTTTTTCCCCTGTAGATACTCCTCATAAATATACATTAACTCTTTATCAAATAGAGTCCGCTTTAAATCAACAGCCGCAGAACGAACCATTGACAGCATCTCTCCCGCTACTTCATCCGAAAGAACAATGCCGTATTCCTGGAATTTCAAAACAATAGACCGGCTGCCCGAATGCTTGCCGATTATTATCTGACGTTCCAGTCCAACCTCCTCCGGATGAAATGCTTCATAGGTAGAAGGATTCTTAATAACGCCATCTGCGTGTATTCCCGACTCGTGAGCAAACATATTGGTACCCACGATTGGCATGCACACAGATAAAGTTCGACCGGAAGCAAGCGCCACATATTCGGAAATCTCACGCAGCTCCCGCAGCTTAACTTGGACGTCTGTCTCATAGAGATATTTCAATGCCATAGCTACTTCAGCCAAAACAGCATTGCCTGCACGCTCTCCAAGGCCATTGACGGTGACGCCAACCAAAGAAGCACCGGCTCTCACTCCGGCCAGAGCGTTAGCTGTAGCCATACCAAAATCATTATGTGTATGCATTTCAATATTCATGCCGGTAGCTTCAATTAGCTGCCTGATAATGTCATACGTTTTGAAGGGTTCCAATATCCCAACCGTGTCGCAAAAGCGTAACCGATCAGCCCCGCACTCTTTGGCGCGCAAAATAAACTTAATTAAAAACTCCAAATCACTTCTTGAGGCATCTTCTGCATTGACAGAAACATATTTGTGATGCTTTTTTGCAAATTCGACCGCCTTTGCCATGTTGTCAAGCACCCAATCACGAGACGTCTGCAGCTTATGAGTGATATGAATATCCGATGTAGAGATGGAAATAGCGAGCGAATCAGTTCCGCAGTCGAGTGACTCCTTAATGTCGTCTACATTTGCACGATTCCATGCCATGATGCTTGCATCAAGACCCAAATCGACAATTGCTTTAATAGCTTCTTTTTCATCGCCACCCATCACAGGAATCCCAACTTCCAACTGATGAACCCCTAAGAAATCAAGCATTTGGGCAATCCGAACTTTTTCTTTGTTTGAAAATACTACACCGGCAGTCTGTTCCCCGTCACGCAACGTAGTATCCACAAGAATAACTTCTTTATTCTTCATTCCCTCAAAAAAACGCTTCATAAAGTGCCTCCTCTACAACTTTCTTAACCAGCATTGCTGCAAATATCACTTCTTGACCACCATATTGTTCCTGTGAACGGCTTCCGAGCAAGGACGTTGTAACACTTCGGCCGCTTTCTCAGTTCGCAGCCCTTTGACTTTATTAAGTTCCGGTGCGCTGTAATTCACTAATCCTCTGGCAAATTCATTGCCGCAGCAATCCTCAATTACGACCATTTCGCCCAATTCAAAGTCTCCGGTTACATCTAGGATACCGCTTGGCAACAGACTTTTTCCCTCTACTAACAGAGCTCTCCTTGCCCCATCGTCAACCACCAATCGGCCATGGATCGCTTGCCCATACGCTATCCAACGTTTTCTGCTCTCCAAGCATCTTTTCTGAGCGCAAAATAACGTCCCAACTTCTTCGCCGGCTAAAATCTGCTGCAGTATATCAGGCTTGGCACCGTGAGCAATCACCATGGGTATGCCTGAACTTGTTGCCACTTCGGCAGCTATCAGTTTTGTGATCATTCCTCCGGTAGCCAATGATTCGGAACTCTGACCGGCCAATTTGCGAATATCCGGCGTAACTTGTTCAACCTTGCTGATTATCTCCGCATTTTCATCCAGTTTTGGATTGGCAGAATACAACCCCTCAATATCTGAGAGGAGAACTAATAAATCGGCATCAAGAATGCTGGCAACCATGGCAGAAAGAGTGTCATTATCGCCAAACTCAATTTCCTCTACAGCCACAGTATCATTCTCATTAATTACAGGCACAGCACCATATTGCAATAAAGAGTGTAGCGTATTGCGGGAGTTTAAATATCTCTTCCTGTCATTAAAGTCATCCCGGGTTAAAAGCACCTGTGCCACAACCAGCCCGTATTCAGTAAACAGCTTTTCATACATCTGAATCAACAGTCCTTGACCAATAGCTGCTAACGCCTGTTTTTCCGGGGTAGTTTGCGGCTTGCTTGATAGTCCGAGCCGTCCGATGCCTGCAGCCACCGCTCCTGAGGACACTAAAACTACCCTCCGACCCTGATTGACCAAATCTGCAAGTTCCCGCACTACTTTTTCCATCTGACGCAAATTGAGTTTGCCTGTTGCATGGGTTAGAGTTCTGGTTCCAACTTTTACTACTACAGTCTTTGCTTCCTTTAACGAGCTTCTGCAAGAGTCCATTACTCACCTAACTCCCTGGAGCGCTCCATCGCTTTCTTTACAGCTTTTTGCACAGCACCGCGGAAGCCATCTTGCTCCAGTGAATATAATGCGGCGGCAGTAGCGCCCCCAGGTGAGGTTACCATCTCCCGCAGCACCGCCGGGTGCTCCTCAGTTACGAGCACCATCTTTGCCGCACCAAGCACTGTCTGCGCAGCCATCTCCAAAGCCATAGCCCGCGGCATTCCGCCAAGCACGCCGCCATCTGCCAAAGCTTCAATCATCAGATAAACATACGCCGGACCACTCCCGCTCAAACCTGTAACAGCATCAAGCATCTTCTCCGGCACAATATGCACCATTCCCAGTGCTTCAAGCCAGGAAGCGACTTGGTGCAAATCTTCATCTGCCACATGTGCCCCTATGCTAAGCGCCATAGCCCCTTCGCCCACCTGGCAAGGGGTATTTGGCATCACACGAATTACCCCTACTTTACTGGAAAAGCGCTGTTCAATATCTTTAATACCTATTCCCGCAGCAACAGAGACGATAACTTGTCCGTCCTTCATTATTGGTGCAATATGCCGCAGCAATGGTTTCATATCTTGTGGCTTTACAGCCAAAAAAATAACCTTGGCCGCCATAGCGACACTTTGCGCATCCAAAGCAGCTTTAATTCCAAAAGCATCAGCCATCCCTTCCAGCTTTACCTTCAGGGCATCAAAAGCCACAATTTCTGCAGGTGCAACTCCCTTAGCCAATAAACCCTTCAAAAGGGCTCCGCCCATAGTTCCAAGACCAATAAAACCTATCTGGCCCATTATTTCACCTCCCGTAAATATCAAGCCAAGCGATTTCCTCTATTTTATTACACATGCCGCCTATTTACAAGACATAACACCTTTTCATGTGAATACCTTTTCAACAGACTAACCCATCGTAAGTTCAGACTGTTTTCACTGATTTTTCAGCACAAAATTAAATTTCCAGAAGGAAAATGTTTTATCGGTAAAGAATTAGGTAGTGGGAATAGCTTATCCTGTTTAATCATGGCTTTAGAATATTTTATGGTAGGTGAATTTAATGCGATACACATTCTTGCAAATTACGATTCAAGCTAAAATTGCCACAATCACCATCAACCGTCCAGAAGTCCTAAACGCTCTCAAGTTCGAAGTGCTTGGCGAACTAAGGGACGCAATGCTCACTCTGCGGGACGATGAGGATGTTAAAGTGGTTGTAATTACAGGCGCAGGGCCAAAAGCATTTGTCGCAGGGGCGGACGTTGCTGTTATGGCTGAATTAGGCTCGCTGGAAGCACGTAAATATATCATGGCCGGCCATGAAACATTCGACTTAATTGCCGGCTTTCCCAAGCCGGTAGTCGCCGCCGTCAATGGGTTTGCCCTCGGCGGCGGATGTGAACTGGCACTCTCCTGTGACTTTATCTATGCGGCAGAACACGCGCGTTTCGGGCTGCCGGAAATAACGCTTGGCATTATTCCCGGCTGGGGCGGAACGCAACGCCTGCCACAGCGCATTGGGATCGGTTTAGCCAAAGAAATGATCTATTCCGGGAAAGTGATTGATGCCGCAGAAGCAAAAGCTATAGGCTTAGTAAACAAACTTTTTCCGGCTGAGGGTTTTCTTGATGCTGTAAAAGAGGAACTAAACTCCATTATCAGCAAGAGCATTGTGCCGCTTACCATGGCAAAAGCAGCAGTAAACGCTTATCTTGACGGGGGCGAAGCTGCCGGAAAGGCAATGGAAATCCAGTCGGTTTGCATTTGTTTTTCTGCCCAAGATCAAAAAGAAGGCATGGCAGCATTCCTGCAAAAGCGTAAACCTGAATTTCTGGATAAATGATTTACCGTTCTGAATAAGATTTTATTTCCTTGGTATTTAGTTTTCTCCTCATACCGAATTGTTTTGCAGAGAAACATTTTGCCGGTAGCGGGATGTTAGAGTTTGACAAACCCAAGAACTTACGCTACAATATCTATGGATGCAGGGGAGTAGCTCAATTGGTAGAGTAGCGGTCTCCAAAACCGTTGGTTGCGGGTTCAAGTCCTGTCTCCCCTGCCATAAAAAATTAACTAAACACCGCAATCTTTTGCGGTGCTTTTTACTACTTCCACATTTTATAACTGGAGGTGCCTTTGATGAGGAGGGCAGTCATCCTCTTATCCGGCGGGATGGATTCGGTTACGGCCTTGGCCTTGGCTGCAAGAGAAAATGAAGAAGTATATGCTCTCTCATTTTACTATGGACAACGTCACAGCAAGGAATTAGAATGTGCCCGTTGGCAGGCAAAGCACTATGCCGTGAAAGATCATGCGCTGATAGAATTAGATCTGAGTTTTATAAACTGTTCATCATTACTGGATAAAAATATTGCTATTTCTAAAGAAGAAACTGATTCCATCCCAAACACTGTCGTGCCCGGGAGAAATATGATTTTTCTGTCATATGCAGCAGCTTACGCAGAAATTAAAAAAGCTGAAAAAATTTATTTGGGAGTCAGCCAACTGGACTACTCCGGCTATGTTGATTGTCGCGAACCTTTTGTGAAAGCAATGGAGATTGCTATAAATGAAGGCATTACATGGTGCGCTGAAGGTCAAGGCAAGATTAAGGTGGAAGTACCTTTTATGCACATGTCAAAAGCAGATGAACTAAAGCTAGGCAATCTGCTGGGAGTTGATTATTCTAAGACTTGGACATGCTACACAGAGAGTGAGCAGGCTTGCGGCGTATGCCCCAGTTGTCGGCTAAGGCTTAAAGCCTTCAATCAGCTCGGCATGATTGATCCGATTGCATATAAAAATAAAGAAGAGGTTTGCAAATGTTAAGCATTACTAAAACATTCAATTTTGATTCAGCCCACTGGTTAACAGACTACGAAGGGTCTTGCGGCCAACTGCATGGTCATAGATTTAAACTGGAGATTACTGTAACGGGCGACCTGGTTGATGGAATGATAATGGATTTCGGCGAGTTAAAGGAAATAGTTAAACCTGTGGTAGAGCAGTTGGACCACAAATGTTTAAATCATATCTTGCCTTTCAGAACTACTGCCGAAAATATCCTTTTGTATCTTGTTAAAGAAGTGTCAGGCAAGCTGCCTGCGAGAGTCGACTTAAAAAAAGCACGCTTGTGGGAAACCCCATCCAGTTATGCTGAATGGGAGAAATAGCATGCGGGTAGTTGAGATTTTTAATTCTATTCAGGGAGAGGGCGCTTACACCGGCTATGCAGCTTCTTTTGTCAGGCTGGCAGGATGCAATTTGCGCTGTCACTGGTGCGATACAAAAGAAAGTTGGCCTCTCTCTGCTGGTTATGAACTGGAAGCTAATGAAATAGCCGAAAGATGTCTGCGCAAGCTAGTCATCATCACCGGCGGAGAACCATTGTTACATGATTTATCTGCTTTGGTTACAATGATGCGTAACCGTGGACAGCGGGTGCATTTAGAAACTAACGGAACGTTACCCTTACCTGACGGCATTGAACTGGACTGGGTTGCAGTCTCCCCGAAGTTCGAAAGTGACTACGCTCTTAAACCGCAAAAAATTGATGAAATCAAATTGGTGATGGATAATCATGCCAATGACCGTTTGATTGCACATTTACTTAAGTGCTATTCGCTGGTTTATCTGCAACCTGAGAGCATGAACCCCCAAAGTATTAACCGCTGCTTGGAATACATAAACAAGTATCCGGAGCTGAAACTGAGCTTGCAGATTCATAAAATTTTAAACATAAAATGATAAATCGTTATTATATAGAATCTTTGCAGTATTGACATCTTTTTCCATATATGATACCATTTGAGCAGAACATATGTTCTGGCGATTCCTCCAGTAGTGGCAATTTGTTCTTTGGTTTAAGATTATCTGCGATTGGGAGGTATTCATAATGGAAAAAATTCTGCATCAAATTCTCGAAAAGGTTAACTCTCTCGACGATGGTCAAAGTACAATCCTCGCCCGTTTGGATAGTTTTGAAGAAACACAGAACGCAATCCTTGTCCGACTGGATAGTTTTGAAGAAACACAGAACGCTATCCTTGTCCGACTGGATAGTTTTGAAGAAACACAGAACGCTATCCTTGTCCGACTGGACAGTTTCGAAGAAACACAGAACGCAATCCTTGTCCGACTGGATAGTTTTGAAGAAACACAAAACGCAATCCTTGTCCGACTGGATAGTTTTGAAGAAACACAAAACGCAATCCTTGTCCG
>JAGXRV010000080.1 GCA_018335695.1 Clostridium sp.
CTCCACACTCTGGGGGGAGAGCCAAACTAAAGGCAGGGCTGTAAATGTCATACTATACCCTCTCCACACTCTGGGGGGAGAGGGCTAGGGTGAGGGGGGCGCGCCCAAAAGCATTTCAAGCAAAGGTGAAAAACCTCGCATAGTGGCGCAAAGCTAGATAAAGATGCTTGACAAACAGGGGGAGAGGGCTGATATAATTTATGATAGTAGTTTGTAAAATATTGGCAAGAGAAATGGTCGTTTTAAAGGAAAGAAGGTGTCGCAATGAGGATAAATAGAACTGTGAAAATTTTGCTTGCGTCAATTGTTTTGTCTGCAGGAGTATTGACACTGATCGATGTTGTGCCCGCAAAAAAAGCTGAGACGAGTCCATATTTGTTGTTTAGTGAAGTTAGGATGGACGAAGAATTTTTAACAGCGAATGCTGATTTAATTGCCAGAGTAAAGATATCCGGCATTAATAAAAGAGGCTCTGAGGCAAAAACGGCTGAGGGGTACGAAGCGAAACTAAGTACAGTAGAGTTGCCAATGATATCGTATAAAGCTCAAGTTATTGAGATGCTTAAAAGTGAAAACAAAGAAAATCAAATAACTGTTATACTGGTTGATTCAAGCAATAATAATCCGTTTGAGGCAGGTAGAGAATACCTTGTGTTTTTGACAAAAAATCATGATGGAACTTACACTCCAATAAGCTATGTTCAAGGAGTTTACGAAGTTGTCGACGGAAAAACTACTGCCCAGTCTGTTTTAAATAAAGACAAAAAAATCGATGTTAGGAAGATACATGAGTATCAAGTTAAATCAACGCCATATTAAGATCTCGCGAGAGAACTATCGTGCTAGTTGCCGTCTCTTTGCTGACTCAACGACCGATGGCGAAACACCTGGAAGATACTTTTAAGAAAGTTGCCTAAGGAGTCAAAATAGATTAACCGCCCTCACCCTGCCCTCTCCCAGTGGGAGAGGGTAATTCTTTTTACCTGCCATCTATGGGAGAGGGTAATTCTTTTTACCTGCCATCTATGGGAGAGGGTAATTCTTTAGTAATTTCCTTACTTTTCACCTGCCAGAAAGCATGCTATACTCATAGCATCATTTGCCGTCGGAGGTTACTTATGTTCAGGTTGGAGGCGGTCTTATACAAAAACATTCTATCAATCGAACTTTTGACTTTGCCCGGCAACAAAGTAACATGTATCGTTGGAGAAAGCGGCAGCGGCAAGACAACACTTCTGCGTCTCTTAAACAAGATGATCAGCCCGGATTCGGGAGAAATCTATTATCAGAATATCCCCCTAAGCATCATTCCTGCAATTGAGCTGCGCCGCAAAGTAGTTATGCTCCAACAGTTTCCGGTAATCTTTCCCGGAAGCGTAGGAGATAATTTGCTTGTAGGACTTAAATTTGCTGAAAAACCAGCTGTTTCGTCAGAAAAGCTGTCTGAAATTCTCAGCTTTGTCCACCTGCGGAAAGATCTAAACAGCCCGGCAGAAAAATTATCCGGCGGAGAAAAGCAGCGCCTTGCCTTAGGCAGAGTTCTGCTGCTGGAACCGGAAGTAATGTTATTAGATGAACCGTCAGCGGGACTCGATGAGGAAACGGAACAACTGGTTGTTAACAGCTTAGTTGCCTACACTAAACAAAATCAGAAAACTTTGCTCATGGTTACCCATGCAAAACAAGTGGCCAGAGATTATGCCGAACAAATAATAGAAATAAATAACGGCAAGATAGTCAGTCAGCAGGAGGTGCACAGCCATGCAGGAGGTGATTAAACTCCAACTGTGGCAACTAATTTCCGCCTATCTTTTTATTTTGCTTCTCCTGGGAATTGTGAAAATAAGAAAAATCCCGCGGGAGAAAGAAATTGCGCTCGCCACATTTCGCATGACCATCCAGCTTGTCTTTACCGGTTATCTGCTAGTCTATCTATTTGCAAATTCCCACCCGCTGCTAACGGCAGCAGCCACAGCCATTATGCTCGCCTTTGCCATAAACAATATTATTAAACGGATTAAAACTCCTTTATCACCAAAACTCAAAAAGGTAATCGCACTGTCGATGACGGCCGGCACGCTTGCCAGCCTGCTTTACTTTCTCTTTGTGGTAGTAGCTCTCTCTCCTTGGTACGAGCCGCGCTACTTTATTCCTATTGCAGGGATGATTATCGGCAACTCCATGACCGGGATTACGCTTGGTGTCAGCCGATTGGCGGAAGGCATACATAACCAGAAAGAAATGGTTGAAGGGGCTCTAATCTTGGGCGCGACTCCGAAAATGGCGGCAAAACCGCTGGTTGACTGCGCCTTTGACGCTGCCATCATCCCCACGATCAATGCTATGGTAGGAATGGGCATCGTTTTTCTTCCCGGCATGATGACCGGCCAGATCCTTGCCGGCGTTTCCCCGCTTACAGCCATTGAGTACCAAATTGCCATTATGCTGGGAATTGTCGGCAGCGTGGCGCTGACTGTGATTATCTTTATGGAACTGGGCTATAAAACCTTTTTCAACAAAGAGCAACAGTTGGAAATCTAGCATTTCCCGCTACCTGCTTTTTGTTTGTTTCTGCCTCTTTTTTCTTTGCGCGCTTGCTCCCTGATAGTTAATTTTAGACGCCTCCGGCTTTCTTCGGGGTTTTAGCAAACACTTTTTTCCATACCCGATTAAATCTGTTCTGCCAGCTTTCACCAGCGCTTCAGTCACTAAATTATAGTTTTGCGGTTTACGGTACTGGATTAAAGCACGCTGCATCGCTTTTTCATGAGCAGACTTCGGCACATAAACTTTTTCCATCGTCCTTGGGTCCAACTCCGTATAATACATACAGGTGGACAAAGTGCCGGGCGTTGGATAAAAATCTTGGACTTGTTCAGGCTGATATCCCAGATCGCGCAGATATTCGGCAAGCAAAATGGCGTCATGCAGCGTTGCTCCCGGATGACTGGACATGAGATAGGGCACAAGAAATTGCTTCATCCCCAGAGCTTCATTGATCTCATTGTATTTTTTTACAAATCTTTCGTAAACCTCTTTGCTTGGTTTACCCATTTTACTTAGTACGTTGCTGGAAATATGCTCAGGCGCAATTTTAAGCTGTCCGCTGATATGATACTCGCAAAGCTCCCGGAAAAACAAATCGTCTTGATCATAAAGCAGATAATCATACCGCAATCCTGAGCGGATAAAAACCTTTTTAACATTTGGCAATTCCCTTAATTTCCTTAGAAGCGTTAAGTAATCTTGGTGATCAATCTTTAACTGCTTGCAAGGGCTTGGATATAAGCATTGCCTATCTGTGCAAACACCATGCTTTGCTTGTTTAACACAAGCACGATGTCGAAAATTAGCAGTAGGACCTCCGATATCATGGATGTATCCCTTAAAATCAGCATCCCAGACAATTTTTTCTGCCTCAGACAAGATAGAACGATGACTTCTCGCTTGCACCACCCTTCCCTGATGAAAGGCAAGAGCGCAAAAACTGCAGCCTCCATAGCAGCCTCTATTGCTAATCAGACTAAATTTTACTTCCTGCAGCGCCGGAACACCGCCCAGATGCTCATAACTTGGATGATAAGCCCTTTGATAAGGAAGGGCATAGATACTGTCTAAGATTGATGAACTCATGGGTTCCGGCGGTGGGTTTTGAACGACGAAATAATTTTTGTAAGGCTCAACCAAAAGCTTTCCCGTAATAGCGTCCATATTGTTGTATTGTTTGATAAAACTTTCCGCATACTTTTGCCTGGAATCCTGAAGTTCATCAAAGTGGGGCAAGAATACCGGGTTATAGAGCCTTCCTTTATCTTTTGTCTTAAAAACCGTACCTTTAACAAATGTTATTTCGCCGACTGGAATGCCGCTCTCCAATGCTTCCGCTATTTCAATGATTTGACGCTCACCCATGCCATAAACGATTAAATCAGCTTGTGCATCTAATAAAATCGACCGCCTGAGTTTATTTGACCAGTAATCATAATGGGCAAACCGTCTCAGGCTTGCTTCTATCCCGCCCAAAATAATCGGAATATCGCCATAAGCCTCTCTAATCCTTTGCGAATAGACTGTAGCTGCCCGATCCGGCCGGCAGCCGCTTTTGCCGCCGGGAGAATAAAGGTCAACGCTTCTCCTTTTTTTTGCCGCGGTGTAATGATTAACGAGGGAGTCAAGATTGCCTGCTGTAACTAAAAAAGCCAGCCTGGGCTTGCCGAGGATTTTGAAGTCTGCACTGCTTTGCCAAGATGGTTGAGCAATAATCCCCACTTTGTAGCCTCTGTTCTCGAGAACCCTGCCAATGACTGCCACACCAAAAGACGGATGGTCAACATAGGCATCCCCGGAAACCAGCACAAAATCCAACTCTTGCCATCCTCTTGCCTGAATGTCCTCTTGATTAACAGGCAAAAATTTTGTCATAAAATTCCTCTCCTTTTAAAGGGGTGGTGCGCAGCACCGGGGTGGTTCTTGCCTCCGAGAATATCACCATCGCCTCAAATTCCCCTCTCCCTCCAAAAATTCCCCATCCTCTAAAAGTCCCCTCTCCCTCTGGGAGAGGGTTAGGGTGAGGGCAGAATGAGGTCTAAAAAGGCAAAGTCATTGTTCAAGAAATTACAGGCTAGGTCTATAATTACTGATAATTTTTTCTGCAGCCTTGATTCCATCGACGCTTGCCGAAATAATTCCACCGGCATAGCCCGCCCCTTCGCCAACAGGATAAAGTCCTCTGGTATTAATGCTCTCCATTGTGGCGCTGTTCCTTTCAATACGCAGTGGCGCTGAACTTCTGGTCTCAACACCGGTCATGATCGCATCAGGCAAGGCAAAACCCTGCAATTTCTTATCAAGTTCCACGATAGCTTCTCTCATGGCTGCAAATACATATTCCGGCAAACATTTTTTTAACTCCGCACATTTTACTGCCGGCAGATAAGATGGTTGCACCTTGCCCAGTCGAACTGTAGGCCTGTCTGAGAGAAAATCTTCCACCCGCTGGACAGGAGCGCTGTAATTTGCGCCACCAAGTTCGAAAGCAGCTCTCTCCCATTTTCGCTGAAATTCTATTCCCGCCAAAGGATGGCTACCGGCAAAATCAGTCGTGTTGATTTGCACAAGCAAAGCACTGTTAGCATTTTGCCGGTCTCTTGCAAATTCACTCATCCCGTTGGTCACGACAGTGTCGGCCTCGGAAGCAGCGGCAATCACCGTGCCTCCTGGACACATGCAGAAAGTATAGACAGCCCTGCCAAGCTTGCTTTGATATGTCAGGCGATAATCGGCAACTCCCAAACGAGCACATTCTGCCTTTTGCCCATATTGCACTCTATTAATCAGTTCCTGGGGATGTTCGATTCTAACTCCAATTGAGAAGGGCTTTTGTTTTAGCTGAATTCCGCGGGCATCCAGCAGTTCATAAGTATCGCGCGCACTATGTCCCGTAGCCAGTACCACTACATCAGAGTTTAGACTTTTTGCACCGTTAATTTTAACACCGACGATTTGACCGTCTTTTAGGCAGAAATCTGTTACTTTACAGCCAAACCGCACCTCCCCACCAAGAGCTATAATCTGCTCTCGCATGTTTTTGACTACAGATTTTAAAATGTCTGTGCCAATGTGAGGCTTGGAGGCATACAAAATTTCCGGCGGTGCTCCGGCAAAGACAAACTCCTCCAACACTTTTTGTGAACGAATATCCTTTATTCTGGCAGTAAGTTTACCATCTGAAAAAGTACCGGCTCCACCCTCGCCAAACTGTACGTTTGATTCTGTGTTCAACTTTCTGTGGCGCCAAAATTCCGCAACATCCTTTGCTCTGGTATCTACATCCTGCCCTCTTTCAAGCAAAATAGGTTTATAGCCCCTTTGGGCCAGAAGTAATCCGCAAAACATTCCGGCCGGCCCGGTTCCTATGACTATCGGCCGGTAGCGCAAAGTTTTATCGCCGGCTTTTATCTCCTGATATGTGCAGACAGGACTCTTCTGCAAATTCTTGTTTTTGCGTAAAACTTTAGCTTCGTCCTTTACTTGCACATCAACAATATACACAAAATATACTTCATTCTTTTTTCTGGCGTCGATTGATTCCTTAAAAACTCTGTAATCTAAAATCTGCAGAGGGCTGATGTTCAACTTTTTAGCAATTTTCTCTTTTAATCGCTCTAAATCTTCTTCTGCGGCAAGCTTGACCTCATATACTCTAATCATTTGCTTCTTCCTTTTTAAGTTACTTCCTGATATTATACCACATCGTCTAAACGTTAAAAATTGTTGTTAAAGGCGCATATCTGCTATAATAGGAGAGAATATTCTCTATTGTAGAATTGTAGATCAGGTGCTCTTTTGAGCGTCACCATAAAGGGGAGATTACAGATGAACTCTGCAACTGAAGGAAAAGCCAATTTTATTTACACGCTGATAAACAAAGACTTGGCGGAAGGAAAAAACAACGGCCAAGTGCATACCCGCTTCCCGCCTGAACCAAACGGCTACTTGCATATCGGACATGCCAAAGCGCTGTTGCTAAATTACAAAATTGCCCAAGACTTTAACGGAAAATTTAACCTGCGCTTTGATGATACTAACCCAATCAAAGAAGAGCAGATTTTTGTGGAATCGATAATTGAAGACATTCGCTGGCTTGGTGTGGACTGGGAAGAGCGGCTGTATTTTGCCTCCTCTTCTTTCGAGATTAAATACACATTCGCAGAGCGGCTGATTAAAGCCGGTCGGGCTTTCGTCTGCGACCTAAGTCCGGAGGAAATGCGGGAATACCGTGGAACGCTTACCGAGCCAGGCAAAGAGAGTCCCTATCGCAATCGGACAGTTGAAGAAAACCTGGTTCTCTTTACTAAGATGCGTAACGGTGAATTCGCAAACGGCGCAAGAGTGCTGCGAGCAAAAATAAATATGTCTTCAGGCAACCTGAATATGCGTGATCCTGTTATCTACAGAATCCTCCATGCCCATCACCATCGAACAGGCGACGCATGGTGTATTTACCCAATGTATGATTTTGACCACCCGTTTACTGACGTTCTGGAAGGCATTACTCATTCTCTTTGCTCTATCGAATATAGTGACCACCGCCCATTATACGACTGGGTAGTGGAAAACGCGCTGGAATTAATGCCGGAAGTAAGCAAGTACCGTTCGCAACAAACTGAATTTGCACGTTTAAACATGACTTATACAGTGCTGAGTAAACGTAAACTGCGTCGTATGGTGGAAGAGGGATTTGTTCATGGCTGGGATGACCCAAGAATGCCTACCATCGCCGGCCTGCGCAGACGAGGCGTAACTCCTGCCGCCATCGCCGACTTTCAGGAACGAGTCGGGGTAGCCAGGGCAGACAGCACAGTCGATTTGGCGCTCTTTGAACATTGTATCCGGGAAGACCTGGGCAAAACAGCACCCCGGATGATGGCTGTGCTGGAACCGCTCAAAGTAGTAATTACAAACTGGCCGCAAAGCAAGACAGAAATGTTGACACTGGAGAATATGCCTGACGACAACATGGCAGGCACGCGCCAAGTTCCCTTCGGACGGGAAATATATATTGAAGCAGAAGATTTTATGGAGGAACCGCCAAAAAAGTTTCATCGTCTTGCTCCCGGTCGCGAAGTGCGGCTTAAAGGCGCCTATGTAATCCGCTGTGAAGAGGTAATTAAAGATAGTGCAGGGAAAATTACTGAGCTACATTGCACTTATGACCCCAAAACAAAAAGCGGTGAAGATGAGAGCGGCAAAAAAGTTAAAGGTGTCATCCATTGGGTAGACGCGCAATACGCCGTTAGTGCTACTGTACGCCTATACGACAATCTATTTAGCAAGGAAAATCCGGAGCAAGAAGATGCCGACGATTTCACCGCCAATATTAATCCTAATTCCCTGGTTACACTCACCAACGTATTTGTGGAACCTGCCATCGCACAGGCTCTCGCTGGCAGCCGTTTTCAATTTATACGCAAGGGCTATTTTTATCTTGATCCGGACGAGGCAAAAAATGACCGGCTAGTTTTTAATCGCACCGTGAGCCTCAAAGATACCTGGAGCAAAGTTAATAGCTAGTAAAAACGTATGCTTCATGTTTTTATCCGGCAGGTTTCTCTTCCACTTAAAAAAGAACCTGCTTTTTTTGTACCAGGAAATTATCCCGTTGAAACAAGCTCTTGCCACCCGGCGCTCAAAAGAGGCATCTTCGCCACTCATGCAGGAAAAACCAAGTTATTTGTCGAACGAAACATAGTCGGATTCACAGTTTGCGAAACTGGGGGAAAGACAGAGTGAAGGGCAGAAAACTGATTCATATTTATATGGGCTTTATTACTCTCGCCATCACAGCAGTAATGACTCTTAACCTGGCTTGGAATATCCGTCTGGAAAAGCAATCCGGCGAACAAAAAATGCTTGCCAAGGCACAGTTGATTACCCAACAATTTGTCGCTGTCCGCTCCTTTGCGGCTGCAAATCAGGACAGAATTAATTATGATTCACAAGGGAACTTTGAATTTAAGCGACTAAACCCTGCTGCTTTCGGTCGGGGTGTTGGCGAAATTTTTAACAACAAAACATCGTACACTTTTAAACAGACTCGCCTTCAGCCACGCAACCCTGCCAACACTCCTGACAGCTTCGAGTCGGCTCAGCTTCTTTGGTTGCATAATAACCCCGAAGCTGATTTTGTCTGGGAAAAAGACATTATAGACGGAGAGCCGTTCTTTCGCTACATGATCCCTCTTTATGCCGACAGTTCTTGTCTGCCCTGCCATGGCTCTCCGCGTGGCGAAATAGATATCTCCGGCTACCCGCGTGAAGGGCTTGTTCTGGGCGATTTTGCAGGAGCTCTTTCGGTTACTATTCCTGCGTCAGCCTACTATGCCCAGCTCTGGAAAAATATATATTCCCAGTTATTTTTCATTTTTCTCCTACTGTGTCTATCCTTGCTCCTTCTATATATACTGCAGCGCAAGCTGATAACCGCGCCGCTCGAAGGGCTAAGCTCCCTGGCAGTAAGATTAGGCAAAGGAGATTTCCATCTGCAAGCAAAGGATTACCGGCAAAATGGATACGGAGAAATTAGGGTATTGGAAGAAATATTTCAGAACATGGCAAAAGAATTGCTGCTTCTCTATGAAAACCTGGAAAACAAGGTACAGGCGCAAACTTTAAACTTAGAGCAGGAAAAACAAAAACTCTTTTGGATGAACGAAGAACTGCAAAAGCTGAATCGCTTACAAGGTGACTTTCTTGCCGCCGTCAGCCATGAACTGCGGACTCCGCTTACATGTATCCTTGCTTTTGTCGAGCTATTGGAAATACCTGGTTTTTCGCAAGAGGAGAGGCAGCAGAATTTGCAGGATCTGCGCGAGAGCGCAACTCAACTTTTGAACATGATCAACAATTTGCTTGACACAGCCAAACTCGATTCTGTCCGTATCAAATTAGACAATAAAATCCAACAGCCAAAACAGTTAATCTTGGGCATCGTGAAGGCTTTTGGTCCGCTTGTCAGAAAAAAAGGGCTGGAGCTGGAGCTGGAAGCGGCGGAGGATCTTCCCGCTGTCTATTGTGACCCGGAAAGAGTTAAGCAAGTTATGGTCAACCTGCTGGGCAATGCAGTGAAATTTACTGCTCCGGGGGGTAAAATTTCCATAAGTATACTAACTGACGAGCAAAAGCCTGACCGGGTAATCTTTTCTGTGCGCGACAACGGTCCGGGAATAAACAAAGAAGACCAGCCGTTTATCTTTGAACGTTTCCGTCAAGGCGGGAAACGGGCTAACAACCGTCCTCCCGGCTCCGGTTTAGGCCTCTATCTGTCAAAAGGTCTGGTGGAAATGCAAGGCGGAGAAATTTGGCTGGAGAGCGAACCTGGGCTCGGTGCCACTTTTTCATTTACATTGCCTACGGCTTCGGCAAAAATCATAGACTGATTGTCTTGACAACCAACTAAAGGAGGGCAAAGATGTGTCTAAAAAGGTACTGATTGTAGACGATGAGATCAAAATCAGACGCATTTTGCAGCAGATTCTCCTTAAAGAAGGTTTTGCTGTAATTGAAGCAGAAAACGGCCAAAAGGCGCTGGCCTGCTTCTTGGCAGAGAAACCGGACCTGGTGATCTTAGATGTGATGATGCCGGAAATGGACGGTTTTGACTTTTTAAGAGCGATCCGCAAAAAATATGATACGCCTGTGATTATTCTCTCGGCGAAAGATGAGCTGCTCGATAAGACTATTGGTTTTACCCTGGAAGCGGACGACTATGTTGCCAAACCTTTCAGCCCGCAGGAGTTGGCGCTTAGAGCTAAAGCCGTCCTCAAAAGAAGCCAGAAAACCAAGCATCAAGGTGAAAGCATCCGCATAGCAGATGTGGAGCTGAATTTTACTGCACACAGACTCTTTGTGAGAGGTCAGCGCGTCGATTTAACTCCAAAAGAGTTTAAACTGCTGGCTATTCTCATCCGGCACGCAGGACAGATTTTAACACGTGAACAATTGCTGAAACTGGCGGAAGACGACCCATATATCGGTGACAGCAACGCGGTAAACGTCTTTATCAACCGTCTACGACAAAAAATCGAGCAAGACCCGGCAAAACCCGAATATTTGCTCACTGTCCGCGGCATCGGCTATAAATTCGCCACCGGGAACAAATTGTAACAAAATTAGGGACAAACTATAACAATTTGTTAATCTAAGGTTAAGAGAATATTAACTTCCCTGCTATATAATGGCGACATGCATGTGAAATATGTGTCATGATGCTGACAAAATGAGCGTTATCCGCTAGCAGGGGGGATGAGTGGAGAGTCTAATCTTTACCTCAAAGCTGAGCTTAACTCGAAAAAATTGCAAAATTATTCTAAAAAAGGGGAGGTTAAAAAAATTGAGTAAAACTACTTGCCTGAAAAAGGTGTTCCTTCCGTTCGCCTTATTAGTATTGGTTCTGGCGTCCGGTTGCCAGACCAAACCGGCTACCGCGCCTGCAGATCCGCCGGCAGCGCCCGTAAGTCAGGCTGCTGTCGAGTATTGGCAGACTCAGTTTCCCGCTCAGGTAGCAAGCTATTTACGCACAAAGGAAGAAGAAGCAACAGCCTTCGCTGGCTCTGTGCCTTACCAGAAACTGGACGCGTATCCTTTTATGCGCACCATGTACCATGGCTTTGGCTTTTGGTTTGACTTCCGTGAATCACGCGGACACATGTACACTATTGAGGACACACTGGTTACCGGACGCCCCAAGTTTGGCGGCGTGTGTTTCGGCTGTAAGTCTGCCGACTACCCGGCGCTGGTTGCAGAATATGGCCAGGTAGAATTTGATACCATGCCTTGGAGTGAAGCAGCCAGAAAAACAGAACACCCTGTTGCCTGTATTGACTGTCATGATCCTGACAGCCCGGATTTTGCCTTGCGCCTTACCCGTCCTTGGCTGGAGGAAGCCATTGTCGCCCAAGGAAAAACTTTAGCCGACTTTGATATGCGCTCCCTTGTCTGCGCACAATGCCACTCCGAATACTATTTTGAAGGACCTTTCACACAAAATAAGATTGTTTTCCCCTGGAGCCAAGGTTTCCGACCGGAAGACGCATTGGCCCACTTTAACGCGGTGAATTTCTCTGATTGGACTCACCCCCGTACCGGTGCCGGCGTCCATAAGGTGCAGCACCCGGAGTTTGAGTTTTACCAAGGCAGCATCCATGCTAATCTCGGACTTAGTTGTGCCGACTGCCACATGCCCACTGTTAAAGATGCTCAAGGAAAAGAGTACACGCAGCACTGGCTGGCAAGCCCGCTAAAACACATGGAAGCTTCCTGCCAACGCTGCCACTCAGACTTGACGGAAATCAGAACCAGGACTGAGGCCATCCAAGGCGAGCTGCGCGCCAGCGCTAATGAAATCGGCTTAGAATTGGAAAAGGCAATCAACGCCTTGCGTGATGCACGCCGCACACCAAACGTTAACCAGGAAATGGTTAGACAAGCTCAAGCGAAACACCGGGAAGCACAACTTCTCCTGGATTGGTTCCTGGTGGAAAACAGCACCGGCTTTCACAATGCTGCCGAAGGAAGACGTATTCTGGAAGCAGCCCGCAAAGCAACACAAGAAATGGCCAACCTAACAGCACAATAAACCAGGGGGACGGTTCCTCTGGTTGCATAAGCACAGAAAAAAAGTGCCCTTTCTCTCCGGAGAGGTGGGCACTTCTTTCTTATTGCAAAAAAAGCATAATAGAAATTAAAGAGGCAGACACCCCGGAAAACTCAGCAAAATATCTCTGGCGAGTTACGGGTTGCAAAAATGACAATTTTGAGCTGCCGCAAATTCTCCATTTGGATGTAACTGCTCCAGAACATAACTGCATTTGCGGCATTTACTAATATTTTTCAGCACTAAATCACTGGGGAGCCCACATAAATCACAAGGCAGTCCCTTAATTCTTTCACTGACAATAAAGCCTGGTGCCGCGCAATTAGGACAAAAATTATGCAATTTTACAATTAAATCTTCTGTTGCTTTTTTAATATTTTCCATTCTTGTAGGGTTTGCATGTGCCCTCATATCAGTTTCGATGAACACTTTGCCTGAGTGAGATTCTGCAACACACCATGCAAACGCCTCTTTGAACCAGTCGAAACTATTGATCCCTTTAATTATTTTTGCAGATTCACTGTCATCAGGTCTGATAATTAAAAAATGTTCCGGAAAACCGATCTTTTTTGCGAAACTTACCGCTTCATCAAAGCTAGCCGTTGTAAGCTGAGCAAAATTTGTCTCGCCGCTTTCATGGATTCCATACAGCTCTAAGTTTTCCTGTTGATCGAATAAAAGAACCAATTCAGTATTCCAAGGCGCCGGAATAAATGGATGAGAGCCAAAACTTCCTTCGCTGGCAACGCCAATATCCAGCCCTGAAAGCAACATTCCTTTTCTAATTTTAAGTCTGGCCGTCTCTAGTTGCGACTTGGTTCTTGTTATATCTCTGGTGAAAGTTCCAAATTGATCTGTATCAAAGCCTGATTCAACAACTAAACTGCAGCCTGTAGCCTTTTCAAGGATTGGCTTAATTGCTTCCTCCTTTTTATGTTTGGTCAAGAGAACAATTTTGCGATTTTTATAGATTTGTTTTTCCACGAAACTACCCCCGCATACCTGTAGCTTATTAAACTATCTTGTTGTAAAGTTAGCACAATTATGTGCAATACACAAGTTCAAGCTGCCGCTCCGGCAAATAAGGCACACTCCATATCTTTTATCAACTTTACGGAACAAATATTTGTTTCATTCGTCTAAACCGGTAAATAAAATTATTGGAGGGACCAAAATGAGTAAAAAATCTTTTATGCTTGCTGTTATTTGCGGATTACTGCTAATAATGGCAACACCTACCATGGCTGTCCTCAAAGTACTGGACCCAGCAATCAGTGAAGAATTAAGAGCGATCGCTGTGAAACACCTAGCCGAAACGCACAACACTAATGCAACCGCCATAAGCATCGAAGATGGCTGGCTGCGTGAATTTTGGAACGCTAAAGTTGAAGTGTATATGGTAGAAGCTGTCATTGACCGGGGACTGACAAGTGAGCAAAAAGTGCAAGTACCGGTAAGAGTAGACCAAAAAACTGTATTAACGGCTGATGAACTGAAAGCTTTAGAAGCAGAAGACAATAGGCTTGCTCCTGAAGACCCCCAAGCACGAATCATGATGACGGAAAGCGCGCCTGAAGAACCTGCTCCGGCTGCCGGCACAGATTTAAGCACAGCTCCTAGCAATACGCTTTATATAAGTATAGCTCTGTTTTCAGCCGCGCTAATCGGGGCGTTCGCCATACTAAGGATGCGACGCAAAGCATAGCGCCCAGTTGACAAGCATGACATTCTATTGCTATAATTGCTCTAGTGTTTCTAGGAACAAGCCCGAAAGGGGAGGAGCAAAATGGAGAAAAAAACAATGCCTAAACAGACCGGCAAAAAATCAAGCAGCTCCAAAAAAGGTGTGCCTCAAAAGAAAAGCTTACTTTCCCCCACAACAATCGCAATTGTGATCGGCCTCCTTTTGATCGGTTTTATTGTGTATAGTGCCGCAAGCACAACTTCAAGCGGTGTGCCCTCTGGCAATGTCTGCGCAGAAAACATCGCCTATCTTCAGGCTGGCGTCGACAGGTATCAAGAGGCTTTTGGCGTATACCCAACCGAACTTAGTCAGTTATTGGAAACAGGTGCCGACCAAAAGCCGTTTGTGGAAACAATTGACCTGCGCTGTCCTTCCAGCGGCAGACCGTATATCATTGAGAACGGTGTTGTAAGAGATTCATAAACATATAAGAAATGCGGTATGCGTATCCGGTTAACTTAATAAGCCCTTGGTTTTGCCGTCAGGCAATCCAGGGGCTTTGTTTATTGTTTGTCTAAAAATTACTTGATAATAACTATACCGGTTAGGACACCCTTAGGCACTTTGTCTGCCTTAATGCCGCTGCCGATAGGATAAATTTCCAACCCCTCTTGCGCCGCCAAACGAAAAACGTCAATACCGACAGCTTCCATGGAAGGTCTCGCTAGCAACGAAAAGCGGCACTTCTTTCCCTGCAATGCCAAACATTCTTCTTCCTTGCCGCAAAAAGTATGACGACACGAGCCGGCTCCAAGCCCAAAGGCTAAATAATATCCGTCATAAAAAGCTAGTGACTCAAGAGCACTCACAATCCTATAAACATGCTGGTAAGCTGACACTCTTTCCTTGATTGTCGCTTTATCACGAACGATGACTTCCGGCAACACATCTAAGCTAAAAAATACTGCCCACGAAAATTTTTTTAGATGCTGACGCAATTCCTCAGGTTTTAGCGTGTGCGGAGGACAGTTGGCAGATACGCCGTACCCAAAGCATCTGGGGATCTGACACTTGAGAACAACCGCTTCTTCCACGGGAATCTCTGACGTGCGCAACAGGCAAGCGTTGGTCGCTCCTAATTGCAGAGCTTTCTCCCTGTAGCGTTCCAAATCATGAGCCAGTTCGGCTTCACTTGAAGAGATATTAACCTTTTTCAAATTTGTCGCCTCCTTCATCCTGCAAAGCCAACCTGTTTCGCACTTAGCGAGACCCTTAAAGTATTATGGCTTAAAATCTATTCATTTTATAGACGGCGTAAATGCTAAAAGGAATTAAAGCTATACCAAAAATCATTATACCGCGAAAGTCAAAGAACTGTACAATAGGCATGGCGACACCGATAAGCATCACAAAATTTCCGGCAAAATGTGCCAGCGCATCTTTATCTTTGACTTTCCGCTCATCATAACCTGAAAGCAGAAAAAGCATCTTTTTAAAGCGGATTAGATAGCCTAACAAAATCAAGAGCAGGCCTGATGCAAGAAAAACAATGCGGGCAATACGAGGCATTCCCGGCGGTTCCACCAATGCTGCTGCGGCAAGTTCCGCTATAGGCGCCGGTTGAAGTCTGACAATCCTTTGAGAAAATTCCTCCAGAAAAGAGTCAAAATCATCAGGTGCCAGAAGGACAAAACGGTCTGCCAAATGTAGCACCAGCACACGTGAGCCGACTGCCATAATCACAGCATCGGCACCATTATGCAACCGGAAATGCCCGGTTCGGTAATCGGCTATGGCTGCCCCGCCGGTACGAAGCGCCGGCGCCAAAGCAGCAACTTCCTGCCAATCAACAAGATAAGCAGCCAAAATTTCCTGCCGACTGATTTCAAGTCTGGCGTACGGAGGCGCATTTACTTGCAGTAACCCGTCTCCAATCGATACCCCTGTCTGGCGCGGCGCAACCACTGTTAAATAGAAAATTAAAACTGTGGCAGCCGCCGTAATGGTAACGCCAAATGCTACTGCGGCGTTGCTTCTCCCTCTTGTCTGCCACCAAACCAGCGGCACTGTGACAAGCGCCACCAACAGAATAACACTGCTCAACAACGCAGCCTCTTGTGGCAAGGACAGTGGATAGATTGTCATAAATACTCTCTCCTCTCCTCAATCTGCCTGTTTCTTCTTTAATCATAAAGTGTAAGTACTATACAATTTCCATTAGTAAGACGTTATTCTAAGCAGATAGAGTCTAGTTTTCAGCGGTAGAAAGCGGTGACGCGCCAAGGCGCCGATAAAGTTTCTCTACCTCTACAGCTAATAGTGTCACAGGGGAAAGAAGCAAGACGAGTCCCAGCTCTGAGAGCGACAGCGGTTCGGTATTAAAGATATAATTAAAGAAAGGCAGATAAACTGCCACCAGCTGTAAAATAAATACCAGCGCTACGGCAGCCATAATAGCTTTATTACTGAAAAAACCCATCTGCCAGAGTGAAAAGTTATCGGAACGGACTGCCAAAGCAACCCCCATCCTGTTTAAAACAAGGAAAGTGAAAACCATCGTCTGCCAAGCCATACCGTTATTATAGGCGTACGCTTGCAAAATAAGCGCTACACAGCCGACGAACAGGCCAAAACGAGCAATATATAAACCGCGACCGCAGGCAAAAACCCCTTCCTGCGGATCACGCGGCGGCTTATGCATCACATCCTTTTCCGCCGGTTCACCGGCCAACGCCAAACCAGGCAAACTGTCAGTCAACATGTTCAGCCAAAGTATCTGGATAGGCAGCATGGGCAACGGCAAGCCAAAAAAAGGAGCGAAAAATATGGCGACAATGGTGCCGGCATTAGCCGTCATGCTATATTTGATAAACTTCAGGATATTGTTATAGATCCTTCGGCCTTCGCGTACCGCTTTTACAATCGTAGCAAAATTATCGTCCAGCAAAATAATAGCCGAAGCTTCTTTAGTAACATCTGTACCGGTAATACCCATCGCAATCCCTATATCCGCCCGCTTAATGGCGGGGGCATCATTGACCCCGTCGCCGGTCATGGCTACAAACTGATTTTTCTCCTGCAGTGCTTTAACTATTTTCAACTTCTGTTCCGGCGCCACTCGCGCGTAAACCCGAATTTCTTCTACTCTGCTGGCGAATTCTTCCATTGACATCTTTTCCAGCTCGCTGCCGGTGACCACAGCAGCAGATTCGTCATTCAAAATACCCAAACGCCTGGCAATAACCTCTGCCGTCAACGGGTGGTCACCGGTAATCATCACCGGAACAATGCCAGCCGTCCGACACATGGCCACTGCTTCTTTAGCCTCCTCCCGCGGTGGGTCCATAATCCCTACGAGACCAAGCAAAATTAAATTGCTTTCCACCTCTGCCGGCTGTGGATTCTCTGGCTGCTCAAGCCAATGCCGCATCCCTAACGCTAACACCCTCAGACCGGAGGCCGCCATTTGAGAAGCCACCTGTAAAACTTTTTCTCTTTCAATCGTCTGCTGACCATTAACAGTCAGCATCAGACTGCACTTTTCCACCAACATTTCTACGGCGCCCTTAGTAAATGAAAGATATTGGCCGTCTGAAGCACGATGGAAAGTTGTCATAGCTTTGCGCTCAGAGTCGAAGGGCAATTCACCGCTGCGCGGATAGTGCTGCTCTAGTTCCTTTTTATGAAAACCATGTTTGCCGGCAAAGTTGTAAAGCGCTACTTCAGTCGGGTCGCCAAAAACCTCCTCCGCAGTACTATTCTGGGCATCGTTACTTAAAGCCATAGCCTGAAGAAGCAGTTTATGGTTTGCTACTTCCCCATCGGCAATGAGAGTGTCTCCACTGTAGACAGCTTCTACTTCCATCCGGTTAAGTGTCAGCGTGCCTGTCTTATCGGAGCAAATAAATGTAACCGAGCCTAAAGTCTCCACAGCCGCCAGCTTGCGAACTAAAGCGTTTTGCCGAACCATCTTTTTTGCGCCAAGAGCCAGTGTAATCGTAATAACAGCAGGCAGAGCTTCCGGAATCGCGGCTACAGCAAGCGAAATGCCTGTAAGAAACATAGTCACAACGTCCTCACCCCGCATTACACCCATGGCAAAAACAATGCCGCTGATCAGCAGAATGACGCCGGCTAATTTTTTGGCAAACTGGGCTAACCGTTTTTGCAACGGCGTCCTGACTTCCTTCTCATCTTGAAGCATAGTAGCTATTTTGCCAATTTCTGTTTCCATGCCGGTAGCTACTACCACGCCTATACCACGGCCGCCGACAACAATTGTGCCGTTATACGCCATGTTTTTCCGGTCGCCAAGAGGCAAAACGCCTTCCGTCAAAATAGAGTCGGGATACTTCTCTACAGCTATCGATTCTCCGGTCAGCGCGGCTTCTTCAATCTGCAACTGCGCCGTCTCAACTAAGCGCATATCAGCCGGCACCACTCTGCCGGCATCAAGCAGCACAATGTCGCCGGGCACTAAGAATGCAGCCCCTATTTGCATCGTTTCAGCGCCTCTAATGACGGTAGCCGAGGGGGCTGCCATTTTCTTTAGAGCCGCCATGGCTTTCTCTGCCTTGTGTTCCTGGATAAAACCGATAAAAGCATTTAGCACCACCACAGTCAAAATCACGATGGCATCCTTAGGTGAACCGGCCAAGCCGGCCATGGCGGCAGCAGCAAGCAGCACGATAATCAAAAAATCGTTAAACTGCCCGAGAAACATCATCAAAGAAGTTCTTTTCATTTTCTCTTTTAATTCATTTGTTCCGTAACGAGCTAAACGCTCCGCAGCTTCCTCTGCAGTCAGACCGTCACGACTGCTAGCCAAGGAATGCAATACTTCATCTGTAGAAAGTCTATACCATTGCGACATCAGCAAACCTCCGAACTACTAGGAAATTCTAAGTATTATTTCCTCTGCAATAAGAAAAATTCTCCACAAACAAGTTTTTTCCTGTTTGACAGTAAAGTTTCGCTATCGGCAAAAAAAATGCTTTGTGTTTTTATCAACTGACGCGTCTTGCAGGGCGGGTTTGAAACCCGCCCCTACGGGCTGCCGCCCCTTCGATGGATCTGCAAACCCTGAGCACCTTATGGTAGGGGCGGGTTTGAAACCCGCCCGAAAAGGAGTCGTCCTGCGACACCCCCCATTACGTCGGAAACAATATAATTTCCTGGTACAAAAATTCCCCTCCCCTGGAGGGGTGCCCGCAAGGGCGGGGTGGTCGCGTGGACGAGTGGGAGAAATCACCTGTCCCCCTAGGGGTGAGAAAACAGAAACTCCATCGCAGGAAACCGCCCCTCCACCGGAGGTAACCACCCCGGCGCTTTGCGCCACCCCTCCACCGGAGGGGAATAACTTTCCTTTAGTGAATTACAGACTTTCACAGAATGCTGAAGCGAGCGTTAAGTGAAAGCAACGATCAGCGAACCGCGATTCGCAGCGTTAAAACATGCCAACGGTTCACTTGCACTCTGCCCGAGCGAAGCAGCTGGGTGAGTATGCAATACCTAATAAAGACGCTCCGTGTTTTTATATAATTTCCAAAAAAAAATGCGCAACAGCGCAGCCAATAGTTTATTTGCCTAGAATAAGAAATAACTCAATCCTAAATCTTATCCCAGGAGCCGGTCAGGCGTTCGGCTATTAATTTATTCCCCTGCCGGGAAAAACAAAATAATGCTTCCCACTCCCCCGTTATCTGACTGGTAACCATCTGCAACATTTCTTCGGCAAAACGTGCGGCAACGCCACAAGAAGAAGAAATAACACGTGGCACAGGAATAAGTTTGACAGTTATCCCTTGCGAGAGAGCCAATTTTTCAAATCGCAGTGCCTGTGAAACGGAATGGAAGGTAACAACGTAATAGTTATCCAGATTATTGCACCCCTCTGTTTAGCAATCTGTGCGTCTATAAATGAACTTAATATTAACTCCTTGAGAGAAATTTTAACTTGATACTTTAAAAAAGTAAAGTACGAAGAGACCGGCGCATCTGCGCCGGTCTCTTCTTCACACTCTCTTTCCCTATCTTGTCTGCGGCGGATATGGCGGCCATTCCGGACGGAAATCAGGACAGATGCCAAACACTTCGTCGCAATCGGGCGGCTCGGGACAGAAACCATAAGCCGGAACCATCAATTGAACAGTAGCCTTGAGCTTAATCAAAATATATTTGCCCACACAAGCGATAATGGTAACTCTTCCGGTATCCGGATCAACCGCGCTGATAAAAGCATCCAGACACTCTAAAAATGGCACGTAACACTGAACATGCAAACCCTCTTCACCGGCACGCGGAATATTAAAAAGTTTGGTGACGGTTATTACCTGATACAAATCTGTGAATGCTGGATCACAAGTGTTCGGGAAGAACAGGCGTATCGTCACTTTGTAACGAAAAGTCACACTAACCAAACCAGGTTTTACTACCTCACAATACGGTTCACCAATCAACTCTACTTTATAGCAGCTGACATCCACCACCGGGCACTCCGGTGTAGGAGTATACTCGAATTCATCTTCGTTAACCTGGATGTTTTTGCACTCATAATAAACCTTGTCAACTTTTATACAAACTATTTCAGTTGGAGGCGGACATCCGAGGTAAGGATCACAGGGTCCTGGCTGCACATCATTTACTTGTCTTACACTCTGCTCAACAGTTTTCACTAGCTTTCACCTCCTTTACTCAGAGTAAGTACTTTCTACGGCAAAATACTCCTCTGCCTTTCAACAACAATATATGTTTCTATAAGAGAAGTGTGAAAGCTTCGGCCAATTTTCTCTGGCATGACTTAAATCTTTGTCTCATATACATTAGATAGCGAGGGGAGGAATATTTATGTATAAATCACTTGAGCTGCCCTATTTTTATTGTGCAGAAAATCAGAGCTACTTTCTACAATTATGTGAGCAGGAGCTGATACTATATCGTCGCTCACAACAGAGCGATTGGTCAGAAAAAACAGTTATTTTCAACAATTGCCTGCATTTCAATGCGGCACCGGATCGGGAAGGAATACTGCATATCTTAGTGGCTGACAACAATAATGAACTCTTCTATCTGCTGGCAGATGAAAACAATATCCGGAAAGCACCGTTTGTTATCAAAAAATCGCATGCGCCTTTCCTGTTGGCATTTTCCGCCACCGGCCACGCATGCTTTTGCGGGAATCAAGCCGGCAGACTTTTAGAAGCAGCCTTCTCCCCAGAGCATGGCTGGAGTGAAAGAAAAGTAGCAGCAGGTTTGGAAACGTCTGCTCCCGCAGGCCTAGCCATTGATCGGTACGGAGGAATCCATCTGCTTCTCCAACACATAGAAAAAAATACCTTGATATATCAGTACCGCTCTCATGTCCAAAATCCCCGTACCGAACCGTATCTTTTAGCTTCTGTCATCAATCAGGAAGCAATTTCCGTCCTCTCGCTCGACTCAAAACAGGTGGTCCACGTTGCTTGGTATGACCCAAAAAGCGGTACAGTCAACTACTGCAAAAGAATCTCCGGCGGATGGCCTCACGCCGGCTGGCAGCCCGAAGAGAGCTTACAGATAAACTTCCCGCCTAAGCTGCTAGCATTCTGCGAACAAGGGCGAGCCTTACAACTCTGGGGAGTAGAGGAATCTGGTCTCCTGTATGTTTGCGACATAAAAGACGGTCGCCGTCAACAAAAAAGCAGTGAACAGGAGGCACAACATCCGGTACGAGTAGGAACTTTAGGTTTAAACAGCTTTAACTTAACGGCTGCCCTGCCCCCGGATGGCTGGTATTTTACATCAGAAATATTAGCTGACGGTAATAAGAAAGAAGGCTTCGGCAGCGACGAGCAAGATAATATACTCCTGATTCACGCAAGGCGTCTAATGGAAGGGAAACAGCTACTCGAATTCCAATTACATAAAAAAGAGGCTTCTCTCGCACAATTGCGCCAAATGATGGAGCGTACACAGGAAAGTTACAATAAACAACGTCACAGTTGGGATAACCATCTCAGCCAACTGGCTGGAACGGTGCAAAGGTTAACTGAAACTCTAAAGAGCAAAGAAATGGAACTGACTCTACTTAAAAAACAGTACCAACAACTACAAAACAGACTAATTAACGCAGAGACAGAAAAAAGGGAACGCCAAGCCGAAGCAATTTTCCTGCGCAGCAAACTGTCTGAAAACGATGCTCTAATTCAGGCACTGCAGAGCAAAGTAGATGAGCAAGAAAACAAGCCGGCACGCGGGAAAAGCTTTTTGGAAAAACTTGTCGAAGTAATCCATAAAAAGCCATCTGTTAAAGACTAAGTATATTTTCCAGACAAAACTACTATCAGTCTTAATAGAGCCGGTTATCCGGTATAGGAAGCGATAGCCTGTCCAAACCGCCTTTGACAGTTCATACTCACTCCTGATAAGATTGTGATGCTTCGAACTAGCAAAGGAGGATTTGCTGATGAAAAAATTCACCAAACTGCTGCTTCCTATTCTAATTCTCTCCCTTCTCCACGGAACTGCTTTAGCCGCTATTCCCCGCTGGCCGGAGCCGGCATGGTTTGCCCTAAGGCAACAACAACCTACTCCCTCTCCTGTGACTCCCCCTCCTGCAGCTCCTGCCCCTGTGACTCCCCCTCCTGCGACCCCCACTCTGCCTATTTCTTTAACAGCCGCTGAACAACATATTTTTACTGCCATTAATGCGGAAAGGACAAGCCGTGGGCTTGCCCCTCTTGTACTTGACCCTGCCTTAGTGGAATTAGCGAGAAGAAAGAGCCAAGACATGGTAGACAATGGCTATGTTGGCCATCAATCACCCGTTTATGGCTCCCCGTTTGAAATGATGCGTGCTGCTGGGATACGTTACAACTTTGCCGGCGAGAACATCGCCCGGACTACAACAGCGGCCAACGCCGTCCTACTCTTTATGAACAGCAACCCGCACCGCAATACGCTGTTAAACCACCGCTTCAGCCGCACAGGCATCGGTGTAGTGCAAGTAGGCCGCCAGATTTTTGTCACACAAATGTTCATCGGCTTTATGCGCTAAAATAGCCAGAATCAAGTTTTGAAATCTATAAGCAGGCCGTCCCTCCAGGCGGCCTGCATTTTCTTTTATCTTAAATAACCCGCCCTCACCAAGCCCCTCTCTCTCGTCCAATCCCCCCTCACCCTCGCTTCGCTCCACCCTCTCCCGATGGTAGAGGGTAAAACAAGAGCAAATCCCCTCTCCCTACCCAAAAATCCCGTCTCCCTACCCAAAAGTCCCCTCTCCCTCTGGGAGAGGGTTAGGGTGAGGGCCAACTGAGGGCAGGCCTGAGGGCCGGCTTAGGGCAGGCTGAGCAATATTTTCAGACCTCTCACTACAAAGCTACAGCAGCCGATCGTCTTCCGGAGAATTTACTCTAAGCCGGTAAAGAGAAGGCAAAAGGCCAACCAGAGTAATAGTAGCAGCAAAAAACATTACTGCCCTATAACCAAAGAATTGAGAGATGACCCCGCCAAGCAATGGACCAATAGCACCGCTCAAGTTTATGGCTGAGAAGAAAACGCCGCTTGCGGTGCCTTTTTCTTCGCCGCTCCGCAAAACAATCAAAAGAGAGCCAACGTAAAGGAAAGCCCAAGAAAACCCCAAGATAACCTGAAGAGGAATAGCCTGCAGATAATAGCTACTTACGGCATAACCTAAGAAAACTACAATGGAAAGCCCCTGCCCTATCAAAAAAACGGCTTTATCTGAAAACCTTTCCACGAAGCGCATCGCAATAAATTGGAACGCAAAATTAATAATCCACAGCAGCCCGATCCATGTCTTAGAAGCACCCAGCGTGGCAAAGAAAAGCGGCAGGATAATCCAAGTAGCGGTGGCGCCTAAGTGCCGAAGAAAAAAAGCAAACAATATCCCGCGGTTGCGTCGGACTACCGTTATGGGTTGGGGAATAATTTTGGACGCCGGCGAAATTTTTTCCCGCATACTCAGCGAAACAAGAAAAGCAACAAAAGAAAGCAGAGCACTAAAGGTGAATAGCGTATTGTATGCAGTCAATAAGGCGGCAGCCGCAGCACCACCAATCCAACCCAGCGAACCATACGAACTAAATTTTCCCATATCACCCTTGGAATCATACATATAGGCGGTAAGCGCCGCTGTGGAAATACCTAGACTAAAGCCAACTAGTGCTCGAATAACAAACAAGGTAACCAGACTAAAAGAAAGCGTCTGAGCCAAAAAAGTAATACTGCTTGCGGCCAGGCCAAAACGAATAAATATCAGCCTGCCCAATAGATCGGATTTCCAGCCAAAAAAGAGCGAGGAAAGTAAATATGCAAAGCCGAATGCGGCTCCTACCAGACCGACTTGAAATGAGGAAGCACCTAATTCAGTACTAAACAGTGGGATAAACATATGGGAAGACATAATAGCACAGTAGAGAAAAAAATTGATCAGGTTGGACTGTAACCTAGCTGCGTTTTCTGTATTTGCAAACATTCTTTTTTCTCCATTTCAACAAGATGTCCTTACGCTATCTAGGCACAATGGGCAGATACAAGCATGATGCCATGCAACCACTTAAGCTGTATTCAACCACAAAGCTGGATTTCCTACCGCTTCGCGATGAATCCTCAAAATTTACTAAAGTTTAAGCAACTATTTCTAATTCCTGCAAGGCCGGCAACTGACATCCGTCCCAGCGGGGAATTTAACTTAAAGTTAAACCGCATTTAACACAAATTTTAAGTTCCGAGCCTCTTTTCCGACACTGTCTTAACAATACTCCTATATAATGATTCTCGAGAAGTCTCAAAAAAAATATCAGGGAGGAAAAATCAATGAAGCAAAAAACATCTATGAAAAAGCTCTTAGCATCAATTCTTTGTCTAGGCCTATTGGTTTCTGTCTCGACTGCCACAGCTTCCAGGCAAGATAAAAGAGATGATGACGATAAGGCAAGGAGTGGGCGAAATGTAATTTTTTTCCATACTGATGGTTATGAGCTCAGTCATTGGGACGCCCTGCGCACAAAGACTGTTGGACCGGACGGCAAGCTTAACTGGGACAAGCTCACTTACACAGCCGGGTACTCAGGACATATGAAAGACCAGTTAACAGGCACTTCACATGGCGGCGCCACTACTCATGCTTATGGAGTAAAAGTGGTTGCCGACAGCTTTGGGCTTGACGGTGAAAGTCCGATTACAGCCCTCTCAGGCAAACAGAAGAGCATCATGGAAGAAGCGGTACAAGCAGGTTTTGCCACGGCCCTGATTCAGACCGGCTCTATAACCGAGCCAGGCACCGCCGCCTTTGTCGCCTCTGTGGCAGAACGAGGCAACCACGAGGAAATCGCCAGGCAGGTGATAGAGTCCGGAGTCGATATTATTCTTAGCGGCGGAGAACGTTGGTTGCTGCCTGCCGGCGTCGCCGGACGCCACGGCACAGGCAGCCGCACTGACGGTCTAAACCTAATTGCCAGAGCGCGTGAACTTGGCTACACCGTAGTGTTTACCCGCGATGAGTTGCTCTCCCTACCACGAACCACAACTAAGGTTCTGGGAGTATTTGCTCATGGACATACCTTTAACGACAGATCTGAAGAAGCCTTACGGATCGCCGGTCTGCCTCTTTATGTGCCAACAGCTCCAACTGTTGCCGAGATGTCTAAGGTAGCGCTGGAAATACTTTCACACAATGGGGAATCCGAGCGCCGCAACCCAAGAGCACAAGAAAACAGACGCGGGGGGAAAAGACCTTTCTTCATGGTTGTCGAAGAAGAAGCCGCCGACAATTTCCCAAACAACAGCAATGCGGCCGGCTCTTTTGAAGCCGGCAGACGCTCTGATGCAGCCTTTGCCATCTTCAGGGAGTTTGTCAATGAAAACCCCCGCACCCTACTCCTCAATGCTGCTGACAGCAGTGCCGGCAGCAAAAATATTGTTGACTGGAGGACAGGACCTTTAGTAACAGAAGGTCCGGTCAACAGCGACACGTCCGGCCGGTTTGTCAATGCTCCCTTTGACGGCATCGACGGTGCCGGGACAGCGCCGTTTGTTTCTGCACCAGACAAGAATGGCAACACCTTCCCCTTTGCTGTTACCTGGAGCTTCAGATGGGATTTGGCGGGCGATATCCTTGTCCGCGCTGAAGGACTTAATGCTAGTCGTGTGCGTGAACTCGGCGTCGTTGACAATACTGACATTTACCGCTTAATGTATCTGACGCTCTTTAATGAGTGGCTACAGTAAGATAATAAGTCTGCCACAATTTTTCCTTATGCGGAGAACTTCTAAAATAATGCTCCCGTGTTGCTTAACACGGGAGTATTATTTATAGCACTTCATTATTAAAATAGCTTTAGAGCAGCAGCCAATGCGGCCCCAACAGCTACTCCCGCAGCCAAAGCAAACCCTAACGCTAAAAATATCCACACCCAAAACAATCCTGCCTGTATCAATTTGCGGAACACGGTAACTACCCCCTGTCAGGCGCAAATTCTTTAGCATTACCAACACATTATAGTATTCTGCAAAAATATGTAAAATCCTTGCCACATACTTTGCAGGCCTGATTTTGAGCGTAGATAATTGCCGGCTATTCCGCACTCCCTTTTGCAGCTTTCCTGGCAATTTAGTTGAAAAAAATAAAAAAGCCTTTACAAAAATCATAGAAAAAAGTATACTTATGACATACCCCCAAGGGGTATAAGATTGATTAAGGGGTGTTGTCTGTGGCTACGCAAAAAAACTACAATATTAAGGCAAAGCGAACTTTTAGCTTAATCAGAAAATTTGGCTGGTTAATTACTGTGCTTGTTGCCATCGGCGGTCTGTGGGAACCTAAACTGGGTTTAATTGTGCCTTTTATTATGGCTGGGCTGATTACTACCGGATTCTTTACTGGCAGGTCTTGGTGTGGAAAATACTGTCCGCATGGCAGCTTATTTGACAACATCTTGCCCATAAGTAAAAATGCCAAAATCCCCAGCTTCTTAACATCTAAGTTGATGATTGTCGGCTTTTTCATCTTTTTTATGTTTAATTTTATGAGAAGAGTAGTAAATGTCTTTCAAAACTGGGGCGCATATGATTTCTTGGATAGGCTGGGACTTTTATTCGCCAACACTTTTCTTATGGTATTAATAGTCGGTGGTCTTTTAGCAATGTTGATTACGCCACGTATCTGGTGCCAATTCTGCCCTATGGGTTCCATGCAAAAACTATCTCATAAATTAGGCAAAATGTTTGGGATTACCGAAAAAACCGAGAAGAAAGTAACTATCTCCGCATTGGAAAAATGCCACAAGTGCGGCAAATGTTCGCGAGTTTGCCCATTCCAGTTACAACCTTACTTGGAGTTCTCCGATGTCAATCAATTTAATAATGTAAACTGCATCAAATGTTCTACATGTGTAGAACACTGCCCAGCAGGTGCTTTGTCGCTTGAGACTCAAAACGATGCAATGAAGTTAAAGGCAAGAACTTCTATAGAGGGTTATGAGGATCGCAAAAAAATAACGGCAAGAATTACCGCTAAAAAAGAATTGAGTGAAGAAGCAAACGAGTATGTTTTCACTTTTGAATCCCCAAAAGAAGTAAACTACCGCTCAGGACAATTCATCTTAGTAAAAATTCAAGAGAGACCAAGTTCGTTTCGAGCATATACTATTTCCTCATACAACGAAGACAATAGACAGCTAAGCATAATTGTAAAAAAGATTCCAAGTGGCTATGGCACAAGCAAAATATTTAGCGAATTTAATATTGGAGATGTGGTAGAACTTGAAGGCCCTATGGGGAATGAATTAATGCTGGATCCTTCAGCCGAAAAAATTCTCTTTGTTGCTAACGGTATCGGCATAACTCCTTTCATTGCCATGTCAAAAGATACCTTGTTAAACTATCCCAACGCAAAAGTCATCCACCTTATATCCGGTCAAAAGTATGAAAAAGATCTCTTATACCATGACTATTTTAACAAATTGGCTGAGCAATACGATAAGTTTAGTTATACAGCAATTGTTTCCAGAGAAAAGACAACCAGCCTCAAAAAAGGGCGTGTTACAGATGAGTTAAGAAACATGACAGACCTAAAAGGCTATAAAGTTTATATGTGCGGAACTAAAAATATGATAAAGGAAAGCTACAATATACTTTTAGAAAAAGGTGTCGAAAAGGCAGACATCTCGTATGAAAGCGATCACAAAATAGTTCTCTAAAAAAAGCCATTTTAGCGGCAGCATGATGGCAGCAAATCGAATCGATAAGCACATTTCTCAAAAAAAAGAAAACGCTTCGAGTTTTCTTCAACTGACGCGTCTTGCAGGGCGGGTCCGAAAAGGAATCACCCTGCGACACCCCCATTACGTCGGAAACGATATAATTTCCTGGTACAAAAATTCCCCTCCCCTGGAGGGGTGCCCGCAAGGGCGGGGTGGTCGCGTGGA
>JAGXRV010000081.1 GCA_018335695.1 Clostridium sp.
ACAGGACCTTTAGTAACAGAAGGTCCGGTCAACAGCGACACGTCCGGCCGGTTTGTCAATGCTCCCTTTGACGGCATCGACGGTGCCGGGACAGCGCCGTTTGTTTCTGCACCAGACAAGAATGGCAACACCTTCCCCTTTGCTGTTACCTGGAGCTTCAGATGGGATTTGGCGGGCGATATCCTTGTCCGCGCTGAAGGACTTAATGCTAGTCGTGTGCGTGAACTCGGCGTCGTTGACAATACTGACATTTACCGCTTAATGTATCTGACGCTCTTTAATGAGTGGCTACAGTAAGATAATAAGTCTGCCACAATTTTTCCTTATGCGGAGAACTTCTAAAATAATGCTCCCGTGTTGCTTAACACGGGAGTATTATTTATAGCACTTCATTATTAAAATAGCTTTAGAGCAGCAGCCAATGCGGCCCCAACAGCTACTCCCGCAGCCAAAGCAAACCCTAACGCTAAAAATATCCACACCCAAAACAATCCTGCCTGTATCAATTTGCGGAACACGGTAACTACCCCCTGTCAGGCGCAAATTCTTTAGCATTACCAACACATTATAGTATTCTGCAAAAATATGTAAAATCCTTGCCACATACTTTGCAGGCCTGATTTTGAGCGTAGATAATTGCCGGCTATTCCGCACTCCCTTTTGCAGCTTTCCTGGCAATTTAGTTGAAAAAAATAAAAAAGCCTTTACAAAAATCATAGAAAAAAGTATACTTATGACATACCCCCAAGGGGTATAAGATTGATTAAGGGGTGTTGTCTGTGGCTACGCAAAAAAACTACAATATTAAGGCAAAGCGAACTTTTAGCTTAATCAGAAAATTTGGCTGGTTAATTACTGTGCTTGTTGCCATCGGCGGTCTGTGGGAACCTAAACTGGGTTTAATTGTGCCTTTTATTATGGCTGGGCTGATTACTACCGGATTCTTTACTGGCAGGTCTTGGTGTGGAAAATACTGTCCGCATGGCAGCTTATTTGACAACATCTTGCCCATAAGTAAAAATGCCAAAATCCCCAGCTTCTTAACATCTAAGTTGATGATTGTCGGCTTTTTCATCTTTTTTATGTTTAATTTTATGAGAAGAGTAGTAAATGTCTTTCAAAACTGGGGCGCATATGATTTCTTGGATAGGCTGGGACTTTTATTCGCCAACACTTTTCTTATGGTATTAATAGTCGGTGGTCTTTTAGCAATGTTGATTACGCCACGTATCTGGTGCCAATTCTGCCCTATGGGTTCCATGCAAAAACTATCTCATAAATTAGGCAAAATGTTTGGGATTACCGAAAAAACCGAGAAGAAAGTAACTATCTCCGCATTGGAAAAATGCCACAAGTGCGGCAAATGTTCGCGAGTTTGCCCATTCCAGTTACAACCTTACTTGGAGTTCTCCGATGTCAATCAATTTAATAATGTAAACTGCATCAAATGTTCTACATGTGTAGAACACTGCCCAGCAGGTGCTTTGTCGCTTGAGACTCAAAACGATGCAATGAAGTTAAAGGCAAGAACTTCTATAGAGGGTTATGAGGATCGCAAAAAAATAACGGCAAGAATTACCGCTAAAAAAGAATTGAGTGAAGAAGCAAACGAGTATGTTTTCACTTTTGAATCCCCAAAAGAAGTAAACTACCGCTCAGGACAATTCATCTTAGTAAAAATTCAAGAGAGACCAAGTTCGTTTCGAGCATATACTATTTCCTCATACAACGAAGACAATAGACAGCTAAGCATAATTGTAAAAAAGATTCCAAGTGGCTATGGCACAAGCAAAATATTTAGCGAATTTAATATTGGAGATGTGGTAGAACTTGAAGGCCCTATGGGGAATGAATTAATGCTGGATCCTTCAGCCGAAAAAATTCTCTTTGTTGCTAACGGTATCGGCATAACTCCTTTCATTGCCATGTCAAAAGATACCTTGTTAAACTATCCCAACGCAAAAGTCATCCACCTTATATCCGGTCAAAAGTATGAAAAAGATCTCTTATACCATGACTATTTTAACAAATTGGCTGAGCAATACGATAAGTTTAGTTATACAGCAATTGTTTCCAGAGAAAAGACAACCAGCCTCAAAAAAGGGCGTGTTACAGATGAGTTAAGAAACATGACAGACCTAAAAGGCTATAAAGTTTATATGTGCGGAACTAAAAATATGATAAAGGAAAGCTACAATATACTTTTAGAAAAAGGTGTCGAAAAGGCAGACATCTCGTATGAAAGCGATCACAAAATAGTTCTCTAAAAAAAGCCATTTTAGCGGCAGCATGATGGCAGCAAATCGAATCGATAAGCACATTTCTCAAAAAAAAGAAAACGCTTCGAGTTTTCTTCAACTGACGCGTCTTGCAGGGCGGGTCCGAAAAGGAATCACCCTGCGACACCCCCATTACGTCGGAAACGATATAATTTCCTGGTACAAAAATTCCCCTCCCCTGGAGGGGTGCCCGCAAGGGCGGGGTGGTCGCGTGGACGAGTGGGACAAATCACCTGTCCCCCTGTAGGTTCACATCAATAACATCCTGTTTTTACCACGTTGACACGGACTCCCGGTATTGCCGACAATTCTTTGGAAAATTCATCCATATATTCATCTGCCGCTCGAACGCTGAGTGTAATGACTCCCATATTATTGTTTAAGTCATGCACTCCTTGTCTTGTTAAGATGCAAGTTCCGTATTTAGTAAAGACATCCTGCACCTTAGGAGCCTGTTCCTCCCGCTGCGGCAATTCAACTATTACTACCTGGCAATATTTTCCATCCATCAAAAACACCCTCCTTTGTTCAAATTTTAACTAGTTTTCCCAAATTTCTGCTTAAATTAGCATTAACAAATTACACTAAAAAATCCGCTTTATTCACTTTCCTTTCCGGCCGACTCAGCCAATACTTTTTCAATAAATATTTTAACCACTTCCGGGTCAAATTGCTTCCCCGCATTATTTTGCAATACTTTTATTGCATAAGGCAAAGAATAAGCAGCTCTGTGAACCCTTTCGCTTGTCAAAGCATCGAATGCGTCTGCCACAGCAAGAATTCTCGCCTGTAACGGAATTTCTTCTCCTTTAATGCCTGACGGATAACCGTTGCCATCGAAATGTTCATGGTGGGCTAACACATAACGAGCAATTTCAACTGTATCATTTGAAGTACTCAGTATCCTGTAGCCAACTTCCGGATGCCGGTTAATTTCAGTCCATTCATCTTCTGTAAGTTCGCCTGTCTTCTCCAAAATTGCTTCCGCAATAGCGATTTTCCCAATATCATGCATTAATCCGATGGTTTCCATCTCATTTATTTTGGCTTCCGGCAGGCCCATCGCCTTTGCAATATTCTTGCTAATCTTTGCCACCCTTCTGGAGTGTTCAGCTTCTCTATGGTTTTTTTCCAGCAAAGTACTGTGAATTACTTTAATTGCGCTTCCTACCATGCTCTGGCTTTCATGCAGTTTATTTTTATACATATTTCTTTCGGCCGATTTTAGCACATCTGAGATATATTCATCTGAGTTCTCTTTTGTTTCATAACCTAAAGAAATAGAAAGTTTAATTGCCTCTACTTCCGCCTGAACACATGAATTTCTGATTCTTTGAATAAGTTCTACCGCACTTTTTTGGTTTGTCTTAGGCAGAATAATAACAAATTCATCTCCGCCCCAGCGCGCAACAATATCATCAACACGGCAAGCCTGTTTTATGGCTGCGGCTGCCTTCTGCAAGAGCCTGTCTCCCACAAGATGGCCAAACGCGTCATTTATCAGTTTTAACCCGTTTACGTCACCGATAATTAATGTCATCGGCAAATTTCTTTCCACATCCAACCTTTTTAATTCTTCCTCAAAAAACCTGCGATTGTATAGACCCGTTAAACTATCATGGTAGCTGAGATATTCAATTTCTTCCTGCCTAAGCTTTTCACCGGTCACATCCCTAAAAACCAGAACAACACCATGAATCAAGCCGGCCTCATCTTTAATCGGTGCCGCACTGTCAGCAATAGGCCTCTCCGTGCCGTCTTTAGAGATTAGCGCGGTATGGTTTGCAAGGCCGATAATATTACCTGAACTAAGTACTTTTTGCACAGGGTCTTCACATACTTCTCTTGTTTTCTCGCTGATGATATGAAAAACTTCCTGCGCACTTTTTCCTTTTGCTTCCTGCTCGGACCAGCCGGTTAACTGCTCGGCAACCGGATTTAAGCTGATAACCAGACCGCTTTTATCTGTAGCTATCACAGCGTCGCCGATCGACTGCAATGTAACCCGCAGTCTCTCCTTTTCTGCATATATTGCCTTTTCAGCTTCTACTTTTTCAGTGATGTCTCTTGTGACAATAATATATTTATTTTGCTTAAAACTATCCGTTCTGTAAATTATATTCGTGCGAAACCACCTGTCAACACCAGGCATCGGCGACTTGTGAATGAAACTCTCCATTTTCCCTGACGCCAGCGCTGTTTTACACTGACTCTCAAGCTGCAAAGCAAATCCCAAGCCATAAACTTCACGAATTGTTTTGCCGATAATTTTTTGTCTCTGCTGAAAATCATATTTTTTGCTAGGATTGTAATTGATATATCGAAAATTTTCGTCTAGTTCGATTACAATATCGTTAAAAAAAGTATTTAAGGTGTTTTGTTCTTCCAAGATTTTCATCTGATACGTAATATCAGTGAGATATGTAACAAAATGGTTTTTTGCCGGAGAAAATACATTTATTTTATACCATCTGCTAAGCGGCTCATAATAATGCTCAAACTCCATATTGCCGCCGCCGTTTATGGCAATTTCCTCGCAATACAATGATAATTCGGACTTTCCGCCCCACATTGACGGTAAAATCTCGGCAGCCTTTTTGCCAACTATCTCAAATGATGACATGCCAATCATTTTTGCGAAAGCTGGATTGGCATCAATGAACTCGTAGTCATAAGGCAAGCCATCTTCACCGCATAATACCCTGTAATATGCATATCCAACGGGGGAGTGATTCAGTATATCCTTACAGAAAATATCACTCATTACGATCACGCACCTTATAACTATCTGTATTCTTTCCTACTTCGACATCAAATCCTCAAATCCTTCGCCTCTCTCTTAGAAATGCGCTCATGCATAGTTTGACCGCAACTCGCTAAGCAAAACTTCTGCTTAGCGCTGCCTATAAAAACGGTTTTCGGGGTTTTCAATCGTCTTAAAATCTGCTAGAATGAAACAGGATTTCTCTCTAATGTGTCGAAAATTATAATTTCGCAGACATAAAGCCAGCACTCGCCCAAGCGGGCTTAATCTTTTTCCAAGGAGGCCTCCGATGTCAAAGCACATAGTAACACTTATCCCCGGGGAAGGAACCGGTCCGGAAATCTGTGAAGCGGTCAGAACGATCATCGACGCCAGCGGCGTGGAAATCAAGTGGGAGTACGAAGAGATCGGCCTAGACTGCCTGGAAAAATTCGGCACGCTTCTGCCGGAAAAAACTATCCAGTCTGTTGCCAAAAACAAGGTTGCTCTGAAAGGACCGACGACAACGCCGATTGGGACAGGCCATAAAAGCGCCAACGTTACGCTGCGCAAAGTGTTTGACCTATATGCAAATGTGCGTCCGGCCTTCTCTGTCCCGGCTCTGAAAAGACCTTGGAACAATATAGATATTCTTGTTTTCCGTGAGAACACGGAGGATACTTACGCCGCTATTGAACACATGGTTTCGAGTGAAGTAGCTCAGTGTCTGAAGGTGATTACCTGGCCGGGGTCATACCGTATCGCCGACTTCGCTTTACGGTGGGCCATCGCCAGGGGACGCAAGAAGGTAGTTTGTGTGCATAAAGCTAATATCATGAAAATGACAGACGGACTCTTTCTGGACGCTTTCCGCGAGGCGGCTAAAAAATACCCTGGAATCGAAACAGACGATATTATCGTGGACAACTGTGCTATGCAGTTGGTGCGCAACCCGGCCCAATTTGATTGTCTTGTCTTGCCCAATCTATATGGTGATATCATCACCGACCTATGTGCCGGTATGGTAGGCGGACTTGGCTTTGCACCCGGCGCTAATATCGGTGACAACTGCGCTATCTTTGAAGCAGTCCACGGTTCAGCACCCAAATACGCCGGCCTAAAAAAAGTTAACCCCTCCGCCGTCTTAGGTTCCGGCATTATGATGTTGCGCTGGCTGGGAGAGACCGATGCTGCCGAACGAATCGACAAGGCGATGAACGCTGTCCTGGCGGAAGGCAAGCGGGTCACCTACGATGTAGGCGGCACTGCCGGCACAGATGAATATGCGCAAGCAATCGTGGATAAAATGCGCGAGCAAGCCTGACCTGACTGCAAGGGATGACGCTGCTCAGCCGGTGACGGCTTAACAACGACGAGACTAATATAGTCTGACGAAAGAGTCGGCTCTTTTATGAACCGACACGGAGAAGGGGGTTGGTTACAATTAATCAGAAAGCTAAAGATATCAAGCTAATAGGTGTGGATGTCTATCTCATCAGCGAGAATGGCGTGCCGCAATTTGCAGACTTTGAAAACTTCCAGTGTGAATTTGTTTCTAACCGGGGCACCAAAGTCTGGCCTGGCTATGTCAGTCCCGATTTAATGATGGTCAATTGGTACCGCTGCCGTTTTCTCGCCACCTCGGAAATTACCGACCGGGATATAGATCGCTTTCTGAGCAAACTCAGCGAAAATTGGCTCTGGTCGGCAGCGCAAAAACTTTGGCTTTATGACGGCGAGCCGGGTTTCAGTAAAGCATACTAAAAAAATGACTTCCAAAATGCCGGGCAGCGTGTATAAAGCTGTGGGTGTTTCGGGAGTCATTATTTTTGTGCTCGCTCTATTTTTGCTCTACTGAACTAATTTCTTAAATTATAGTCTTGCGCGTGTTTTGCTTTTTTGAATTTTTCTCCGCCGATATGGCAGTAACCATGCGGGTTTTTATCTAAATATTTCTGATGGTATTTTTCTGCGGCATAGTAGTTTTGCAATGGCATCACCTCAACCATAACAGGCCTGTCATATTCTTTTTGCAGCTCTTTTATAGAATTTGCAATTATTTCTCCGTCCTGCTCATCTGCATAATAGATGCCTGTACGATACTGTGGCCCACAATCATTGCCCTGTCTGTTTATCGCCAAAGGATCGATAATATCGTAAAAGAGCCTCAAAATAAACTCTAAGCTAATTTCGTTCGGGTTATACCTTACTCTAACCGTTTCTGCATGGCCGCTACCTTTATGGCAGACGTCTTCATAAGAAGGGTTTGCAGTAGTCCCATTTGCATAACCCACTTCTGTGTTCACTATCCCTTTAATAAGTGACAGGTATTTTTCAGTTCCCCAAAAACAACCGCCAGCCAGATAAATTTCTTTTGTATTTCCCTTAGTTTCCTCAGCCATACTCATACTTGGCATCTCTCCATCTTTGTTTTAATTAGTTTATCCTACGCCCACATTGGCACATATGCCCCTAAAAAGCAGGACAATCCAACCCTCACCCTAACCCTCTCCCAGAGGGAGAGGGGAAAAATTTTATGGGAAACGGCTATTTCGCCGATTCCAACGAGTCCGATATCTGACCTCTGATTTCTTGGCAACTAGGAGAGCGCGTACTTTCAGGGCAGTTTTTATAGTGCAGAGGTGTGGCAAATATAAGGGCAGGAAAGCGCATCCACACGGCGAATACTCAACAGTAAGTGCGGATTATTGTACCGGAGTCGACAGTTAACTAATAATATCACTGCTGATTTAAGCGACGTTAAAGTCAAATTAATATAAAGGGAGGAAACGCTACATGCAGTCAAAGGTGATGACAGCTAAAGAAGCAATCGCGAAAATTCGTGATGGCGCTACCATTGCCTGTGGTGGGTTTGTCGGTAACTGCCATCCTGAAGAATTGACTCTTGCCATTGAACAACGTTTCATCTCGGAAAATCACCCTCAGAACATTACACTTGTCTATGCCGCCGGACAGGGAGACGGCAAAGAAAAAGGTATGAATCATCTCGGCCATGAAGGCCTGGTGACGAAAGTTATTGGCGGTCATTGGGGTCTTGCGCCTAACTTGGCAAACTGGCTGTGGAAAACAAGATTGAAGCTTACAACTTGCCGCAAGGTGTTATCTGTCACATGTTCCGCGATATCGCCGCCGGCAAACCCGGCACCCTGACACATGTAGGTCTGAAAACCTTTGTTGACCCCCGCCGACAAGGCGGCAAACTAAACACCAAAACTACCGAAGATGTGGTGGAGCTACTTCAACTCCACGGCAAAGAATATTTATTCTATAAGGCCTTCCCTATTAACGTAGCGCTGATCAGAGGCACCTACGCCGATGAAGACGGCAATACCACGATGCACAAAGAAGCCGTGACACTTGAAGTCCTCTCCATTGCCCAAGCAGCACGCAACTCAGGTGGATTGGTCATCGTACAAGTCGAAAGAGTTGTGGCCAAAGGAACTCTTGACCCGCGCTTAATAAAAATACCTGGCATTCTGGTAGATGCTATTGTGGAAGCTAAGAGCGAAAACCACATGCAAACTTTTGCCGAACAATACAATCCGTCATATTGCGGCGATATTAAGCTGCCGATGAAATCTATAAAGACATTGCCTTTAGATGAGCGCAAAGTCATTGCCCGACGAGCAGCCATGGAATTAATCCCTAGGGCTATCACCAACCTCGGCATTGGCATGCCGGAGGGCGTAGCCTTAGTAGCCAACGAAGAGGGAATAGGCAGTCACCTACGTCTCACCCTCGAGAGCGGTCCTATAGGCGGTGTGCCTGCGGGAGGCTTGAGCTTTGGCTGTGCAACAAATCCCGACGCAATTATCGATCAAGGCTATATGTTTGATTTTTATGATGGCGGCGGCTTAGACGTAGCTTTCCTCGGTCTTGCGCAATGCGACTGCATGGGTAATGTCAACGTCAGTAAATTCGGCACAAAAGTGGCCGGAGCAGGCGGCTTTATAAATATCACGCAAAACGCAAAGAAAGTAGTTTTCTGCGGAACTTTTACTGCCTGCGAACTGCAAATTCAAATCACCGACGCCAAACTGCACATTGCCAAAGAAGGTGTGCAAAGAAAGTTCATCCCGCTGGTGGAGCATGTGACATTCAGCGGTGAGTATGCCCAAGAACACAACAAGAAAATCCTCTATGTTACGGAACGAGCTGTTTTCCGCCTCGGCAGCGAAGGTCTCGTCCTGGAAGAAATCGCGCCGGGGGTAGACTTGCAACGTGACATTCTAAACCAAATGGATTTCAAGCCGATTATCAGCGCTCATCTCAAGGAGATGGACAACCGTATTTTTAAACCGGAACCGATGGGACTTAAACTCGATTAGTCATAAAACTGTCTCCCTGTTAGTCAGGGAAACCGGAGAATTTCCAGTAGAAAAAAGGAGGAGAAGCCATATGCGTCTCAAAGAAAAAGTTGCAATCATCACCGGAGGTGCGCGTGGAATCGGTGAATTCACTGCTAAACGCTTTAGTCAGGAAGGTGCTAAAGTGGTTGTGGCTGACGTTAATGATCATGATATAAACAGAGTCGTTGCCGAAATCACCGAAGTTGGCGGGCAAGCTATCGGCTTAAAAGTTGATGTAACTAATCGAGTCATGGTTGATGCGATGGTCAATACAACCGTCTCTTTCTACGGTAAAATTGATATTCTAATCAATAATGCCGGTATTACAGCAGACAACACGCTGCTTAAAATGACTGAAGCTGAATTTGATCGAGTTTTAAACGTCAACCTCAAAGGAGTTTTCCATTGTGGTCAGGCGGCAGCGGCCGTAATGCTCGAAAAAGGCAACGGAGGCGTTATCCTTAACGCTTCATCAATAGTAGGCATTTATGGCAACTTTGGACAAACGAACTACGCCGCCACCAAATGGGGCGTTATTGGCATAACAAAATCCTGGGCAAAAGAACTGGGCCGTAACGGCATTCGCGTAAATGCCGTAGCCCCCGGCTTCATTGTCACACCTATGACGAACAAAATGCCCGAGAAGATACTCGAAATGATGAAAGACAAATCTGCTCTCAAATCTCTTGGCTATGCTGAAGATATCGCTAATGCCTACTTGTACCTTGCATCAGATGAGGCTCGCTTTATCACCGGCACGGTACTTTCCGTCGACGGCGGCCTTGTTCTCTGACCGTCTATTCTTACATCTTATGAGCAGGCATATTTTTAGAAGCTTATAACTCCTGCATAGCAGAGGATATCGCTTACACCCTTAAAAAAACTTCTGGCTGTAAAAATAGCACTAAGACCAAAGTAGATAAAACTGAACAGACCAAAACTTATCAACAACCCGAGCAAGAGAAAAACACCATCCCTGTTTATCAGTCCGGTGCCAAGCAGCAGTACGGCAAAAGCAGGCAAAGTATTCATAAAAGGCAAAGGCGTCAAAAGAATAAACCCCAAGAAAACGACTGTTAAAGCAACCAATCGAAGAACTATCAGCTTTTCCATGAACAGCCAACGCGGTGACGAAAAACGCTCCACTGTTTTAAAAAACCTGACACTCCGTTCCCGCAACTTGTGAGCCGTTTGTTCAGAGAGATGATAGCTTCTTACTCGCTGCGGCAACCAAGGAGAACTACGGCCAAGCAACATCTGTCCGCCGATCAGGATATAGATAAAACCAATGGTTGCCGCCGAACCGGGAGGCAAAAGCGGAAAAAGCGTCGGCAGCGCCAGAATAACAAACAACAAACCAAAGCCACGCTCGGCAATACGGTTCATTAACTCTCCCAGAGAAAGTGAACCATTTTTGTCCACATCCAGCGCTGACTGCAACACTTCAGATAAAAGTTTATTTTCTTCTGTCAGGTAAACCACCTCTGCGAAATTCTCTTTTTCTTATCTTCTCCTTTTTTCTTCAAAATTCCTTTTATCTATTGTGTACATCCGAGATTTTACTCTAATAGCTGAGATTCTATTGACCATCGGAAACCGTCACTGCGAATAGTAACAGCCCCATGCAGGTCGGTACGAAAGATGGTCATTTTTTCTTGCGCTAAAAGCATAAGCGCTTCCTCATGCGGATGACCGTAAGTATTGCGTCCCACAGAAATTACTGCAGCTTGGGCACCAACTGCCGACAAAAACTGTTCCGACATAGCTCTGCGGCTACCATGATGAGGCACTTGCAGAACTACGGCAGACAAACTTTCCGGCTGTAGTCGCACTAAACGCTCCAGCGCCTCATGCTCCCCGTCAGAAGTAAACAAGACAGAAAAATCATTAAACTTCAAACGCTTGATTAACGCATTGTTATTAACATCATCAACTGTATAACTGAATTTTTCCGGCGGCGGCGACAACACCTCCAGCACCAACTCTTCACCCAGCAGTAAACGGTCACCGCCCGCCAATACCATCGTCGGAATTGCTGCGGCAGCCAGTTTTTCCTTAACGGCTAAAAATGATGCTGTATCGTCTCTCTCGCCATTGCCGGCAAAACGACTGACAGCAATACCAGACAAAACCGCCGGCATACCACCGTGATGATCTTCTGAAGGATGGGTCAAAACAAGCAAATCTAGGCTTGTCACCCGACGGCTTCGCAGATAAGGCAACACTATCCTCTCTCCGGGATCAAAAGTACCGCCGCGACGACCTCCGGCATCCAGTAGAATATTCTTCCCTTCCGGAGTGCGGATAAATATGGACAAACCTTGTCCCACATCTAAAAAATCGACTTCCAATTGCCGACCGGCAATACTAGGAAGCAAATCTGCTGACAAAGGAGAAAAAATAACCAGATTTAAAAGCAATAGAGCCGTCAAAGTTAGTCTCGCACGCGTCCAGACAATTTTAACGCCGCAAGCAAACAGGCAAAGCAAAAGAACATACATTGCCCAGATGCCCGGATGCAACGGCGGCGGAACCACAGCCGCTCCCGGCAATCCTGCCAACAGTTTTGGCCCTTCGTTTAACGCTAACAGAACCGGATAAATTGCATAGCAAAATGGAGCCGCCGGCAGCGGAGAGAATATACTCGCGCCTATAACTGCTAAGCCTAGTCCCATAACTGCGCCAACTAACGGAACAAACAATAAATTTGCCGGGACTGAGAAAAGCGGCAACAACGCAAAAAGAGAAAGCTGCAGAGGCAACACAGCCGCTTGCGCCCCCAAAGTTACACAGAGAGAACCACTCAGAAAGCGTGGCAGACGAGAAAAGTATGGCTGCATGCGGGGTGAAAGCACTAAAATTCCCAAAGAAGCCAAAAAAGAAAGTTGAAATGACAAGCTGAATAACCAGTGAGGTCGAAAAAAGAGCATCAGCAGCGCTGCCGCCGCCAGAACCTGCACTCCGTCACTCTCGCGGCCAAGCTGACGCGCTCCCATCACCAGCCAAAGCATAATCGCCGCCCGCCAGACCGGAGGCTCACCACCTGTCAACAACAGATATGCTAAAACTAAAACGGCTGCCAAGCCTGCACCAATTATTTTTCGGCGTATCCGGCTGGTAAGCAGCAAGGCAAAAGCCGCTACAAAAGCGGTATGCACCCCAGATACAGACAAAAGGTGTGTTATGCCAAGGCGTCGGTAGGCTTCTTCTGTTTCCAAAGCCAAATGTTTTGTCTCTCCTAAAAGCAAACCTAGAGCCAGTCCGGCTTCCTGCGGCGGCAGCCAGCGAAGCAAAGCTCCCGTAACACGCTGACGCGCCGCATCGGCTGCACTGAGCCAAAAATAACCGTCCCTGCCGGGCAATACCTCCACGGCTGACCCTTCCGAAGTTAAGAGTGCTGCCACCCCTTCTCCCGCCAGAAAGGCTGCATAATTGAAGCCGCCGGGAGTTCTCTGGCCTGCCGGGGCAACTAATTCTCCGGACAATCTTAAGCGTTGTCCATAGCTAACAGTCAGTGTCGGAGGTGGACGAAAAATCCTGACGCGTATCCTGGTACGCAACGTTGACGCCTCTTCTCCAACGAAAGCTGCTTGCTCAACCTGAAAGAGAAAAGCGACACTTTGACTATCCCTGCTGTCGATACGGTGAACATAGCCAGATAAGATAACTTGCCGCCCCAGGAGTTCCCTCAGAGGAGCGTAGATTTCCAATTCCGCCAACTGGAAGCTAATCGCTCCCAATAACAGAAATAAAGGCAGTACGAACGCTCCGAGCGGTCGCTGCCGAACATATAAATACAACAAAAAAGCACCGTGAAAAAATGCTAACCCTGCTGCCCAAATCAGAGGATGAGGCCAGAACCTAGCTAGGGCAATGCCTGCGGCAAAAGCCGCGGCGAGCAACGGCAATGCCGCCACAGTCAGCCGTCCGCTATTCCTTGACTCTTCAATGGACGGTAACATACTCGCGCAATGCCTCCACAGTCTTAGAGCCTATGCCTCTGACACGAGCCAAATCCTCAACCTGCCTAAACGGCCCGTTCTTTTCTCGCTCACGCACAATAGCGCTTGCCCTGGCCGGACCTATGCCCGGCAGTTCTTCCAATTGAGTAGCGGTCGCGTTATTAATATTTATCCGCCCGTCTTGAATCGGCACTGCCTGGCTTTCTCCCTCTTGCACATTAGCACTCGGTACAATTATTTTCCTGCCGTCAAACAATGATTCAGCCAAATTTAAGGCGTGGACATTAGCTTCCGGCAACGCACCGCCTGCTTTGTCAATCGCTTCAAACACTCGCGAACCTTGCGGCAACGTAAAAACGCCCGGGTTTTTCACAGCACCGGCTACATGCACAACAATCTTTTTTTCTTCCTCAGGCGCTTGCTGCTCTGACGGCTCCGCCGCTTGCTCCAGCACAATTTCCGGCTCATTATCCGGCAAAAGCACAAAACGTAACAACAAACCGGCAAACAGCAAGCCGGCCAAGAAAAGAGCACCCAATAACTCACGGCGTTGAAAAACAAACACTAAGAACGCCTCCAGAAAAGTTTGCAAAAACTCTTCCACATTGTCTGCCCAATTCCTGCCTAAAAGACTAAATTCTGACATTTTTCTTTGAAATCATTAATCTTTCCTCTTGTTCAGACAGTATATGATTTGCTCTTCCAAGACAAACTAAAAAACCTATAATTTCACTTCTCAAAGCTGGAGATTATCTCGCTAGACCTGACAAGCAGGAGTATTATAATGCAAAGAAAGGTGGAGGAAATTGGACAACAACCATGGTATAAACGAACACAGCAAAGAGAAGCAGCTTGCTGATTTCCGAGTTGACCACAGCGGTGAGATCCTGACAACAAACCAGGGTGTGAGAGTTTCGCACACTGACGATTCCCTGAAAGCTGGTTCGCGCGGGCCCACTCTGATGGAGGACTTCCATTTCCGTGAGAAGATGATGCACTTCGACCATGAACGGATTCCCGAACGTGCGGTTCATGCACGCGGATTTGGCGCGCACGGTTATTTCCAGGTCTACGAACCAATGACCGAGTATACCAAAGCAGAGTTTTTGCAGGACCCAAATGTAAAAACTCCAGTATTTGTGCGTTTTTCCACAGTGGTGGGTTCCCGAGGCTCGGCTGATACGGTACGCGACGTTCGAGGCTTTGCCACCAAGTTCTACACTGGGGACGGCAACTACGATTTGGTGGCCAATAACATCCCTGTGTTCTTTATTCAGGACGCCATTAAATTCCCGGACGTGATCCATGCCATAAAGCCGGAGCCGCATAATGAGATTCCCCAGGCATCATCCGCACATGATACATTCTGGGACTTTGTGGTAAGTACGCCGGAAACAGCGCACATGGTCATGTGGCTGATGTCCGACAGGGCAATTCCCAGAAGCTTCCGCATGATGGAAGGCTTTGGCGTGAACACCTTTCGCTTTGTAAATGACCAAGGCAAAGCCCGCTTTGTAAAGTTCCACTGGAAGCCCAAGTTGGGCGTCCATTCCCTCGTCTGGGATGAAGCGCAGAAAATTGCAGGCAAAAGCCCGGATTTCCACCGCCGTGACCTGTGGGACGCCATTGAAATGGGCGATTATCCGGAATATGAACTGGGTGTTCAGATGCTGGATGAGGAAAGCGAATTTAAATTTGATTTTGACATCCTGGACGCAACGAAAATCTGGCCGGAAGAACAAGTTGCCGTCAAAATCATCGGCAATATGGTACTCAACCGTAATGTCGACAACTTCTTTGCGGAAACGGAACAGGTGGCGTTCCATCCCGGTCATGTTGTTTCAGGTATAGATTTTAGCAACGACCCGCTTTTGCAGGGACGGCTGTTCTCTTACCTGGATACACAGCTGATCCGGCTCGGCGGTCCCAACTTCCACGAAATCCCGATTAACCGCCCCTTAGCCCCGGTACATAACAATCAGCGGGACGGTTACCACCGCATGGCGATCGACCGCGGTGTGGTCGCCTACTCTCCGAATCAGATACAAAAAAATACACCGCAACCGGCGCCGGATACGGAACACGGTTATCTCCATTATGCCGAAAAAGTCGATGGACGCAAGATTCGTGAGCGCAGTGAAAGTTTTAAAGATTTCTACCGGCAGGCAACACTGTTCTGGAACAGCATGTCCATCACGGAAAAGCAGCATATTATTGACGCTTTTATTTTCGAAGTAGGCAACGTGCTCGATAAGTCTATTAAACAACGCGTTGTCGATATGTTTAATAACGTAGACAGTGATTTGGCCAAACAGATCGCTATAGGCGTGGGCGCAAACCCGCCGGCGCAGCCAGGCCAAACCGGTGTAACCGCATCCTCACCGGCGGTAAGTCAGGAAAAAACGCTAAAAAGCCCACGAACACGTAAAGTAGGCATTCTCGCGGAGAACGGATTCAACTTTGCTGAAATAATCCAGATCATGCAGGCGCTGAAAGAAGCAGGCGTTAAATGCGAAATTATAAGCAAAAACCTAGGTAAAATCACTAGTGCTGACGGACAGCAGCTAGACGTGATGAGGAACTACCATACCGGCTCCTCCGTCATATACGACGCGGTTTATGTCACCGGCGGGCGGCAGTGCGTAGATATATTGCTCTCACAGAAAGAATCCAAGCATTTCGTCAATGAAGCATTCAAGCACTTTAAGACAATAGGTGCCACAAATGAAGGAATCGACTTGCTGGCCGCCTCAGAAATTGGCGACGCTCCATTTGCCGCAGGCGTTGTCACCATCCGTAACGCTACGGACTTTAACAATTTCAATCAAAAATTCATTGAAGCCATTGCCCAGCACCGACATTGGGACAGGTGATTTGTCCCATTCTATTGTCCAGTACAATTTTTAGGGGCTGATCATTGATCAGCCCCGTTTATTCATCTAACACCCGCTCCAGGACAATCATCTCACCAAAACCTCCGCGCTGTTTTGCCTTTTCATCAGTTAATGCAACTAACTCTCTCCAACTCACTCCCTGTTGCATTGCCAGCGCCTTCACCACTTCCAAGATATCAGCAAGCTCTTCCTTATTTCCAGACGCAATAAACTCTTCGATTTCCTCCCACATCTTTTGCTGAAGCAACCGCTTATACTGGTGCTTGTCCGCAACACGGAAAATCGGTTCTTTCCCCGCCTCCCTGATCAGTTCCGGAATCTTATCCCTAACAAGTTTGTTATAAACCTTCTCACCAAGTATTTCTTCTGCCGGATAAGGTTCAATGCTGGTTTTTATCTTCCTGACCCCGCCACGCGGGTTTTTTACATCACCCACATAGCGCGGAATAACATGTACAGTAGAGTGAAAGACTGAAATAAAAATACTATTTCAGCCCCTCCTCATCAAACCGTACGTGAGGTTTTCCCTCATACGGCTTTCCGATGTTCGTCATTTATGAGCATTCAGTTAAGCAAGCTTCAGTAATTTCTGCTGTTTCAACATCTTATTAACTTGATGCCACACACTTGTGTGGCGTCTTTTTGTTTTCTTGGCGTACCATCGACAGAATCGCTGAATGATGTACCAATCCAATTT